>JABEUY010000056.1 GCA_013044175.1 Bacilli bacterium
GAAGCACCAAGAATAACCGGCGCTCCTTCTTCGTTCGCCACTTCGACGATCGCTTGCGTGAATTCGAGGTTATTGATATTGAATTGTCCGACGGCATAGCCTTTTTGCTGTGCGTCTTTCAGGACATCTTTGAATGAGCCAAATGGCATGTTAATTCCCTCTCTCTCCTATGACCAACTTGGGGTAATCGGTGCCTATCTCTTTATACGGTTCCGATCTCGATAGCGACAAACTGTCTGATCTCTTCGATATCAAACGGTTTGATAAAATGACCGATCGTACTGAGCGCTTGTGCTTCTTTCACCAAATCAAGCTCGCCATACGCAGTCATCATCGCTACTTTGAGGTGCGCGTCGATCTTTCGTATATTCGTCAAGATCTCGATACCATCCATGCCAGGGATTTTCATATCCAAAAGAACGAGATCTAAAGCATACTCAGAAACGGCCTTTAAGGCTTCCTCACCACACGAGGCGAGTAGTACATGGTATCCTTCACGTTCAAGTACTTCTTGGAGCAAAATCCGAATGCCATACTGGTCGTCAACCACGAGAATATACTTCTTCAAACGCGGCACACCCCCGATAGCGTAATCGGCTACCCAATGCTCTATTGTAGCCGCTTCATGCCTTATTGCCTATCCCCAAGCCGGACTACTGTAGCACTGACGAATTCGCGAAAAAGTGGTTGCGGACGGTCTGGGCGCGAGGTGAACTCAGGATGAAACTGCACCCCGACAAACCATGGATGATCTTTCACTTCAACCATTTCGACAAGGCGGCCATCTGGTGATGTGCCACTGATGATCAAGCCAGCCTTCTCCAAATCTTCCTTGAACACATTATTAAATTCATAACGATGCCGATGACGTTCTGCGATATCTTTATGACCGTAGGCTTCGTACGCTTTGGTTCCTTCATGTACGAGGCATGGGTATTTGCCTAAGCGCATCGTTCCACCTTTATGCTCGATCGTTTTCTGTTCAGGAAGCAGATCGATCACAGCATGCGCCGTTAACGAGTTGATCTCCGAAGTATGCGCATCTTCCCAGCCGACGACGTTGCGCGCATATTCGACAACAGCCATCTGCATACCTAGGCATATGCCAAAAAACGGGACATGATGTTCACGCGCATATTGAATCGTCGCGATTTTGCCTTCAATACCACGATCACCAAAGCCGCCAGGCACGAGAATGCCATCCGCTTGGGCGAGCATCTCGACCACGTTGTCCTTCGTGATCTCTTCCGAGGGAACCCAGAGAATTTCTACTTTTACGCCGTTTGCCACACCTGCGTGAAAGAGTGCTTCGGCTACGCTCAAATAGGCGTCATGTAAGGCGACATATTTGCCGACAAGCGCGATTTTTACTTCTTTTTGCAGACTCTTGATGCGATTAACCATCGCAGACCACTCGACCATATCCGCTGTCTTGCAAGATAGTCCGAGATAGCGTACGACAAAATCATCAAGCCCTTGTTGCTGCAACATAAGGGGAAGGTCATACAGCGTCTCGACATCGACGGCTTCAACGACAGCTTCCGTGTCACAGAACAATGCGATTTTTTTCTTGACCTCTTCAGAAAGGGAAACTTCTGTCCGACAAACGACAACTTGAGGATTGATTCCGATGCTGCGAAGTTGAGCGATACTATGTTGCGTGGGTTTCGTTTTGACTTCTCCACCAACACGCAAGTAGGGAACAAGCGTCACATGAAGGTACATCACGTTGTTGCGACCTAGATCGCTTCGCATCTGCCTGATCGCTTCAAGAAATGGAAGACTTTCGATATCGCCGACGGTACCACCGATTTCGGTAATGACGACATCGACATCATTGCGTCCTGCGCGCATGACGCGTTCTTTGATTTCATTCGTGATATGTGGGATCACCTGCACTGTACCGCCAAGATAATCACCACGACGCTCTTTGTTAATCACCGCATCATACACACGACCAGATGTCACATTATTATCTTGCGTAAGATTAATATCGATAAAACGTTCGTAGTGCCCGAGATCCAGATCCGTCTCTGCACCATCTTCTGTAACGAAAACTTCCCCGTGCTGATAGGGACTCATCGTACCAGGATCAACATTGATATAGGGATCGAACTTCTGAATTGTAACGGTCAACCCGCGATTTTTGAGTAGACGACCGAGTGAAGCGGCCGTAATGCCTTTCCCGAGCCCCGAAACGACGCCACCGGTTACAAAAATATACTTGGTCATATGCTTTTTACAGCCCCCTTACCGCTGTACCACAAAATAAACGTCCTGGCCTTTGCCAGAACGTAAAAATCGAATCATATCACTTTGACTTGCTAATAGTACAGAGTATCATCATCGCTTGTCAAGGATACATTTAAAACTCTTCCTCGTTCTCTTCTTCCTCTTCTAGTTCGAGTTCTTCCTCTTCCAGCGGGTCAGCTTCCTCTTCTTGAAAGCCGTTTTCTTCAAGTTCATCTTCCGTAAAGACTTCTTCCTCTTCTTCCTCTTCAAACCCGAACGGTGGATCTTCGAGTACTTCTTCTTCACCAAGATCAGGAACGTCGTCCTCTTCTTCATCATCAAAATCGATATCTTTACGCATAAACCGTTTGCCTGCGCCACGCTCCGTCGTCTTTTCCATCGGATACCAACGACGTAAACCCCAGACATTGTCGCCAATGCACAAGAAACGACCGTCGATGTTGATATCCGTGTACAGACTGGCGATCGCATTGTCGATTTCTTCTTGCGACATCTTACGTATAGCCGCAATTTTAATCATCAGTTCTCGGTAATAGACAGGTTCATTAAGTTCTTCCAAGAGTTGATGAGCGATTTCGACGAACGGCATCTCACGCAACACGTCAATTGAGATGTCTTGCAACTTTAGCCCACCTGACATATACACACTCCTATACCCATATTCACTCAGAATACATCATAACGCGCCAAGGAGCAATTCTGCAACGTCCAGTGTTTCGACCGTTTCTTCCACACCTTTTTGTTTCGTTCCATCGATTAACATCGTCATACAAAATGGACAGGCTGTCGCAATCGTTGTAGCTCCTGTCGCTAGTGCCTCTTCCGTACGCATAATGTTAATGCGCTTCTTGCCCGTCTCTTCTTTGAACATCGAACCACCGCCTGCACCACAGCAAAGACTATTCGCACCATGACGCGGCATCTCGATGAGTTCAATGCCCTCGATCTTACTTAAAATATAGCGCGGTGCATCGTAAATGCCATTATAACGACCGATATAGCAAGAATCGTGATACGTTACCTTACGTTCGACTCGTTTTTGCGGTTTCAGTCGTCCTTCTTCGATCAGTTTCGCCAAAAATTCGGTGTGGTGAACCACTTCACAAGAAAAATCGAAGTCAGGATATTCTTTTTTAAAGTTGTTATAGGCATGTGGGTCGGTGGTGACGATTTTTTTCACACCATACGCTTTGAATAATTCGACATTGCGTTCGACAAGTTCCTGATAGAGAAATTCATTGCCAAGCCGCCTTGCCGAATCGCCATCGCTCTCCTCTTCTTCACCAAGTATGGCAAAGTCAATACCCGCTTTTTGCAACAGTTGAATAAATGATCGGGCGATTTTTTGATTACGCGGATCAAAGGAAGCGGCGCTACCCACATAGTAAAGGTACTCAACTTTTCCATCGACTTCAGCCATCGTTTTCACATCGAGATCTCGCACAAAGTCGCCACGCGTGCGTTTTGGTCGTCCCCATTCATTGGATTGACGTTCAAGATTCGCAAAAGTTCGATTCACTTCAGCCGGCGCTTTTCCTTCGGTCAAGACGAGATTGCGACGCAAATCGACGATCAGGCTCACATGTTCATTCGCGACAGGACAAGCTTCTTCACAAGCGCGACACGTCGTGCATGCCCAGATCTCATCTTCGGTATATACCTCTTCTAAAAGACTTGGCGCTGTCATCATCTCAGCACCTGCCGCCATTTGCAAAAGACTTGGTCCCTGCTCGATAAGGTGATCCTTCATCTTGAGGATCAGGTGCTTAGGCGAAAGTTCTTTACCAGATAATTGTGCAGGGCAAGCGACATGGCAACGACCGCATTCCGTACAGGCATAGCCATCAAGAAGTTGTTTCCAACTCAAGTCGGTGATTTTACCTGCGCCAAATTGTTCAATCGTCTCATCGCTTAAGTCCAGTTTTTTGAGCTTACCAGTCGGTTCAAACGACCGATAATACCAGTTAAAGCCTGCTGCGATCATATGCAAATGCTTCGAACGAGGGATAAAGACGAGAAAACCGAGGATTGATAATGTATGCGCCCAGAACAATACCTCACCTAAAGCGCCAGTCACGAAACTTTTAGCGAGAATCGTCCCGACGATGATCAAGATAAGCAAAAGGATAAAACCAGCTTCTAGCGTAGGTTCAAGGCGAGCCGGACGAAAGATATAGCGTCGCACTGCCGCGACGACGATCGCGACCAGGACGAGAGCAGCGAAAATCATCTGTACATCGACAAACCACGTCGCCGTAAAGCCTGGGATATGAACACCAAAGACGCCATCGGAGAAATAATCGAGTTCACCAAAACCGAGAATGATAAATCCCCAAAAGATCGCAAAGTGCCCTATACCTGCAGGTTGCGCAAGCACTTTACGCTGACCAAACACGTTTTTCAACACAGTCTGAAAACGTTCTTTGCGATGACCTGAACGATCTTCCGCTTTACCGATTTGCAAAAAACGATAGCGTTCATAAAGTCCTGTTGTAAACGCATACAGCGAAGCGATCACTAATACACCAAAGGCGATACTACGTAGCCATAGCATGAAGCCCACTCCTTTTTTACGATCAAAAACTAGGTTGCCTTTAGTATAATCGAAAAATGAGTGAATGTACATTCATTTTTGTAGTATTTCTGATTAGTTTACACCATGACGCCCCATTCACTTGGATAAAACATCCGTGTCACGCTAACAGCGCGATTGCGCACCGCTTCGACGATGAATGACTCTTGCGATAATTCACGCGCCAGTCCTTTGTCATCGAATAAAAACACATTTTGTGATGGCTTAGAACTTTTCGATGACGAGGCATCACGATCGACTGGCGATAAGTAATCGTCTTTATACGCACTACTATCGGCGCGATCTGTGATGACATAATAGGGGGCAGGTAATTTGCGACGGTTTGCTTCCTCAAGCAAGCGAGAACGAAGCGTCAGTGCATGTTCATCATCGCGAATCACCACCGCTTTATAGAGGCGGCGATGTAAGATACGCTGAGCGAGATCGGAAAGCACAGGATCATCATGACCTTGCCAGATGTGCATGGCCGTCCAGATCACCGCATCATCTAATCCTAGATAGCGTTGAATCGCAGTAGGATCCTCCGAACGTAACGAACCTTGTAAAAGTGCATCAATACTAGGTAAGAAAGGAAGAAAGGCACCGATTTCTTTAGCGCGAAGGAGCATTTTTTCAATCAACACTTCTGCCGCGCGTGACATCTGATGAAAATAAACATGTAAATACATATAATAACGACTCATCACATAATCTTCGGCGATGCTCTTACCTTTCGCCAGATCAAGACCGACTTCTGGCTCACCGTCGACCTCACCGATGCGCATGACGTGTAATAACCATTCGACATCAAACGACCCGTATCCCGCACCGGTCATCATCGCATCGCGCAACAAATAATCGGTGCGATCCATGTCGATTTGACTCGACACCAGTTTGACGATTGCACGCGAAGGTTGGAAGCTACGATCGATCACGTCGGCGACCGCTTGCGCCATCCCATGTTCGTGCTGTTCAAGTACTTGATGAATTTCGGTATGAGGCGATCGAAGCAAGGAGACCGTCCAATTTTCATGACGCTCTCCTGTGATCGTTTCTATCGCATGGGAAAAAGGGCCGTGACCGACATCGTGCAATAAGGCTGACGCCAAAGCCACATGACGAAAATCTTTAACGCCTTTGATGAACATCGCATCGCTTTCTCGTAGCGGATCATCGAGAAAGCGGCGCATGATATGCGCGACGCCCAAGGAGTGGACAAAGCGCGAATGTTCCGCTCCGGGATACGCGATATTACTTAAGCCAAGTTGCCGAATGCGACGCAAGCGTTGTACCTCACTCGTATTGATCAGATCGAGAATCAGGCGATCTTCTTCGCCAAAGGCAATCAGGTTATGCACAGGATCTCGGAAACTTTTCATCGCACGGCCTTCCTTTTTACCATGATATCGTCATGACAAAATTCGATGGTTCCTCTTGGACGAGCGCGTTCACGGTAACTGTCACAAGTCGTTCTTCCACGCTCATAGCAAGCTTTCTCGTCGTCAGTGAAAGGTCAAGTCGTCCTTGCGGGAGTTGATAAAAACCTACGGTCAACTCCCCTTCGATAAAAATCAACTGACTATTGATATCCCCTTCACGCACGATGGTCATCGTTGTCGGTTTTCCTTGAAGTAAAGACACGCGCGTATGCGTCGTCATCCATGCTTCATCATCTTCTTGATACGTAATCGTCCATGCTTCTTCATGTTGCGTCAATAATCCTTCATACATAGAACTTCCCGCTTCATGATGAAGCAAGATCGTCACAGGCTGATTGATGAGCATACACACGCCCTACCGCAGATACGTCAACAGTGCTTCGCGCACGATTTTAGCGGCGACGATTGACGTTTGATCCGCACTGTCTAGCACTGGCGAGACTTCAACGAGATCCATGCCGATGACATGTTGACCTTGCAGCGCATGTACCGCTTCGATTAACTCTTTTGACGAGATCCCGCCCGCTTCCGCTGTCCCTGTACCCGGAGCATAAGCAGGGTCAAGCACATCAATATCGATCGTGATATAGACAGGATGACCTTGTAGCGCATCCAGACAGGCTTTCAACGGTTCTAGTACGGTGAATGGATAAAAATTCGTGTTGGCACGACCGTACGCGAATTCTTCCTTCATACCTGAACGCAATCCAAACTGGTAAATCTGTGCTGGTGGGATGAGTCCCGCGAGTTTCTTAATCACGGCAGAATGCGACAATTCTTCGCCTTCATACTGATCGCGTAGATCCGTATGCGCATCGATATGCACCACACGCAGGTCGGGATAACGCTTGGCTAATGCGCGAAAAACACCGAGGGAAACAAGGTGTTCGCCACCAAGACCCAGAATGAACTTCTGATCATCAAGCCATCCTTCGACGTACGACTCAATCATGGCGAGACTTCGTTCTGGATTGCCAAACGGTAAAG
Organism: Bacilli bacterium; assembly: GCA_013044175.1. GTDB lineage: Bacteria > Bacillota > Bacilli > Alicyclobacillales > SLC66 > JABEUY01. The sequence continues at coordinate 7,252 of JABEUY010000056.1, forward strand.
GAATATCCCCGATATCGATAAAATCGATCTCCGTCAGTTCTCGATCAAGATAGGGACTATATTCTTCTAATCCGATCGATACTTCACGAATGCGTTGGGGGCCTAAGCGCGTACCTGGACGAAAGGAAGTTGTCCAGTCCATCGGCATCCCATAGATGACCGCTTTCGCTGTTGCATAGTCGCTACTTGAGGCGATAAAAGCATTACCCGAATACGCAGGATCAAATCGTTGTGTCTGTTTTTCCATCATGAACGAACGACCAACTCCTCAACAAAACGCGGCAAGGCAAAAGCGGAAGTCTGCAGTGCAGGCGTGTAATATTTCGTCGTTAAGCCGTTCGTGCGTGCAGGATCGGCAATGACGGTAGGATCATACACTTTCGACCCGATCGTAAAGCTCCATAGCCCACTTGGGTACGTCGGGATCGAAGCGAGATATAACTTGGTGATCGGGAAAATCGAAGCGACATCCCCTTGTACACGCGTGATCAATTCACCATTAAAAAACGGTGATTCGGTTTGTGCGACAAAGATGCCGTCTGGCTTTAAAGCGCGCGCAATACTTTGGTAGAAATCCTTCGCAAAAAGTCCGACGGCAGGTCCGATCGGATCGGTGGAATCGACGACAATCAAGTCGTAGGTGTCCGGGTGATCTTGCACGTGTTTGATACCATCGCTCACTTGAATATCGACACGAGGATCATCAAGACCTGCTGCGATTTGAGGAAAATGAACGCGTGAGATATCGATGACGCGGCCATCGATTTCGGCGAGGACGACTTTTTCGACCGTATCATGCTTTAAGACTTCGCGGATCACACCGCCATCACCGCCACCGACGATCAAGACGTTCTTCGGATTTTTATGTGCGCTAAGCGCGATGTGCGAGATCATTTCGTGATAGACATACTCATCACGATCGGTCGTCATCACACAACCATCGAGTACGAGCATTTTGCCAAACTCGATCGTGTCGATGACCGCCATCTCTTGAAATTCTGTCGTTTCCGTATGCAGGGATTCTTTGATTTTAGCCGTTATGCCATAATTTTGTGTCTGTTTCTCGGTATACCACAGTTCCACAACAACGCCTCCTTCAATTTTAACGATGGTATTATACCATGCACCATCGGAGATACTACCTAAAGATCAAGATTTCATGGGATGAATCGAACAGGAGTGCGATCGGCCATCTTGTTACTACGTAAAGTGATCGTCATCAGTCTTATTCCCTTGTTCCTCATCGCTTGCCTCGTTACCTCTATCCTCAACGCTCCCTTACCACCGATCAATGACGATCCACTAACGACGATCTATTCAGGCGATCGGCGTTTTATCGGCACGATCAGCGATGGTCTTACACAAAAACTACCTGTTCGCTTAGATCAGATTCCTGTCACCTTGCAAAAAGCCACCATCGCCGTCGAAGATACTGATTTTTACCATCATCATGGTCTGACCATCAAAGGGATTGCACGCGCCATGCTTGCGGATGCCCTCGCGCTACACATCGTGCAAGGCGGTTCGACGATCACGCAACAACTCGCCAAAAACCGCTTTCTAACGGGTGAACGCTCGCTGTGGCGCAAGATTAAAGAAGCCATCTACGCTTTACAGATGGAAAGACATATGACAAAAAAACAGATTCTGACCGCTTATCTTAACTCGATCTATTATGGTCAAGGCGCGCTTGGCATCGGTGCTGCCGCGCGACGCTATTTCGATAAACCCGTTCAGACACTCAATCTTGCCGAATGCGCCTTTCTCGCCGGTTTGCCGAAAGCTCCCTCGCTCTATAATCCTTATACGAATCAAAAAAAAGCTAAAATGCGCCAAGCTGAAGTTTTACATGCGATGGTACGCGCTGGTTTTCTCGATCAAGCGGCAATGCGTCTTGCCTTGGCAACACCTCTTACCTTTTCCCAAAAAGGTAATGCCGATTCTCTGAGCGCAACCTACTTCACAGATCGCGCTAGCGTGACTGCAGCGAAAGTTCTTCATCTGCCAAAACCACAACTTGCACGAAGTGGTTTTCTCGTGCATACGACGCAAAATGATTCGTTGAACCAAGCGGCAGCTCAGGCGATCACACGCTATGTAACGCCATATCCCGACTTACAAGTAGCTGTGATCGCCATCGACGTGCATTCTGGCGCTATTCTTACGGATATTGGTGGCCGTGACTACAAAACCAGTCCCTATGATCGGGTGCTTGCCATGCGGCAGCCTGGCTCAACGTTCAAACCGATCGTCTATGCGACAGCACTCGATAATGGTTGGTCGGTCGCCACGCGCGTGAAAAGTGAACCCACTTCCTTTATCTATGGTCAACATCTCGTCTATCAAGTTCATAACTTTGCCGATCATTACACGTACCTGCCCATCTCCATGAAGCAAGCTCTTGCGCGGTCGGATAACGTTTTTGCCGTGACGACCAACTTAGCCGTCGGACCAGAGCGTGTTCGTGATACGGCGCTACGCTATGGTTTTGCACCCATGCAGCCTTATCCCTCCCTCGCACTCGGTGTCTTCCCAGTATCGCCTTATCAAATGGTAAGAGCCTATGCTGCCATGGCTAACGGCGGCTATCTCCCTGACCTTCATCTCATCACATCGATTACCGATCGTGCGATGAATGTGCAGTATGCCTTTCCAGCCAAGACCAATCCACCCTTTCGTATCGAAATTCCTTCGACGACCTATCAACTTACCGATATGTTACAAAGCGTGATGCAACCCGGTGGAACTGGCTACCGTGTTGCGGGGATGATCGATGGCGATGTCGCGGCCAAAACGGGGACAACCGACACAGATGCCTGGATGGTCGGGTTTACGCCTTCCATCGCTTGCGCCGTTTGGATTGGCTATGACCATCCTCGCCCACTCACCGTCTTGGAATCACGTCTTGCTGCACCGATATTTGCTTCCGTCATGCACGAAGCGGTCGCCATGCATCCTCATGAACACTTTACCGTTCCCTCAAGCGTTGAGAAAGTTTGGATCGACCCAGAAACGGGTGCGCGGGCTACTCCAAATTGTCCAACGAAAGAGTATGACGCTTTTGTGAAAGGTACTGAACCCATCTTGTCCTGCCCACTTCATCCCGATACAGCAACTTCGTTTGGTGATGTGATCGAACACACGTGGCAAAACATCTGGGATTGGTTATCTTCGCATTGACGTAGGGAAACTGTTCTATGCTAAAATGAGACGATATAAAGATGGGAGTGTGAAATGATGTCACTTGAATTATCGGAACGGTTTCAAGCGATTTCCCCATCACCTACACTTTCGATCGACGCAAAAACCAAAGCGCTTGCCGCTTCGGGTGTCGAGATCGTCAATCTCAGTGTCGGTGAACCTGATTTTGCAACACCCGATCAAGCTTCGCTCGCCGGAATTGCGGCTATCGTCGGCAATTTCACGAAATATACGCCAGTTCCCGGCATTTTGGATCTGCGTGCAGCAATTGCGAAAAAACTTTACGACGAAAATCAACTCACTTATAAACCCGAAGAAATCATCGTATCCTCCGGTGCTAAACATTCGTTGTATAACATTTTTATGGCTATTCTCAATCCCGGCGATGAAGTGTTACTCCCAGCCCCTTATTGGGTGAGCTATCCCGAACAGATTCGTCTTGCACAAGGTGTACCTGTCATTCTTCCTACCGACGAATCCACCGGCTTTAAAATCACGCCGGAACAAGTCGAGAAAGCCATCACGAACAAAACAAAAGCGATTCTGTTAAACAGTCCGAGTAACCCGACTGGCGCTGTCTACACGAAAGCAGAGATTGAGGCACTCGCCGCCGTGATTGAACGTCACGAGATTTTTGTGATCAGTGATGAAATCTACGAACGCATGACGTACGGTACTGAACATGTCAGTATCGCGACATACAGCGAAAATCTGCGCAACAAAACGTTTGTCGTCAACGGTTTCTCTAAAGCTTTTGCGATGACCGGCTGGCGCGTAGGTTACGTTGCTGCACCTCAGTACTTGGTAAGTGCCATGACCAGTTTTCAATCCCATACCACGTCGAATCCGGCTTCCATCTCACAAAAAGCGGCGCTTGCAGCACTTGGCGCCTTTGATCCTGAGAAAATCAACCTCTTCCAAGCTCGTCGAGATTTCGTCTTAGAAAATCTTCGTCGCTTGCCTGGTATCTCCGTCGCCAAGCCCGATGGTGCTTTTTATATTTTCCCCAATGCTGCCAAATGGCTTGGTTTGACGTATACGATGAAAGACGGTTCCCAAGTGAAACTCGACTCTGTCGATACGATTTGTGAACTGCTGTTAACCGATGTGTTCGTCTCTGTTGTCCCTGGTAGCGGATTTGGCGCACCGCATAATTTTCGCATCTCCTATGCAACTTCCATGCCTCAACTACAAAAGGCGATGGATCGGTTTGCCGAATTTGCTGATCGCTTAAATTAACGGTAGACCTAAGCAAAGCGAACGCCAAGGTTGTCCTGCCCGTAAGGCAACCTTGGCGTTTTATTTTTTCATAAGCACCGAAAGTTCCCTTTGTGCATACGTTAACGTTGAGAGACAGGCAAGGGCAACTGTGCTCATCGGGAGGTTTGGCACGATGGAAGCAAAGAAGAAAGCACCCATCAAAAAACCGCAAAAAACGACAAAGACACGCAAAAAAAAGAAGGTGACCACAAAGCCAGTCACCCCAGAAATCGTCGAGAAAAACGATTCTTCTTCACGCTTTAGCAAGTTACTCACACCCAAAAGCATCGAGGAATCTCTCGGCACGATCGTATCTTTACGCACCTTTTGTAAAAACTGCCTACGTTATGTTCAACAAGCTGATAATTTGCTCGACACGCTTTTTGTCATGGGTAATTCTCTCGAAGAAACCGGTATTCTTAAAAAATTGCGCGAAGCAAAAGGCAAGAAACTCGATAGCGGCGATCTAACTAGTCTTTTGCTTGCCCTCATGAATACCCCAGTCGGCGCAGGATTATTTAAACGGCTCAGTCCCTCTGAAGAAGCAGAAACAGAACAACCGCCGACGACTACGCAATGATCACAACGTAAGAATCTTATCGCCTTGCACGTACTCCACCATAAAATGATACGTTACAAGATCGGCTGTTAAAATGGCTTTATGCGAACCGTGAGTACGCGTAATGATCAAGATGTGATCCTCCTCCGTCGTGGTGACTTCGATATCACCGAGAAAAGCAGGATACTGATTGCGAAATTTCATCAAAGCGAACAGCCTTTGGACGACAGGACGCTGTATCTCTTGCAATACTTCATCTTTGCTGTAGTAATGCCGATTGATATCTCGCCCCACTTTTGTCTTTTCTAAGAGTTCGATATCATTGCGTCCGGCGAGGAGGCCGACGTAATACACTTGCGGAATTCCTGGCGCAAAAAACTGAATCGCCCGCGCGAGCAGATAGGCTTGATCATGATCACCTAATGCTGAATAATACGTGCAATTCACTTGATAGATATCAAGATTTTGATACGCTGTCGAACTATAGATGCGTTTCACATTCGCACCTTTCGCGTACAAGTTCTCCTTCGTCATTTCGATTTCTTCTTCCGATAACAGGTCGACCACATCCACAATGCCGATGCCATCATGCGTATCGAGCGTGGTAAATTGTTTTTGTGGCGCGACACGTAACCAATTGGCCAGTTTCGCCCCTGAGCCAGAAAACAGCGCATGAAGGACGAGCATCGGCAAAGCAAAGTCATAGACATGATAGCCGCGCTGTGTCAGTTTGCGTGATATCGAATAATGTTCGTGAATCTCAGGCAGTAAAACGACATCACGCGGTTTGGTTATCGCGCTCACTTCTTCAAGTAACGCCCACGTATCCGGCTCGACAAAAAAGCAGTTCGTTCCGATTTTCTTTGTCGCATAAGCAAACGCATCAAGCCGTATCGCTTTTGCACCATGATCCATCAATTTGGTCAATTGATCGGCAATCCAAGATTTCGTGACTGGGGCCGCGACATTCAAATCGATCTGCTCTTCATCAAACGTACACCAGATCTTTTCAACCGTCTTATCGGCAAATTCGATTTCTACATAGGGAGCGCGTGGTTTGCGCTTATAGATGCGATCGACATCCTCATTCGTAGGCTCACCATCTGGCCAAAAATCCCGATAACGAAGGAAGAAATCGCGGTAGGGCGACGCTTCTTTATGTTGTTGAAAATCACGATAATACGTTGAGCTGCGCGAGATATGATTAATCATAAAATCAACCATCACCGTATGCTGCTTTGCGATACTTTCAAGATCATCCCAATCACCAAAAGCAGGATCAACCTGTTCGTACGTCATGGGTGCAAAGCCACGATCGGCAGAAGAGGGGTAAAAAGGCAAGATATGCACACCGCCGACGATTTCACGAAATTCTGTATCGAGAAGTTCGCGAAGCTCTTTAAGATTCTTTCCTAAACTATCCGCATACGTTATCAACATGATTTGCTGCTCATCCACGCGCTGTAAACCCCATTTCTTTATACAAAGCGATCATCATATCACCAAAGAAACACAAGATTAAGTGATTTTCGAAAAATTTTCGGGATTTATGGCGATCATTTTTGTCCAAGTTCGTAACAAAAAGATCGCCATACGACGATCATCCTATCATTTAACGAATTTCTTAATTTCTTTAAGCGTCTTCATATCGATCGGCGCTCCTGCGTACTTTTGTGCTAACTCGTCCACACTGACTTTCGGTCCTTTATCGCCAGCTTTTTTAGCGATATCCGTGTACGCATTCATAAAAGCATCTAAACGCTTGGGATCGATCTTTAAACCGATATCTTGGGCGATCGATTCGGTCAATCTGCGCACACTACCAGGGTCACGCCATGCCTCTTGACGCATCGCTTTCACACGCTTTAAAGCTTCCGACATTTTCCCCTTATCGATTTGCTTAAGATTCGCCTTCAAATGGTCGTACGAACCTGGTGCTGCAGCTGGCTCTGCTTCCGTTGTCGGTGGCACGACGACTTGTGGCTGTACTTCGGGTACTACTGGCTCTTTTTTCACCGATTGCTTACGCAGTGGTCGTTGATTCGATTTACCTTTTTCTTTCGCCGCGATTGCACTCGCTTTTTTCATCCTAATCGCTCCTTATCGTTGGCTCTCCCCTACGTTACGCATAATAGGGTTCGCAGGTGCAGGCGAACTACCTTTCCTTTCAATGTCGCTTTGCATAACGTAATAGCAAACTCATGAATAAGGAGGCTCTTTTATGCCTACGTTATCGGTCTATGGTGACTCTGTCGCCTACGGAATCGGTGCGCCACCTCATCTTGGCTTTGTCCCACAATTGGCGGCGCTACAAGCCAATCAAGCAGCACCACCAAAGCGTGTTCCCTTCCGCAATTATGGCATTTCCGGCATGACGTCCTACGAATTGGCATCGGCATTGCAAGATAACGAATCCTTTCAGGCAGGGATTTTATCCGGCAAAAACATCGCAATCTATATCGGTGGCGATGACCTGCTCACGGCAGCACCGGCGTTGTTACTTGCTCGTGGCAACGCAGTGGCATTGCTTGAACGACTTTATGCAAAAAGTGGGCATGCGATGGGCACGATTATGGCAAACATCGCACTGATGACGCGATCCACACACAAAGCGTGCGCCATCGGTACACTTTATAATCCGTTCCCTGCCTTGGCACCCGTCGCCGAAGCGATCGCTACGTATAACGCACGTGTCCTTATTCCTAATGCCCATCGTTATGGAATCGCGGTTGCCGATATCGCCAGTGCTTTTGAAGGAAGGCAAGCTTCGTTGATCGCAGGCTTTCGTTCCGGTAATCCTCTCGACGCTTTGCGGATGCACCAGACGCCTGCCATCCATCCGAATGTCCTGGGGCATCACGTCATCGCTGAACAATTTGCCAACGTCCTCTCTTCGTGACAATACCCTGAGATCGCTTAAAAGGAGAATGAAAGGATCGTATGAAAAATGAGCAAAAGGTTGACGGCGATGACGAGTATAATGACGCAAGTTGCCGCACGCATACCCTTTTTTTTGTTGACGTATTGTCCCATCACCGTCACATCGCCCGTTAATTTACGTAAAAAAAACAGAAGGGGAATGATAAATAATCCTGCCATCGCCTGTGCGCTTACCGCCAATGCCGTCAAAGGAAGGTGCGGAATTAAAATCAAGATCGCAGCAAGGACAAGCCCGCCTAGGTAGACGAGATGGAAAATACGGTGCTGATGATGAAAGCGCCACCCATCGGAAAATGCCCATGAGGTGGAAAGGGAGATCGTGATCGCTGCCAAAAACCCAGCGTTGATCAATCCAAAAGCGAATAAATCACGCACCACATTGCCATACAGTTGACCATAACCAGCTAACAAAGCAATGGGACTCGTGATGACTGTACTTTGTCGCAAGGCTAGATCGTGTAAAGCAGAACCCGCGATCAGAATGGCGATGGCAATCACCGCTTGTGCGATCACGCCAAGTAGCGTGTCAAGGCGGCCAAGCCGCACATCTTGTTGGGTCATCCCTTTATCAATGACAGCACTTCCTTGAAAAAAAATCATCCACGGTGCGACAGCATTACCGATCGTCGCAAGTAAGAAGAATAGCCACGTATTCGCGGAGGATGCTAGCATCCCATGTAAAGAGAACGCTTGCTTGATCGTATGAGCATTCGGATGCACGAGAATCGCAATGACGATAAAAACCAGATTCAGTGCCCCAACGAGAAGGGCAAGCCTTTCTTTCGTGACATAGCGACTTAAGACGGCGAAAGTGATCGTGGCAAGCAGACTGAGAAAAACAGAGGAAATAAAGGGGATACCCAAAGTCGACAAGCCGATGCTCATACCGATAAATTCTGTCATCAGCGTGAGTAAATTAAGAATCAAAAGCGTGGTCAGTGAAAAGTTACCCCAAAAAGCGCCGAAATGTTCAAAAACGAGCGTTGGAAATGATTTTTGACTAACCATGCCAAGACGCATCGTCATCTCTTGAATGACGTACACGACAGGTAATAAGGCAAGAATGAGAAGGCTAAACCAACCAAAGCCAAAAGTCACACCCGTCACGGCATAGCTGATGACGCCACCAGCATCATTATCACCGATCATCGCCAAAAGTCCTGGACCCAGAAGCGTCCAGAATAGCCTTTTCGGGTGCTCATGCGTTTTTTCTAGGATGGCCACAAAAAACCCTCTCCCTTCCCTAGGATCAAAAGTACGTAAAGGGAAGGAAAAGGGTGAAAGAAAGGATAGCGATACGCTTAGATGCCGTATACGGTGCGATACTTATCGTTCAGATACGCAACCAGATACTTCGCATCACTCGGTTCATGGGTCGCTTTTTCGATCAACTGCTTGGGCGTTAACAGGCGACCATGTTGATGAATATGTTGTTTTAACCAAGTAGCAATCGGCGCAAACTCACCACGTGCGATCATCGCATCAAAATCGGGTAATTCTTTTTGCATTGCATGTGCTAATTGTGCGGAATAGATATTGCCTAATGAATAAGAGGGGAAGTAACCGAAGTCACCCGTTGACCAGTGAATATCTTGCAACACACCTTCAGCGTCATTAGGAGGTTCGATCCCGAGGTATTCTTTCATTTTGCTTCGCCAAATCTGGGGGAGATCATGAACGGCCATCGATCCGTCGATCAATCCTTTTTCGATCTCATAACGAATCATGATATGTAAATTGTAGGTCAATTCATCCGCTTCCGTACGAATCAAGGAAGGTTTGGCCACATTAATCGCGCGATGAAATTGATCGAGCGTGATATCGGCTAATTGCTCAGGGAACATCTTTTGCAAATCGCCATAAAAGTACTGCCAAAACGCATAGCTGCGTCCCACGATATTTTCCCAAAAACGCGACTGCGATTCGTGAATACCCATGGAAGCGCCATCATGTAGCGGTGTTGAACGAAGATTTTCGCCAATCGCTTGTTCATACATGGCATGCCCTGATTCATGAATGACGCCAAAAATCGACGTGCTCAGAAAATCAGCCAGAAACCGCGTCGTAATGCGTACGTCACCCGGTGCTATACCCGTCGCAAAGGGGTGGCCTGACTCATCGAGGCGTCCCGCTTCCAAATCATAGCCGATCTTGCGTAACACATGCTGGCAAAACTCACGCTGGCGTTCAACGTCAAAGTGACGAGATAACACCGTATCATCAATCGGTTGGGCTTTTTCGATTTCTGAAAGTAAGGCAACTGTATCTTGTCGCAAACCAGCGAATAATTGATCGAGTATGTCGACGGTCATATCTGGTTCAAAGGCATCCAAAAGTGTGTTATAAGGATGACCTTCGTAACCCCAATAACCGATGAATTCTTTTTGAAAGTCAACGATCGAGGCTAGATACGGTTCAAACATCGCAAAATCATTCGTAGCTTTCGCTTCTTCCCATACGGTTTGTGCCGTATTGGTCAGGACGATAAACTTTTCATAACGATCGACTTGGATTTTGCTCATCCGATCGAAATCTTTTTTAAGAACTTCAATGGTTCGTTGCAAGACGGGATCGAGGTCTTGCTCATGGACTAATAGTGTAGTCAGGTAATCACCCATCGTATTCGATGTACTCATCGAAAAGTATTCTGTCGAAAGCGTTCCGATCACTTGCGATCTCGCTTCGACTCCTTTTCGCGGTAATTTGGTACGCGCGTCCCAACCGAGTAAGGCGATCGCACTTTTATAATCGATCATGCGACGTACATACTCACGAAAAGACTGAATCTGTTCTTCTATCGCAGCCATGTGTATCCCCTTTCAATGACGAAGATCACCTTCGTTCAAGGAAAAAGTATACCATACGTTTAGACGCGAGCGTCTACTTTTACATGCTCGTGAAGCCAGGCTCGATCCGCTTTAAGCATCGCAACACGATGGGAAATCGCCAGATCAACACCAACTGCAAAGGAATGACTTGGCGTTGCTTCAAGATCATGAATCGCTTTCTCGACCCATGCCAGTCTTTGCTGCAAATAGTGCATACGTTCCTCTTCTGGCATCGCATCGATATAGAGTAACGCCGTTTCAATCGGCATGGCAAAACCCTCTTGTTTCACTAAAGAAGCGCGCAACAACTCTTCAAATAACGCTCTACCTGTGTCAGTGATCGTATACATCTTACGAGGCGGACGATTGCCCACTTGTTCGATCTCAAGCTTAACATGACCGCTTTTACAAAGTTGAGCAAGTGTTGAATAGGATGTCGAACGCTTGATCTGCGCGAAATCAGCCAGATTGTTTTCGACGTATTCATTAATGCGATAACCGTGAAGATCTTCGGAAAGTAATAACCCTAATAGTAACAATTGACGTTCTTCCATAACGATTACTCCATTTCTGATTAGTCATACTTGACTATTTAAAGATGACAGACTATGATCTTTCTTGTAGATGCATTAATCATATTCGATTATTCCTTTTAGATCAACAGGGGAGTGGTACTTTGTGAATTCAGCAAAAGCAAAGGGTGGCATGAGCGCTGCATTATGGCTGTTTGCGCTTGGCGTTTTTATGGGTGCCCTGGACAATGGGATCATGTCATCCGCTTTAACGACGATCACGACCAGTTTTCACGTGACAGCCACGTGGGGAGCTTGGTCGATTACGATCTATACGTTAGCCCTTGCGATCTCCGTTCCACTCATGGCCAAATTGTCAGATCGCTTTGGCCGCAAACGCTTTTTCTTAATTGGCGTTGCCGTATTTGGGATCGGGTCATTAGGTGTTGCTTTAAGCGGTAATTTCACCGTCTTTTTGCTCGCTCGCTTACTGCAAGGCTTCGGCGGTGGTGGGATCTTCCCGATCGCCAATGGTTACATTACTTCTACCTTTCCTAAAGAACGTCAAGGTGCTGCTCTTGGTATGGTCGGTGGCATGAACGGTATCGCTTCCATCCTCGGTCCTAACATCGGTTCGTTCATTCTTGGCGCGACCAACGATTGGCATTGGTTGTTTTGGATCAACGTTCCCATCGCATTATTGCTTGTCATTTTTGGCACGATGTACATCAAAGAAAATCGAACCGCAAAACCAGGTTCCTTCGATATCTTTGGCGCTGTGATTCTATCAGGATCGATTTTCTCGATCATGTATGGCTTGACGAAACTCCAAGGTGGCACATTCGTACAAGGTCTAGAAAAACCGAGTTTCTTACTTCTTATGGTCATTGGCATCGTGCTTTTTGCCCTCTTACTTCTTTACGAACGCAATCTTTGGCGCAAAGGACACGACCCGATCATTCCGATTCAATTACTTGCACGCAATTATATACGCTTTACGTTGCTTGTCGGATTCGGTTCTGGGCTTATCCTCGCGTCCGTTATCTTCTTGCCTGGCTTTAATCAAATGGTCCTTGGCTTTAGCGTGAGTGCTGCAGGCTATCTTTATACACCAATGACGATCGCTTCTGGTGTAGGTGCCGTCTTTGGCGGTCGCATCATGGATAAGCGCGGTCCGGTCTTCACTCTGTTACTCGGTCTCACTTCAGCGCTCATCGGCGCAGGATTATTCCCACTCTTCGTGCATAATCTCTGGGAGATGATTATCGCTAGCGCCTTGCTCGGTCTCGGGGTCGGTGTTACCCTTGCGGCGCCACTGAACTTCTTAATGACCACGAATGCTGAAGGTTTTGAATCGAGTTCTCTTGGCTTACTTTCACTCATTCGTCAAATTGGAATGACGATCGGCCCGGTTCTTTATGCCGATTTCTTATCAGCCTCACTCACGAATGTCAAAGCGCAAATCGTGACCAATTTGCAAAAAGTCAATTTCCCGATCTCACAAATTCCTTCTTCCGAATTTGCGAAGATGCAAAACGTCGCTGGTGGCATGGGTGGCGCGAATCTAAGTAGCATTAACCAGATTCCTGTTCCACAAGTAAGGACGGCGATCTTGGATGCCATTCATACGACAGCACAAGCAGGGTTTGGTGATATCTATGGGGCAACGGCTGTTGTGGCGGCACTGGCTATTTTCGCCTTGATCTTCATTCGTGGTTATAAACATGACTTGAAGACAAAGTCTCATTCTGCCTCCTGATGCTAGGCTTTACATCTGGGGTGATCCATGCGATCACCCTTTTATTTTTATTTTTTGTAAATTAGCAGAATTGACACACCTTCTTTTCGCGTCTACTATTAACGGTACAAGTTCGACAATAAGAAGGTGTAGCTCATGCGTTTTAGCACCTTATCTTTCGGCATCGCGCGCAAATTGATTGCGATCGCCTTAGTCCCGATCGCTTTAATGATCATCATGGCTACAATCGCCTTACAAGACCTTTCTATAGCCTCTAACCAGTTCGCACGGGAAATCAAACTGTATAGTCCACTTATGGTCACAGCACAAAGTATGATGCGTGATTTCTATCGTTCCCGTGGCGCTTTAAGCAGTGCATCGCTCTCCGCTGTTGACGGACAGACTGCTTTCGTTTCTCGCGATTTGCAGCAATATCACATCTATGACCAATCACTGGCTAAGCAACTTCGCCAAGCTAATGCGATGGGTCTGCCTGCTGTCGATGGTGTTCGGCTTGCCCATGAACTCAATATCTATGATGCCTATGCCAAGCAAGTCATCGCAATGCTCCAAAAGCATCAGTCTCTTACTTCTATCCATCTTTTGCTTAAGCCCTCTTCCGATTCTTCACTACGTATCGCAAACGATCTTATGCAACTCTATCAAAAATACTCAAAACTCTATGATGCTACCGATGAACGTTTAAGTACCCACGTCAACAATCTAAGCAATACGATTTTCTTGATCATCGCAGCAACTGTTATTCTCTCATTTCTTTCTACCCTCGTTTTCTCTCGGAGGATCGTTAACCGAATAAAGCGCCTCATCTTTAGCTTACAACGTCTAGCTGCAGGCGAACGTGATTTTTCACAAATCAATGATCCTGTTCGGGATGAGATTGGCGATGCTTTGCAAGCTTTGAAAGAAACGGCGAGTACCCTGTATATGACAGAACAAAATGTATTTGAACAACTCCAGTTTCGCCAATCTTTACTCGATGCTATTCCTGTCCCTATCTATTTTAAAGATCTTGACGGTCGCTATGTCGAAACCAATCACGCTTTTGAACGGTTTCAAGGCAGCACTACCTTACTTGGTAAAACGGCATTCGATGTTCTTCCCAAGGATTTGGCTGAACAACATCTTGCTATGGATGCGGTTGTGCTTCAAGAACCTGGTATCCATTCTTTTGAGGGAACAACGATCGATGCTGACGCAAAGCGCCATGACATGCTCTTTTATAAAACAACATTATCGCAACAAAATGGCGAAATCACAGGCATTATCGGCGTGATGATGGATATCACGCAAGCCAAAGAATCGCAAGTGCAAATTGAACATATGGGGCAACTTTATAAAGCCTTAGCACAAACCAATCAAGCTATTGTCCACATGCGGGATGAGGTATCCCTTTTCAATGAATTATGTCGTATTGCTGTCGTTTTTGGCGGTATGAAAATGGCATGGGTTGGACGATTTGGTGACGCTGAGGATTGGCTTCTCCCCCTTGCTATTCATAGCGATCGCGATATCGAATCGATGATACGTACCTTTGAAGGGGTGCCACGTGCAAAAGATCGTCTCGCAACGATTCCGATCATCGAGCGACATCCGGTCATCGTACAAAGCTATGAAGACGACACGCGATTTACATCGTGGTGGCAAGATGATTTGATCGCGGCTGGTTTTGTTTCGGCGGCGTCTTTCCCGATTTTTCGGGGTGATGCCGTTTATGCCTCTTTCACCGTTTTTCATGAGCAAAAAAATATTTTTGATCACGCCATGATCGCATTATTTTCCGAGATGGCGATGGACATCGGGTTTGCTCTCGAACAAATCGATATCGAGCAAAGTCGTCTTCTCGCTGAAAAAGAATTGTATCTCTCTTCTCAAGTGCTTTCGCAAAGTCGTGAAGGCATCTTAATCGCCGATATTCAAGGCAATATCGTAAGTACCAATCTTGCTTTTACCGCAATCACCGGATTTACCACCGAGGATTTGCGCGATACGCCTTTTGGTCAAGAAAAAGTCCGCTATTATTATCAGCTATATACCAAATTCGCAAAACGCGGGCATTGGCAAGATGAGATTTGGGAGACAACCAAGGACAATCAACGTATGTTGATTTTACTTTCTATTTCTCAAATTGTGGATGATCATGGTGATATCTCTCATTTTGTTGCTACCCTTTCGGATATCACACGTAGACAACTCGCCGAAGATGCACTGCTTGAAGCGGAGATGCGCTGGCGTGAAACGGTCGATTTTCTTCCTGACCCAACTTTCGCGATCGACGCTATGGGGCGTGTCATCGCATGGAATCAAGCGATCGAATCCCTCACGGGTATCAAGGCGATCGATATGATTGGAAAAGACAATCACGAATACGCACTTCCCTTTTATGGCGTGCGCGAACCCATCATGATCGATCTCGCGCTTAAACATGATGACCAGTATGTTAAGCGGTTTTCCAATGTCGTCCGCCAAGGGGATCGACTTTCCGGTGATTCGATCGTCACGCATCTCCCTGAAGGCGAGAAATATCTCGCCGCGAGCGCTCTTGTGTTGCGTGATGCCACGGGTGATCCTCTCGCTGTGATCGAGACACTGCGTGATATGACCGCCTATCGTGTTGCTCAAGATAAAATCGAACAATTAGCCCATTATGATGATCTGACGGGATTACCCAATCGCGTGCTCTTACAAATGCAAATTACGCAGCAAATTGCGATTGCCGATTATACAAAACAATCTTTTGCCGTTTTATTTCTCGACCTCGACCATTTCAAAGTGATCAATGATACGTTAGGTCATAAAATGGGGGATCTATTGTTGGTTGAAGTCGCAGAGCGATTACGTTCGATCATCACGGTCCAAGATACTGTCGCTCGCTTAGGTGGCGATGAGTTTATTCTCGTATTACCGAATCGCAATGATCAGGAAATTACGCAGGTTTCAGAAGCACTTTTACCGCTGCTTGAAGAACCTTTTTTTATCGAAGGTTATGAATTGATCACCACACCATCCATCGGGATCGCCGTGTACCCTCGCGATGGCCATGATTGGGATACGTTGTATCGCCATGCTGATATCGCGATGTATCGTGCGAAAACCGAAGGGCGAAAAGGCTATTTCTTCTTTACCCCTGAGATGCAGGTCTTGAGCGAACGTCGTCTTATTCTTGAATCCGCTTTACGAAAAGCGATTGAAAAGGATGAACTCGTCTTATATTTTCAACCGATCGTATCCCTTGCGACGAACAAGGCTGTAGGTGTCGAAGCGCTACTACGGTGGCATCATAGCGCCTTTGGAATCATATCACCAGGTGAATTTATACCGATCGCTGAAGATAGCGGTCTGATCGTACCGATCGGTGAATGGGTTCTCAGAACTGCTGTTACGCAGATGAAAGCCTGGCAGGAAGAAGGCATTATGCTTTCTGTCATGGCGATTAATATCTCCATGTTGCAATTAATACAACACAATTTCTCTGAACTTGCGCTTTCGATCATGAAAGAGATCGGTATTCATCCGAACTTGATCGAATTTGAAATCACCGAATCGGTCGCCATGCAAGATCCTGAACGAGCAATCGCTGTCATGAAAACATTACACGATCAAGGAATTCGCATCGCCATCGATGATTTTGGGACAGGCTATTCTTCACTCGCGTATCTCAATCGCTTCCCGATCGATAAACTCAAAATCGATCAATCTTTCGTCCGTGATATCGGTGTCGATGCTAGTGATGAAGCGATCGTCAAGACAATCATTCAAATGGCACAAAATCTGAATCTCAATACGGTTGCCGAAGGGGTTGAAAGTGATCAAGAGGCGGTATTTTTGCAGGCGCACGGTTGTGAGGAAGTACAAGGTTACTACTATAGTCGTCCCAAACCGGCTCATGAACTGGTCGATTGGCTACGCGGACATACGTACTAGGAGGTTTATCTTTGGAGGATCCTTATTATGATCGCCAGATTTTGCTCGATCGTATTGCTGAATTAGAAAAACGTCTTGAGGTACTTGAAAACGAAAAAAATGAATATGAGCATCTGACTTTTGCCTGGACAAATAATCTTGGTCAGTGGTATTGGCATGTCGATACAAATCGTGTCGAGTTTAATCCACTCAAAGTGACAGCACTTGGCTATTCGCTTGATGAAATTCCCGAAACGATTGATTATCAATTTTTCACAAGTAAATTGCACCCAGATGATTATGACCATGTCATGCAAGTGATGGCCGATCATATGATGGGGTTATGCCCAGCTTATGAAGTTGAATATCGAATTCAAGCCAAAAACGGTACTTGAAAATGGTATTACGATCGAGGTACGATCACCAAGCGTGACGACCATGGTAGACCGCTTTTGATTAGCGGAATCGTCTTCGATGTTTCGGAAACTAAAAATCACCAGCAACGTTTGCACAGTCAAAACGAACAGTTGCGTATTTTTATGCAACTCGATTCGTTAACGAATCTCTTACACCATCAAGCGATTCGCCATGAATTACAATTTACCATTGATAAATATCGCTTAACCAACCTTCAAGCTGGCATTTTACTGTTTGATATCGATAACTTTAAAAAGGTTAATGATGACTATGGTCACCTAAAAGGCGATGAAGTCATCATTACCATCGCCAAAATGATTCTCCATTTCCTCGATGATCACGATGAAGCTGGTCGATATGGTGGCGAAGAATTTATTGTCTTATTTAAGAACAAAAGTCGCGAGCAAATGGAACAGATCGCAGAACAATTGAGCACTGCCATTCGCCAATTCGATTTTGGCTTCTCTCAGCCTGTCACCGTCAGTGGTGGACTCGTGCCACTACATAACCATGACCTCTCCCAGTGGATTAAACAAGCGGACAAACTTCTCTATGCAGCAAAAAGAATGGGGAAAAATCGCATCTTATTGGCACCTAATTAGAAACCGATCCTCAAAACGCACGATTTATTGTGCGTTTGAGGATCGGTTTTACCGCTTAAATCATGATTTGACAAATTGCATTGGTGAATTCGACAGGATCTGCGATCGGCAATCCTTCGATCAACAAAGCTTGATGATACAACAAATTCGTATACAGACGGAATTTCTCTTGATCTTGCTCATAAGCTTCACAAAGTGAGCGGTACACATCATGATGCATGTTGATTTCAAGGACTTTTTCCGCTTTCACGTCGCGACTGTTGGGCATGTTGTTTAAGACTTTTTCCATCTCAATCGTCAGATCGCCGTCGGCTGTCAAGCAAACCGGATGATTTTTGAGTCGTTTAGAGATGCGCACGTCTTTCACTTTGCTATCAAGAATCGATTTCATCGAATCAAAAAGTGCTTTTTTCTCTGTCGCTTCTTCCTCGGTGACTTTATCCTCTTCACCAGCTTCGATGCCAAGATCGCCACTAGAAATCGATTTAAACTCTTTTTCTTTGTAATTCATCAGCATGCGAATCGCAAATTCATCGATATCTTCGATGAAATAAAGAATCTCATAACCTTTATCGATCAGCATTTCCGCTTGTGGCAATTTTTCTAGACGATCATACGACTCGCCAGCTGCGTAATAGATGTATTTCTGCTCTTCTTTCATTCGACTTACATACTCATCAAGCGTAACCAGCTTCTGCTCTTTGGACGAATAGAAAAGCAAAAGGTCTTGCAGCGTATCTTTGTTACTGCCATAGTCGCTGTATGCGCCATATTTCAGTTGCATGCCAAACGACTGATAGAACGTTTCATACTTCTCACGTTCATCTTTTAACATCCGCGAAAGTTGGCTGGTGATCTTGCTTTTAATATTTTTAGCGATCAAAGCAACTTGACGATCATGCTGTAACATCTCACGTGAGATGTTTAATGACAGATCTTCAGAGTCGACCATGCCTTTCACAAAGCTATAGTAATCTGGCAAGAGATCAGCACATTTGCTCATGATCAAGACGCCGTTAGCATACAGTTCAAGACCCTTTTCATACTCTTTGGTATAAAAATCAAACGGCGTTTTTTCCGGTATGTAAAGGATCGCATTGTAACGGACAGCACCGTCGACACTGATGTGCTGATGAACAAGCGGTTTATCAAAACCGTAATGTTTCTCATTGTAAAAATTCTCGTAATCCTGATCGATCAATTCGCTCTTGTTCTTGCGCCAGATCGGCACCATGCTATTAACCGTCTGCTCTTCCGTGTACGATTCATATTCATCTTCAGAGCCCTCTTTGAGACGGGATCGTGCGATATCCATCTTAATCGGATAACGAATAAAATCGGAGTATTTCTTAACGATCGCACGTAAGCGGTACTCGTCAAGATACTCTTCGTAATCTTCTTCTTCCGTGCTAGGTTTGATGGCAAGCACGATCGTCGTGCCGATCTCGTCTTTTTGCGCTTCTTCGATCGTATAGCCATCAACGCCAGAAGAACGCCATTCATATGCGGTCTCACTGCCGAGCGCTTTCGTTACCACACGCACTTCATCGGCAACCATAAAGGCTGAATAAAAACCAACACCGAATTGTCCGATGATATCATGCCCATCTTTGGCTTCATTCTCTTTTTTAAAAGCGAGAGAACCACTCTGTGCGATGACACCTAGATTATTTTCAAGTTCCTCTTTCGTCATACCAATACCTGTATCGCGAATCGTCAGCGTCCGATTTTCTTTATCCGCATGAATTTGGATAAAGTAATTACTTTGATCAAAGACAAGATCACTATCCGTCAGTGCTCGATAATAAATTTTATCGATCGCATCACTGGCATTGGAAATCAATTCGCGTAAGAAAATTTCTTTATGTGTATAAATTGAGTGAATCATCATGTCAAGAAGTCGTTTCGACTCCGCTTTAAAAGGCGTTTTTTGCATGAATACTCTC
>JABEUY010000057.1 GCA_013044175.1 Bacilli bacterium
CCGAGCGAAAAAGCGATTCTTGCCAGCCGTTTGATCGATCGCCCGATTCGACCGCTTTTTTCCGAAGGATTTCGCAATGATGTACAAGTTGTTGTGATGGTCATGTCGGTTGATCAAGATTGTTCACCTGAGATCGCTGGAATGATCGGTGTATCGGCCGCACTGGGTGTATCCGATGTTCCTTTTGATCATCTGATCGGTGGTGTCATCGTCGGTCGTGTCGATGGCGAGTTCGTTATCAATCCGACGACAAAGCAAGCGGATCAAAGCGATCTGCATCTCGTGGTTGCGGGCACCAAAGATGCGATCATGATGGTCGAAGCAGGTGCTAAAGAGATCCCAGAACAAGCGATGCTTGAAGCGATCCTTTATGGTCATGATGAAATCAAAAAAATAGTCAACGTCATCGAATCGTTTGTCGAAGAAGCTGGCAAACCGAAGATGGAAGTCGTGTTGCATAAAGTGAACGAAGAAGTTGAACAAGCTGTTCGTGCTTATGCGACGGAAAAAATTCGTCAAGCGATTTATACGGCGGACAAGCATCAACGCGAAGATGCGATCGATGCCGTGTCGGATGAGACAAAAGCTCATTTCGCCGAGATATTTGCCGATAACATGGGTGATGTGTCGGAAGTTTTACATGATATCGTGAAAGAGATCGTTCGTCACGCTATCCTGTTTGATAACATGCGTCCGGATGGTCGTGCTATGGATGAGATTCGACCGATTTCGACCGATATCAGTATTTTACCGCGCACGCACGGTTCCGGTTTATTTACCCGCGGACAGACGCAAGCTCTCTCGATCTGTACCCTTGGTGCTCTCGGCGATGTGCAAATTCTCGATGGCATCAGTGCAGAAGAAAGTAAGCGATTCATGCACCATTATAATTTCCCGCCTTTTTCAACCGGTGAAGCACGTCCACTGCGTCCACCGAGCCGTCGTGACATCGGGCATGGTGCGCTTGGCGAGCGTGCACTTGAACCGATCATTCCATCGGAAGAAGTTTTTCCGTATACGATTCGTTTGGTGTCCGAAGTTCTTGAATCGAATGGTTCGAGTTCGCAAGCGAGTATCTGTGGTTCCGTACTTGCTTTGATGGATGCTGGTGTACCGATTAAAGCACCTGTCGCGGGTGTCGCGATGGGGCTTGTTAAAGAAGATGACCATGTCGCGGTGTTGACCGATATCCAAGGGATGGAAGATCATCTTGGCGATATGGACTTTAAAGTGGCAGGGACAGCAGAAGGTGTAACTGCCTTACAGATGGATATCAAAATCGCAGGGATCAATCGTGAAGTGTTAGAGACAGCTTTGGCCAAAGCGCATGAGGGAAGAATGTTTATCTTAGGCAAGATGCTTGAGACGATTGCTTCGCCGCGCGATGAACTGTCACCCTTTGCTCCTCGCATCATCACCATGCGGATCAACCCTGACAAAATTCGAGAAGTCATCGGACCTGGTGGTCGTGTGATCAATAAGATCATTGAAGATACAGGGGTTAAAATCGACATCGAACAAGATGGCCGCGTCTTTATCTCGACAAGCGATGCTGTCAAAGGTGAAGAAGCTAAACGAATCATCGAAGGAATCACGCAAGATGTCGAAGTGGGTAAAACGTACGATGGCCGTGTGACCCGTGTTGAAAAGTACGGTGCTTTTGTCGAGATTTTGCCTGGCAAAGAAGGACTCGTTCATGTATCACAACTGGCGGCTGACCGTGTCAATAAGACAGAGGATGTCGTCAAAGTCGGTGATCATCTGCCGGTGAAAGTGACAGAAATCGATGCGCAAGGTCGTGTTAATCTCTCACATCGCGAAGTGCTCAGAGATCAAGGTGTGCCGATCACGGAAGCGCCTGCGCGCAGCGAAAGTAGTCGTCCAAGTGGTAATGGCGGCAATCGTGAAGGACGATTTGATCGACCGCGTTCTCAAGGAGATCGTAACGGTGATCGTTCACCGCGGCAAGCACCAGAACGTGTATAACGCATAAGAAGAGTAAAGAGCGCGAAGTATGCGCTCTTTTTTCATGTTTTTATACTTAGGCTCATACCTTAAAGAGACAAGCTTAAGGTAAGGGGCGTTTCTGACGATGAGCAAGCGATGGATTGTTCTCTCTCGAGAATTTTTAGCGATTGTGCTGTCATGTGCTGTTCTGATCGTGACGTATCTGACGGCTCAGCAAAGTCAGTTAGGGCAGATTACACCCGTCATTCAAATAGGGAAATCGATCAATGCTGTATCGATCTCCTATGAACAGCTTGCAAAATTACTTTATCAAGCACCGATCGATGCTACATTTGGTCGATATACGAAAGTAATTCCAGCATTAAATGGCGTATCTTTAAACGTATCGCAAACGATCGCGAATCAAACGGGTAATCCAGCAACGACAAAGTTATACTTTAGCCAGATTCCACCACGAATACCGACCTCAGCATTTACAGGAAGACCTTTTCTTCAAGGTAATGCGGCTAAGCATCAAGTTGCTTTGATGATCAATGTAGCATGGGGAGAACAGTATATACAGAAAATTCTGTCTATATTAACGAAAAATCACGTTCAAGCAACTTTTTTTCTCGATGGTAAATGGGCGCAAAATCATCCGCAATGGGTTATTGCTATCAATAAAGCTGGTATGGAAATCGGCAGTCATGCTTATGGACATCCTGCGATGACACGGCTATCACGACAACAAAAGATCGAAACCTTGACTAAGACAAATCAGATTATTGAAAAAATAATAGCTAAACCAATCACGTTATTTGCACCACCTTCGGGTGATTATGATCAACAAACGGTGGATATTGCAGCAGGTCTGGGGATGAAGACGATCTTATGGTCTGTCGATACGATTGATTGGCGGTTACCCACGCCACAAAAAATCATCGAACGGGTGAATCGCAAGATCGCACCTGGTTCGCTAGTCTTGATGCATCCTACACAGCCCACTTTATTAGCACTACCATCCATTTTGCGCGAATTAAAGGCTCGAGACCTACTTCCGGTCACCGTATCGAAGATACTCAGTCCGATCCGACCTGTCATTTCAACGCTTCAAGAAGCGCTGATCAAACAGAAGTTGGCACCATCGCTTGTTGAGTAGGCTTTCTCAGTTTGTTATAGTTGTAAAAGTTAAGCTTGTTAGGAGGTTTCTCTTGATTTATCGTCATACGTTATCGAACGGCTTACGTGTCTTGATTGAACGACTTGATCATGTTCGTTCTGTCAGCATGGGCATTTGGATTAATACCGGTTCACGAGATGAACGCACAGAAGAAGCTGGCGTATCTCATTTATTAGAACATATGTTTTTTAAAGGAACATCAACCTTATCAGCATCACAACTTGCTGAAGTTTTTGACAATATCGGTGGGCAAGTCAATGCGTTTACCACGAAAGAATACACATGTTATCATGCAAAAGTTCTTGATGAACATACTGATTTGGCACTTCTCACGTTATCGCAGATGATGTTTGATTCGACTTTTGACCGTGAGGAATTAGAGCGAGAAAAGAAAGTGGTCGTCGAAGAGATCAAGATGTACGAAGATAATCCAGAAGAAGCTGTCCATGATTTGATCGTTGAAGTTGCGTATGAACATCATCCACTCAGTGGCAATATCTTAGGCACAGAAGAGAGTTTGCAACAAATTGATCGCATGACGCTTCTTGATTATGTCGAAAAAAGGTATACACCTGACAATATGGTGATATCGCTTTCTGGCCATGTTAACGTCGAAGATGTTTTGCGTAAACTTGAACGTTATTTCGGAGGATTTCGTCGTCAATTGCAACGAAGTTCATCGTTAGTGCCCCAATTTCAAGCTACAGAGATTTGGCGGACGCGACCGGTTGAACAAACGCACGTGTGTCTTGCTATGCCAGGCTTTGAGTATGAAGATGATCGATCCTACGCGCTTGTCTTATTGAACAATGTACTAGGCGGAAGTTCGAGCTCTCGACTTTTTCAAGAAATCCGTGAGAAGCGTGGGCTTGCTTACAATGTTTTTAGTTATCATAGTATGTTTCGTGATGTGGGGCTTTTCACCATTTATTTTGGTTCATCGTCTTCAAGCGCGAAGGAAGTATACGAATTGTTAATGAGCATTCTCGATACGGTAAAACGAGAAGGTATCACGAAAGAGGAATTGCAAAAGGCGAAGAATCAGACGATCGGTTCCTTATTACTTAGCCTAGAAAGCACATCGCAACGGATGAGTCGAATTGGTAAAAATGAGTTGTTATTGGGTCGACAAATCGATTTGAATGAGACGATCGCTTCGTTAGAATGTGTGAGTATTGAAGATATTCATCACATTGCCCAACGTCTGTTTGAATCCCCGATGACGTTTGTCGGCTTGGGCTCTGAGGATTCGACGTTGGCGAGGTGATTTTCATGGAAGAAAGAGCTTTTTTATGGGTTCCGGGGTATGAGACTGATGATCGCGAATTACCAAAACGGCAGACACGGGCAGCGGCTGGTTATGATCTTGCCGCTTATGATGAAATCATCTTGCCGCCAAATCGAATAACGTTAGTTCCCACTGGCGTTTGTGTGCATATGCCCGAGAATGAATTTTTGGCGATCTATCCGCGCAGCAGTTTGGCGATCAAACATCATGTGATGCTTGCCAATGGTGTAGGTATCATCGATGCCGATTACTATGGTAACGCAAACAATCATGGGCATATCATGGTTCCCCTTTGGAATTTATCGCAGCATACCGTTTTAATCCACCAAGGTGAGCGAATTGCACAAGGTATTTTTCAATGCTATCAAAAGACAACCACGGAAAGTCCAATTGAGAAAGAGCGAAGCAGTGGTTTTGGTTCAACGGATGAAAGTGTATAGGCGTTCGCACCAAAGCCCTAATCAGCGCATAGTGTAACAACGAATCGAATCTTGCTATTTATCAGTCATGTCGTACAATGGTGTGAAAGGAGTTCGGTATGCTTACAGGCTTGCGATTGGCCATTGTCGGTGGCGACGCCCGAATGCTCGAAGTGATCACCCAAGTGAGCGAATTGGATGCTACCGTTGATGCATACGGTTTCGAACGTGTCAAACTCTTCGGTCAAGATATCACCAAGCGAACGCTTCATACCGATACGCTTCAAGAGGCGGATGCGATCGTTTTACCCGTGTCTGGTATGCAAGATGATGGATTGATCGATACGCGCTATGCCGATCAACCGTTGCGACTCGGTGAAGAGCATTTTGCTCTTTTGCGAAAAACAACACCGATTTTTACAGGGATTGCAAAAGAGACGTTGGTTACCATGACCGAGAAACATCAACTAACGCTTGTTAAATTGATGGAACAAGATGATGTTGCGATCAGTAATTCGATTCCTACGTCTGAAGGTACGCTCGCTTTAATGATGGAACACACAGCGATTACGATTCATGGATCCCATTGCGTTGTGCTCGGTTTTGGTCGAACCGCTGTCACACTTTCTCGTTTGTTAAAAGCGGTTGGCGCACAAGTCAGCATCGTCGCGCGAAATCCTGCCGATCTTGCTAGAGCTTATGAAATGGGGTTAACGCCGTACGATCTAAACCGAATTGAGAAAGCACTCTTCACTGCTGATGTGATCGTCAATACGATTCCTGCGCTCGTCTTAACATCAGAAGTGCTATCGCACGTCGATCCGCAAACGCTCGTGGTCGATATCGCGACCAATCCTGGCGGAACGGATTTTCGTTTTGCGGAAAAAAGGGGCATTCAAGCGATTCTGGCACCGAGTTTACCGGGAATCGTGGCGCCAAAGACGGCAGGAAAGATTCTCGCAAGAGCGTTAATCGCCAATTTGCATGAACGTCTCAAGGCCAACGGGGGCGAAGGCGTATGAGGATCGATGAAAGAATCACGATAGGATTTGCTTTGACAGGTTCGCATTGTACGTATCATGAAGTCTTTCCGGAAATCGAGAAGCTCGTTCGTACGCAAGCACAAGTCATTCCGATTTTTTCACAGACGATGCAAATGACTTCGACGCGCTTTGGAGAGGCGCAAGTCTGGGCATCAAGGATTGAAGAACTTGTCGACACGAAAGCGATTCGTACGATTGAAGAAGCGGAGCCGTTAGGACCGTCGAAGCGATTGGATGTACTCGTTATTGCACCTTGCACCGGCAGTACGCTGTCGCGTTTAGCCCGTGCGCAGACAGATTCGCCGGTGTTAATGGCTGCTAAAGCGATGATGCGTAATGATCGCCCTGTGGTGATTGCCGTATCGACCAATGATGGTTTAGGTCTGAATTTTATGAACATCGCGCAATTAATGACGACAAAGAACTTGTTTTTTGTTCCTTTTGGTCAGGATGATCCGCGCGGTAAAATCAATTCTTTAGTCGCCAACATGGAACTTATTCTGCCTACGGTTGAAGCTGCGCTTGAGAAAAAGCAGTATCAGCCCGTTCTAATCGAAAGAAAAATTCCACGATGAGGCGATGGGGTTATCCCCATCTCCTCACCTTATAGTGAAGAGGTGCTATAAATGACCAATCGTAAAGTAAATGTCGCAGTCGTCGGTGCAACAGGTGCAGTCGGTCAGGCGATGATTCAAACGTTAGTACGACGAAATTTCCCTTATACATCGTTGAAGTTGCTGGCATCTGCACGTTCTGCCGGACAACAAATCGCGGTCGGTGATCAATGGCTAACGGTGGAAGAAGCGACGCCTGAGGCGTTTGAAGGTATTGATATCGCGTTGTTTAGCGCTGGTGGCGATGTTTCGCTTCGTTTAGCGCCTGAAGCGGTCAAGCGTGGTGCTCTCGTAATCGATAACACGAGTGCTTTTCGTATGCATAACGATGTTCCTCTTGTGGTGCCTGAAGTCAACGCGCATGCGATCGATCGTCACCAAGGCATCATCGCAAACCCGAATTGTTCGACCATTCAAATGGTTGTAGCACTCAAACCACTCTATGACCACTACGGTATTTCACGTGTTATCGTGTCGACGTATCAAGCTGCTTCGGGCGCTGGTGCAAAAGCAATTGAAGATTTACTTTCAACTAGTCGTCAATTTCTCCAAGGTGAGAACATGGAAGCGCATGTGTTGCCGGTAAGTAAGTTGCCGAACCACTATCCACTTGGTTTTAATGTGTTGCCGCAAATCGATGTTTTTGAAGAGAATGGCTTCACTAAAGAAGAAATGAAAATGGTCAATGAGACGCGTAAAATTTTTGAAGATGATAGCATTGCTGTGACGCCAACTGCAGTGCGCGTGCCTGTCGTGTATGGTCACTCGGAAGCTGTCTATGTCGAGACCAAGAAGCCTTTTGTCCTTGATGACGTGAAAAAATTGTTACAACAAGCGCAAGGTGTCATTGTGCAAGATGATCCGCAAGCACAACTTTATCCGCAAGCGATTCAAGCTGCTGGAGAGTTAGACGTATTTGTCGGTCGTGTTCGTCAAGACCTTGATGTGCCAAATGGTCTTTCGATGTGGGTTGTCGCGGATAATATTTTGAAAGGTGCTGCATGGAACGCGATTCAAATCGCTGAAATTTGGCTTTCTAAAGCGGGGTTATAACCATGAAAATCGGGGTACAAAAATTTGGAGGCACGTCCGTATCAAGTCGTGAGATGAGAGAACGGGCGATAGCGCATATCGAAAAGGCACTTGAAGATCCGAATATGCATATTGTCGTCGTCGTTTCGGCGATGGGACGCATCGGTGAACCGTATGCGACCGATACGTTACTCTCCCTGATTCCAGATTCGGATACGGCAAGTATGCGCGATCGGGATTTGTTGATGTCGTGTGGTGAGACGATTTCGGCCGTCGTATTTGGTTCGATGTTACGTAGTTATGGTCATGATGTTGCCGTATTGACAGGCTTTCAAGCAGGGATCAAGACGACGCAAGATTTTGGCAATGCACGGATCGAAACGATCGATCCGACGCGAATCCTTGCGGAGTTAAAAGCTAAGCGTGTTGTAGTGGTCACAGGATTTCAAGGGGCTGCTGCTGAACATGAGATCACCACGTTAGGACGTGGTGGAAGCGATACGACGGCGACAGCATTAGGTGTTGCACTCGATGCGATGTGGATCGACATCTTCACCGATGTTGATGGTATTATGACCGCCGATCCTCGCATCGTGGATTCGGTCAGCAAACTCGATCGCGTGACCTACAACGAAATTTGCAATCTGGCCTATGCCGGTGCGAAGGTTATTCATCCACGAGCTGTTGAACTAGCCATGCAAAAAAACATTCCGATTCGAGTCCGTTCGACGATGTCGGATGATGAAGGAACTTTGGTGACTAACGAAACGCCGATGCTGGAATCGAGGATGACGAATGATCGCATCTTGACCGGTGTGACGCACACGACAAACATCACCCAACTTAAAGTGACATCACCGACAGGTAAAAAAGGGTTTCAAGCTGAAGTCTTTCAAACTGTGGCGAAAGCAGGCATCTCCGTCGATTTTTTTAATGTTACCCCTCATGAAGTCGCCTTTACCGTCCCTAAGGGACGAGCCAAGGAAGCGGTTAGCCTTTTGATGGCTAAAGAGATGGATGTTCATACTGTATCTGAAGTAGCGAAAGTCTCTGCGATCGGGGCAGGTATTCATGGCGTTCCGGGTGTTATGGCACGGATCGTGCAAATCTTGACGTTAGCAGAAATTGAGATTTTGCAATCGGCAGACTCGAACACGACGATCTGGTGTCTTGTCCACGAACATGATGCCATCGCTGCTGTGCGTGCGATTCATGATCATTTTGATTTATCGCTTAGAGGAGGAGACCGATAAGATGTTTGGTTCGTTGATGACTGCGATGGTTACGCCTTTTGACGATGAAGGCAAACTCGATCTATCTCAAGTCCCCAAGCTGATTGATCATTTGCTTACAACAGGGACGACGGCACTCGTCGTTGCAGGAACCACGGGTGAGTCCCCAACACTGACGCACGATGAAAAACTCGCTCTTTTTGAAGCGTGTGTCTCGTACGCTAAGGGAAAAATTCCTGTCATTGCAGGTACTGGCTCGTTCTCGACGGCGGATACGATCGCTTTATCGAAAGAGGCGCAAGCGCTTGGTGTCGACGGTTTATTATTGGTTGTACCTTACTATAATCGCCCTTCGCAAGAAGGGTTATATCAACATTTTCGTGCCGTGGCGAACCAAGTACAAAAACCGATTTTGTTATATAACATACCTGCACGAACAGGTTCCAATCTGCAAGTTGACACATTATGTCGGTTAGCCGAGATGGATACGATCTTTGGGGTCAAAGAGTCTTCTGGTGATTTCGCTCAGATCAATGCCTTTATCGCCAAGACACCAAGTGATTTTTTGGTATACAGTGGCGATGATAAATTTGCGTTACCGACGATTGCACTCGGTGGAGCTGGACTCGTCAGTGTAGCATCCCACCTTGTAGGGTATGAACTTTCTTTGATGATCAGCGCGATTACGACGGGTGAATTGCAGGCGGCCAAAGCGATTCAAGAACGGTTATTGCCGATTTTTGATGTGCTGTTTTGTACGTCGAATCCTGTCATGGTAAAAGCAGCACTTTCGATGATTGATCTTCCAGTTGGCGGTGTTCGCTTACCTTTAGTGCAAGCAACATCCGAGGAATTACAAAGATTGCGCACTGTACTTCAACAGATCACGCCACTCAAAGTGGTGGATTAAGGAAATTTGCCAAAATAAGTGATCTGCTCGGGTATTTGTTGTGAACGTTACATCTTGTCATGTATAATCAAAGTAACATGATCTGTTCGGTGAAGGCGTATCACACGAAAGATTACCTTGATGGAGGTGTAC
>JABEUY010000058.1 GCA_013044175.1 Bacilli bacterium
GTCCAAGCCTAACGTACGACGACGTAATTCATAATACCGATGCACATGCGAGATATTGTCACGCACACCTTGTACCAACGCATCGTAGACGCTTTCCGGAATGTTATTACCAAACAAAGCAGCTTGTCGTGCCGAGGCAAAACCCCGCGCTTGCGCCATCGTCACATCTTTAGAGACGCTGGAGAAATAAAGCATCGCTACTGCGTTTTTATGCGCAAGATAGGTATCATACACTCGTTCAAAAGCTTGTTTGCGAACATCACGGTTTTCATGCCGAAATAGCAGGCCAAGTCGTCCTTCGGTCACTTGATACTCTTCACCCTCTACGGTAAACGAGCCATGTTGAAAATCCGCATTGGTCAATTGCGAAAAGACGCGTTGGCTTGTTCCTAACGTGTCAGAAAGTGCAGCGAGTAACGATTCCGCTTCTGTCGATAAGACATGAGGTTTGCCACGAACGATATCATCAAGACCATGTCGATACGCGGCAAGTTCTGGTGAAGCGAGATAAGATGCCAACACATCATCCGCTAAGGAAAGAAGTTCCGGTTCGAAAAAACTTTCCTTTTCACCATAAATCGCACCGAGCATCTGTACACGGCTCATCATCGCCTGATAGGCTGATACACGCGTATCCTGATCATTTTTCGTATGCGCATAGATCGCAAGTTTGCCAAGGCGTTCATTGATTTGCGTCGACGTCGTCAAATAGTCGAGTACGACGGCAGCACCTTCGCCAAGATGGCCGCGAAAGGCGGCAAGTGGATCCGTGTCGACAAACGCTTTCACCGCTTCAAACTCAGTCTCCCACGCCTCATCCGTAGCGAACATCACTTCTGTAGCCCACTTATACTTACTATCGACTTGTGAGCGATCTGTAATCGTTTCCAATCTAGAATCCCCCTTTACTTTTCTCCCTTTCACAATACCGTTTTAGCGAAAGAAATGCCACTTTCATTGCACGCTACCTGCAATTCCTTTATCATGGCGATAAGACGTAAGCGATGAAGTGGAGGAAAGAAACAATGAGCGTCACAATGGATCAAGTCGTCTCTTTAGCGAAGCGACGAGGCTTTATCTTTCCCGGTTCCGAGATCTATGGTGGTCTCGCCAATACGTGGGACTATGGCCCGCTTGGCGTATTATTAAAAAACAACGTAAAACGCGCTTGGTGGAAAAAATTCATTCAAGAGTCTCGCTACAATGTCGGTCTAGATTCTGCACTTCTTATGAATCGGCAAGTCTGGGTCGCTTCTGGCCATGTGGGTAATTTTAACGACCCGATGATCGACTGCAAAAGTTGTAAAGCCCGTCATCGTGCTGACAAACTGATCGAAGAATTTTTCGAAGCTAAAGGGGAAGAACGCATCGTGGATGGCTTGCCATTTACCACGATGGAATCGTTAATTGCCGATCATAATATCCCTTGCCCAGCTTGTGGTGCCAAAGATTTTACTGGTGTTCGCCAATTCAATATGATGTTCAAAACATTTCAAGGTGTGACCGAAGAAGCGGCGAATGAGATTTTCCTTCGCCCTGAAACAGCACAAGGTATTTTTGTTAATTTCAAAAATGTTCAGCGCACGATGCGCAAAAAGTTGCCCTTTGGCATCGGTCAAATCGGTAAAAGTTTTCGCAATGAAATCACGCCGGGCAACTTCACGTTTCGTACTCGTGAATTCGAACAGATGGAATTGGAATTCTTCTGCGAGCCAGGTACGGATGATACTTGGTTTACCTACTGGCGCTCCTTTTGCTATGAATTCGTCAAAAAAATCGGCGTCAATGAAGAGCATCTTCGTCTGCGCGACCATGAGAAAGAACAACTTTCTCATTACAGTAAAGCGACAACGGATGTGGAATACCTCTTTCCGTTTGGTTGGGGTGAGTTGCTTGGTGTTGCCAATCGCACGGACTATGATCTTACGCAACACCAAAATCATGCCAAACAAGATTTTACTGTTACCGAAGAAGGTAAAGAACCTTTTGTTCCTTACTGCATTGAACCATCTATCGGTGCAGATCGCTTGACGCTCGCGATCTTGATCGACGCGTACGAAGAGCAAACGATTGAAGAAGGCGATGTACGCACAGTTTTACATCTTCATCCTGCCTTAGCGCCTTATACCGTTGCGATTTTACCTCTTTCCAAAAAATTATCGGACGATGCTTTCGCCATCTTTGAACGACTACTTACCACATTCTCCTGTGATTTTGATGAAAATGGTTCGATTGGTAAACGCTATCGCCGCCATGATGAAATCGGTACACCCTATTGCATCACGTATGACTTTCAATCGGCTGAAGATCAAGCGGTAACGATTCGCGATCGTGATTCCATGGAACAAGAACGTGTCCCCATCGCTGAATTAGAAGCATGGCTACAAGCCAAAATCGTACTGTAAGCTTTAAAAAAAGCGTTTGTCCGATCTTTCCGGACAAACGCTTTTTTTCGTTTTCTGCGAATCGCTTAGGAAGAGACTTGCGAAAAGGCCATGATCCAGATCGAACCGCCGATAATCGCAAACGTAAATGTGAACGCGACAATGAGTGTTATCACGTTATATCGCGGCCCATGCTTTTCTGTAATGTGCATAAAGAAAAACAGTTGGACGAGAATCTGAATCGCAGCCAGGATAAGGATGATCGTCATCAAGGCGACCAGACTAGCCATATGATTCAGGCCAGCGACGAGCGCGATGATCGTCAGTACAAGGGATAAAATGTATCCGATAACGTGTGACCAAGGAAATTTTGCTTCCGCGTGCTTATCCATTTATTTCATCACCCCCGGAAGGTAGACGACCGAGAAGATAAAGACCCAGACGATATCGAGAAAGTGCCAGTACAATCCCACGATAAACGCCTTACGCGCTGTAACGGGATTGAGTCCCTTTTTATAGAGCTGTACCATAATCGAAATCATCCAGAAGATACCTAAGGTAACGTGCGCTCCGTGCGTACCAACGAGTGTGAAGAAGGCAGAAAGGAAACCGCTTCTTGAAATCATCGCACCTGTGGTCGCATAGTGAATGAATTCATTGACTTCAAGACCAACGAAACTCATCCCTAAAAGTGCCGTAATCACCATCCAGGTAATCATACCTTTAAGGCGGTTGCGACGCATTTCAAACGTAGCAAGGCCATACGTAAAGCTACTTGTCAAAAGGATCAAGGTCTCAGCCACAAAACCCGGCACATCGAACAACTGCATCGATGTAGGACCGCCTGCTGTGTGATTATGCATAATGATATATGTGGCGAACAGACAGGCAAACAGAATCATGTCCTGCGCGAGAAAGAACCAGAAGCCAAGGATCTTGAGTTCCCCTTCTTCTGTACTTAACTCGAGGGGTTTGCTGTGATCGACGGCATGACCCGCATGATGTGCATCAACAGCCATCCTCACGACCTCCCATACAGTGCTTCAGTGTGTTTCACTTCATCGACAGGCACATAATAATCGGTGTCATATTCAAAGGAACGAGAGAACAA
>JABEUY010000059.1 GCA_013044175.1 Bacilli bacterium
GATTCGTGTGTTTTCCGTTTCGATCCCTGAAGGAGCATTGGCGATCTCGGCGCAAGGTGGCTTTGAGACTGTGTCATCGACTTTTCAAGCTTCTTCGCAGACGTTTCGTCGCTTCTTTAAACTCGATATCGCACCAAATTATGCTTGGCAATTGTCAATGACGTTATTGCCGACAGCAGGAGGTCATCAAGCGTCACCATTGCCGGGTCTGACGATACTCGATTCTTATAATGCGAACACAGCCGACGCGGAAGCAATGGCCAATGTCGTGTTGATCTTCGCCATTCTTGTGATCGGATTTATTTCGATTGAACGTGCCGGGCGAAATCAAAGTCGACGTCGTCGCGATCATCGTCAACATGTAGATGCGCAAAAGCAAAAGGAAGCATGGATGCATGAACTCGTACAACTTGAGATGGCCTTTCGTCAAGGGGCGTGCGAGGAAGAGCGTTATATGGTAGAGAGTTCAGCATTGAAAGAAAAGTTGATCGATCTCACTTTATCCTTACCAGTGGAGAAGTCTTGATATGACGTTGTTAGAATTACACCAAGTCAGTAAAGAAGTCGGACAGCGCATGCTCCTATCCTCGATCGATTTTACGCTTTCAAAAGGGGAAATCGTTGCGATTACGGGACAAAATGGCGCTGGGAAAACAACATTGTTGCATGTTATGGCCGGTTTATCCAAACCGTCAAGTGGTCAACTGAAAATACCTGGCGGAGATCCTTCTTCACCATCACGTCGACATATCGGCGTGATGTTAGAAGCCTCGATGCTGTACGGCGATCTGACAGTCGCTGAAAATCTGCGGTATTATGCCAAACTGTACGGCATCAAGGATAGCCACGCGGTGATTGAAACGTGGTTGATGCGCGTATCGTTGACACTGGAAGCCGATCAACTCGTCAAGACATTGTCAAAAGGCATGCGCCAACGTGTCGCCATCGTGCGTGCGATGCTGCATGCTCCTAAAATTCTTCTGCTTGATGAGCCGTTTGACGGATTGGATCGTCAACATAGCGAAAAGTTAGTGCAATGGTTGATCGATGCAAAACAAGCTGGTTGTGGCATTGTTTTGATCAGTCATGATGAGCGCATCGTATCGGCGCTCGCTTCGCGGCAATGTCATTTACAAGAAGGCTTTTTATTGGAGAAAGGAGTGGCGATGCCATGACACTTCGCGCTCTTCTCTTGATGATTCAAAAAGATCTTGCTGTTGAATGGCGTACGAAATCATTGCTGATCTCTACGATTACGTTTGCAGCTTTACTCGTTCTTTTACTCGGCTTTTCCTTACCTGATCTTAGTCTATCTGCGGGTAAAGATGTGCCCGGCCTTTTTTGGCTGATCGCGTTAATCGCGGGCTATATCAGCTTAAATCGACAAGATGATAAAGAACGCTACGATGGTGCCGTTTACGGTAACTTGCTGATTCCTGTCGATCGCAGTGTGATTTTTTATGCGCGCTGGATCGCGAATGCTTTATTTATGTTGGCTGTGCTGATCGTGATGATTCCGCTCTTTTTGCTTATCGTCCATCAGTCTTTGCCGGCTGCCCTCTTCCCGTTTCTTATGGCTACTTTGCTTGCCGTACTCGGTTTTACGGCGATGGGTACTTTTTTGACGACCCTTGCTAGTGCGAGCAATTTGCGGGAAATCGTCGTGCCGATTCTGCTTTTTCCCATGGCGATTCCCTTGTTTCTGGCAGCGCTCACCATTACGCGCGACGCGTGGTTTCAACAAGGTCTGTCGCTAACAACAGCTTGGTGGGCAGTTTTAGTCGGTTATCTTGTTTTATTCTTAGTGTTGCCTGGCCTGCTTTTTGAAATTATCGTGGAGGTGTAAAAGATGACACGTCGAAAGGTACTGATTTTGTTGGCGTTAGCAGGTATCGCCATGGTACTCAGCCAATTTCTTGATTTTGTTTGGTCGCCACCAGAAGCGCAGATGGGGGACACCGTTCGCATTATGTATTTTCATGTCGCCAGTGCAGTGGTTGCTTTTGCTGCATTTGGTGTTACAGCGATTGCCAGTGTGCTTTTTTTGCTACGTAAAAAACGCTTATGGGATCGCCTTGCTGCGGTTTGTGCGGAGATCGGACTCGTGTTTACTACCTTTGTCCTTATCAGTGGCTCGATCTGGGGGGAAGCGGTGTGGAATACCTGGTGGACATGGGATCCGACATTAACGTCGACGTTGATCCTCTGGTTTTTGTATGTAGGCTACTTATTGTTGCGCGCGTCGATCAATAGCCGTGATCGTGCAGCGCGTGTGTCTGCCGTATTTGGTATTATTGCTGCGATCGATCTGCCGATCATTCATGAATCGGTGACGTGGTGGCGTGGGATTCATCCGAATGTGATCACCGTACAAGGATTCGCGATGCCGATGTCGATGATATGGACGTTATTGTTTAGTATGTTCGCATTTTTGTTACTCGCCTTTTATCTTGTCTTTATCGTATATAGACTGGCTGAAGATAAAGAAGTGATCGTTGAGCTTCGAGAAAAGCTCCGCAAAGAAATTGCGAAAGCTATGGTACAAAAGGGGAGGTGAACAGTCGCTAATAAGTTATTATTTTTTGCTAAAGCCTGATATTTTGTTATAATCTTATCAGGTGGTGAAGTGATGAAATATTACACGATACACGAATTTGCACAATTGACGCATAAAACGCCTCAGA
>JABEUY010000060.1 GCA_013044175.1 Bacilli bacterium
TATTGAAAATTTTAGATTCAATCTATCCGCTAGACTGAGGATTGATTTTCGCAATGATGATAAAATTTTAAATGGAGCATGTTCCTTTTTTAGTAATTGAAAAAATTCAATAGGATGAAGCTATTGAACGCAGATGCGCTTCTGGAAGAAACACTTATGAGCGGATTATAAGCAGAAGATTTGGAACTAAACGCGCAGGAGATTGGCGCATTGTACCGCAAATGCTGGCAGATCGAACTGTTTTTCAAGTGGATCAAACAGCATCTGGTCATCAAGCGGTTTTACGGGACCAGCAAGTGGGCGGTTTACAATCAACTGTGGTTGGCACTGATCACGTATGGGTTACTTGTCAAGCTCAGACAACGGGCAGGATGCAAGAAACGACCTGACCACCCGCTGTACTTGCGGATAATCAGGTCGTTAAAAATAAGGAAAACAGCATAGAAACATCGCTAGCCCTACCTCTCAAGCGATCATACGGTTCCAAAGACCGAGCCTGTTTGATTCAGTTACTGCACGAGTTATGAATGGGGAATGGGTATATGAGCAATACCAGCAATCAACATCGTAATTCCCTAGGTAATTATTCTATAACATTATACTTGATTTGTCAAATTTCCTATGCATTAGCTTGTGAATGGTGAGATGTAAAGTAAAATACTGAAGTATTGAAGGACGGTTCCAGCGATTACAAAGAGATGCCAAACGGCATGGTGGTAGGGAAATCCTCGCCATACATAAAATACAGCACCAACAGTATAACAAATGCCACCTATAAAAAGTAATGAGATGCCATTACGAGAAAGATGCGTTGTGATTTCTGGCCAGCCAATCACAACGAGCCATCCCATTAAAACGTAAAGCAATGTCGAGGTTATCATGAATTTTTTTGTGAGGAAAGCCTTAAATACAATTCCTCCTACAGCAAGTACCCACACAATTCCTAGTAAGACCCAACCTAAACGACCACGAATTAAAAAAATCGAGATTGGGGTGAATGTTCCTGCGATAAAGAAATAGATGGATGCATGGTCAAAAATCTCGAAGATATCTTTGGCTTTACCTTTAGGTAGAGCATGAACTAAAGTGGAAGAGAGATAGACAAGGAACATGGAAAAGCCAAATAATAAAATACTGATTGCATACCATGCATTATGATCCATTGCAGAGGCAATGATCAGAAAAACTAAGGCGATAAGACTCATTACTGCCCCAATGCCATGCGTGACAGCATTGGCGATTTCTTCGCCTTTAGAAAAACCATGAGTTTGGGCCATAATTAGATTCTCCGATAAATAGGGATTTTGATGGTAATTGCAGTTCAATCTAGTCGCGAGGAAAAGTAGGGTAATTTGTAAGGAGAGAACGGGTACTTGTTAATCATACTCCTGTTTTTGGTAGATAGCAATTGATCGTGGTGGTATTAGGGAACAACGGATTCTTGCTATGTCGTGTATCGTCAGTAAAAAGTTCGGTACAAATCTGTTGTTCCAACAGGAACGTGTGTCATTTGCAACGAATCAATTTCTTCTGCGCATCCCGAGATACAGGTGAATGAGAAGCAGACCAGATATGTCTTAGGCACTGTTTTATCACGCCATCGGTATAAAGAGAACTGGGAAGGAGTCGGCAGAAATCCTCCATATCGCCGTTGAAGGGTCAAGTCGCAATCAAGGCATCGGGCGGAAAATGATGAATGAACTGTTGCTGATCGAAGATATCAGTGAAATGGTTGCTGAAACAGACAAGGACGCTGTTGATTTACATCGCCGATGCGGTTTCGTTGTTTTTGGAAGCAATGTGCATAATAACAATATTTTCTACTAATGGATTGAAAAGTACAATAATTTGCTCATAAAAAAGGGAAGAACTGCTTGGAGGGATAGAACATAACGCTCGAAAGTGTTCTTCTTGTGTTACGAGGATATCAATATTCCGTATATTTTATCTCATTTGTGAAAACTTCGTACTGCTTGGCTCACATCATCCATCAATTTCTTGAGCATGTCGAGTCGAGTTTCCATTTTCAGCATATAGGATTGAAATTGTGACGTTGTAGGGTCACCAATACTACCTGTTGATGGTTGTCGGTTTTGAATCTGTTGGAGCATGACTTGTACTGAACTTGACATCGTTTTCATGGTGCTGACTCCTGACACATGAACAAAAGCAGATGGGGTATTGGGTAGAGTCGCTGCAAAAGCAGAAGTCATTGGTGAAAATAAAGTTGCGGTGATCATCATGCTGATGATGGTGGCTTTTGTGATGCGCTTCATGATGGATCCCTCCAAGATTTTTCGTTTTTAAAAAAAATAAAATACAACCATTTCGGCGGTTCAGCCACCATATCCGTACGAATCGGAGTTAGGTCTGGAACTTTGCGTCCCTGTCTTTCGGCAGGTTTGCTCTTATCGACTGCTTGTATGATTCAGTTAATTCTTACTATTTCATTTATATCACAGAATCATGTAACCGTCAATTTATTTTTCGGAATGATTTTTCATAAGCAGTCACTGTGATCTGGTTTATGGTCTGGATCTACTTCGTAATGATGGTCGATTTCACGTCGATATTGGTATTAGGATCTAAGTGTATTCGCTAAGTTAGTTTTGAGCCACTTTTAGCTTGGTCGATCGAGCAAAAAGTGAGCGATCAAAAGGAGGATGATCCAAGTGGCTCAATTTCATCCTATCAAACTCCTCGCAAAACGAGAAAACCTTTCGCAGCGTGAAATCGCCTGCAGACTCGGGATTTCACGTATCAGCGTCATCAAATATTTTCGCACGAACACGCCAACAACGGCCGTTCATCGTCGCAAAGTATACGGACGTCCGAGATATTTGTTTAACGTAGAGTAAAAGTATCCGGAATCCTCATCGTCCCTTACCCGGAAAAATCGTGTGAAAATACCCATGATCATCATGGGGTAGATTTGATGCTAAACCTAATAGTGGACACAACGAATCAAGAATGTAAGAATAAGGCGATTTGAGGTGGCCTCGTGATGAAGCCATAGGACACAGAATTCAACTTGCACCCTGTTCAATGGGTTTCGGATACCGGGAAGCCGGCGAGCCATTTATGAATTAAGGTTTACAGAATTATGAATTCGATTTATAGTAGTTATCATAAAA
This sequence comes from Bacilli bacterium, assembly GCA_013044175.1. GTDB lineage: Bacteria > Bacillota > Bacilli > Alicyclobacillales > SLC66 > JABEUY01. Next base: position 3,135 of record JABEUY010000060.1, read on the forward strand.
TGGTAAGTATATAAAGAGGGTATTTTCATGTCAATCATTGCATTGAATCCGTACTGCAAAATTGATCTGAATAAGCGGGTCATTTGTAGACATGGGCTTTCCTATTCGTTATCGGAAATAGATTATCGCATCGTAGAATTACTTGTCAAGAATCTTGGGGAAACGGTGTGTACTCAAGATTTACTTTCATATGCATGGTCAGATTTTGACCAGCATAAAAAGGAGATTGTAAAGGTTCACATCCTAGGCATTAGGAAAAAAATAGAAACTGATTTTAGAAATCCACAACACGTAATCACGATTTTTAAGGTTGGCTATCACTTAATAAAAAAATAAAAGGAAAAAATAGGGTTTATGTTGGTTAAGGAAGTTAAAGGTAAGATGGGTTTGGACAGTCCGAAAACTATTTATTTAAAATTACTTAGGAGGGTTCTTATGAAAAAGCGGGTATTTGGTAGTATTCTAATACTTTCCATTTTAGTACCGGGGGTTGCTTTTGCTTCAGGAGGCGTGACATACCAGCAATTTTTTGCAGGACAAGCTTTGATAACTGCCAATATGGGAATTTACACTTGGCAACCAACCCCTGGAGCAACATTAGACACAACATCATCGATCCCGGTAGCTCGTATTATGTCGACAATAAGTTATCGTAACACTGATGGTACTTACGGTGCTCAAAGTACGCAATCGAGTAACTCCACGAACTCAGGAACAGCAGGTATTACAGATTCTGAAAATCATCCTGGAGCCACCACTTTTAATGGGTATTCTTACGGAGGAAGCAACTACTACAATTACTGATTTTTCAATTTAAATTCTTGATTTTATGGAGGAATTCACTTGTGCATATCATCGCTATAAAACATAAAAAAATGGGTATCATTCTAGTCGGCATACTACTCATTCTTCTTGTTTTGTTCGTGCTTATTTTAAATAGTCCATTATTTGGTATTTATAATGTCCGGCAGTCACCCGATTTCTTGTTTCCCGGATATGGGTTATCGCTCGTACAAGTCAATGGAAATACGATATCGTCTACGTCGCTGATGACTTCTCGAAAAGCGAAAGAAATGAATCTTCAAGTTCATTTTGCTAATAACGGATTGCATGCCGATCAATTTGGCCTTCTCGTCTTTATCGATGGGCATCAAGTGTCATTTCATAGACAAGCCGATCGTACAAGAACGATGACCATGGAGAAGTTTCAACTTGGGCTTCATGACGCTATAACGCTTCCTATCTCTCTATCACTGCCTACTAACCACCACATCGCTCATCTTTTGTTACTTTCCGTTGTTGCTGGTCCTGATTTACATGCAGGAGATATGCAGTCTTCGAGTATATCGTATTCGGTATCCTTACAGAAACGAATCACGTATTCGGGGATTTCTCCGTTGGCTATTTCGTTACCTCTATCGAGCATCAGAACTGGGTATATGAAATATTTTGTCGGACTGCTCATCAATCAAGTGGGATCTTTCGACCGTTATAATTCCACGTTAATGCCGCCTCTTTTGTTGACGACGCGTCCGAATGAACCAATCAAACTATATGCTCATGTTGGTGGGTTTCCTTATTCATCCAATTATTATCTTTTCTATATGGTAGGTTGGCATGAACATAATTTCCAACAATCGATCGCATCATTACAGTTTCATTTGAATAAGGGTGAAGCAACGGTGATACCTTTTACCTTCAAGGCACCTCAAAAGACAGGAACCTACGAAGTGACTGGGTTCGTGGTTCCGACAACAACGTATGGTACAAAAAATATTCCAGTAGGGCCGGTCGTGACGTCATATCGCTTTAGTTTACAAGTGGGGAGTACAAAGTAGCATGAATCTATGGAGGAAAATAAGGTATTATCCTTTAGCGACGATGGTGCTCTTTCTTGGTTTTACTTTCGGAATCACGTTTTCTTCGCTAGGGATTGCAGGTATTTTTGCTCATCAAACTATAACGACGCCTACTATGCCAATCAATAACGCAAGAATTGTTAGTTTTACAAGTCAAAGACCCTTTAGTCTTGCCGAACTCTTTCAAATCCTAAAGAGAGATGGCATGGGGGGAGAATATCTATTTCAATTCACTACTTCGTTACAATTTCATCAGGGTGAGGTTTCAAAACGAGGTGTTGTTGATGCAATTTTTGTCCAGGGGCCTTTACTTTGGCAACCACCTCTTCAAGGCAAGGTCATGAAACAAGTCTTCCAATCGAACGCTTTGCGTCACCAAATATTCCTTCCTTCCTCTGTTCTTCGTGCTTCTGCGAAAATCAATCTGTGGGGCAGAGATTATTCGGTTATCGGGTATTTGAATGCACAACAGTTTAATTTTCCTTTAGTATCCGTTTCGCAAATTCCTCATTATGTTCTCGATCGAAAGGTTTATGAAGAAAGTGTTCAATTTTTCGCACAGAATCCTTATTTGTCGCAAAAAAAATTGTATCTTGGTGCACAACACGCAGGGATCGAAGTAAGTTTTTCTCATTTTACTTCCGACGGTAATGCAGCTTCCATGGCTTCTGCAAGTTCTACCGCCGTCATTGGCGTGGTGACGTTATTGGTATCGGTGATCAACCTGATCAATTCAGGCTTATTTTGGGTGAGTGATCGCCATCAGGAAATTGCTGTGAAACGATTGGTTGGGGCGAAACGTAGTAGCATTATCGGGATGATTCTTTTTGATTTACTTATCATCTGTCTCGTAGCTGCATTCCTTTCTTTTGCAGTCGATCTGATTCTATCTCATCTGTGGGCATGGTTTACAGGCGTGATTCTCCCATCGTTTTGGGTCATTTGGGGGATAGCTCTTGTCATAGCCATTTTCAGTGGACTCTTAGCATCATTCATACCTGTGCTAAAAGCGCTGCGCATTAGTCCATCTGAAGCACTCAAAAAATGGTGAATGTGAAAATTGTACGAGATAGGAGATTTATACATGAGATCGGTTGCTTCTGTCGATGTAATTAGGAAGTTACGCTCGCCAATCGCGATCGTTTGTCAATCATTGCGCCATATGGGGTTAAGTTCGATCTTGATAGTTGTTCAATTGTTCTTTGGATTTCTTTCCTTGTTGCTTGCTATTGGTTTATTTTTTGGCATAAATTCTTTCGCTAATCAAGTGCAATTCCTCATGCCGAATAACACACTTTCCATCAATGTCGATATTTCTACTCATGCTATGGATGGAAATAGGACGTCGTATCGAAAACTTCTCGCCTTAAAACAGAAAATTGCTCAATTAAACGATGTAGCGGGAATTGGGATGTACGATCTCAGCAGTTCCTTTGGTTTTACTCAAGCACCAGAAAATGAAGTAGGCAAATTGCCGATGAGCCAATTTTCAACGCAGCCTATTGCGTTAGTTTCGAATACGTTCGTTCAACATATGAAGGTGGCAACGCAAGGAGAACCGCTTTCGGCGATAACGCATTTTTCCCGAAAGAACAGTAAAGTGTTTCCGATTTGGGTGGGATCAGCGCTCGCCTCTCAATATCCACTTGGTACACGGTTGATTGCAATGACGTATTATACACCGCCAGTAGGCAGTACGGCTGAAGCGACCGTCGATGAGATGCCTTGCCAAGTAGTTGGCATCATCTCGTCGGATGCCGAGTTTTTTGCGAACAATGGGGCGAATCTTGGCGCATTTTCTTTGCAATCATGCACAAATCTTATCTTGGGACCTGTGTCGATGTTTATGTGGAATAAAAAAAGTAGTGAAGCGAACTTGATTTTATCGGACAACATGCAAGTGTACCCTTTGCCAGGAAAAGAGGCTGAACTGAAAGCAAACATTTATGCGATCCTCCATCAGCGTAAAATGCATGGCATGGTTCATTCTGTCGAAGATCAACTTAATGCATTGGCTAAACAACAAAAACCGAGTATCGTTTCGACTTTTCTTGTTGCGGTCAGTCTGCTTTCCCTGTCTGTACTTGGCCATATCTCTGTTCTTTTATCTTCACTCATCAAAAGGCGAAAAGAGTTTGGGATTCGTTTGCTGATCGGTGCAAGAAAGGCATCGTTGTTACAATTGGTGATGGCGGAAATCTTGGGTCTGTATGTACTGGCTCTCATTTTGTCATTAGGTATTATGCTGAATCTGTCTGATTGGTTAGACAAATGGTTAGTCGTGATCAACCTACCTACAATCCTGCTCGCTGTAGGCATAACGCTTTTTCTTTCGTTACTCGCCTCCATCATCCCTTTACGACGATTATCACGACAAACCACGGTAAGGCTAATCCAAGGAGAGTGAGAAGAGTGGCTTTGATTGAATTATCTCATGTGTCGAAAACGTACGGTAAAGGGGAAACGGCATTTCGAGCACTGCGCGATGTCACACTTAGCATTGATCAAGCTGAAAAAGTGGCGATCATCGGTCGTTCAGGCTCAGGTAAATCGACGTTACTTCATATTCTGGCTGGCATCGACACGGTAACGGATGGATCATACTGTTTTATGGGGCAAGCGATGCGTGGCATTTCTCAAAATCAAGCAGCTGATTTGCGTAATACACATTTTGGAATTGTCGTTCAGCAATTTGCCTTAATCAAAGAATATACGGTGGTCGAAAACGTGGAATTACCTCTGTTGTATCGCGGGGTACCAAAGCGTCAAGCACGAAAAAAAGCACTCGCCATGCTAGAACGTGTCGGATTGCATCGTTTCGAGAAGCGAAGACCGTATGAATTATCGGGGGGACAGCAGCAACGTGTCGGTATAGCGAGGGCATTGGTTAATGAACCTGAAGTGTTGCTTGCTGACGAGCCGACAGGCGCATTGGATCAGACCACAGCGGCAGAAATCCTTGCTCTTTTTGATGAAATTCACCGGTCAGGGCTTTGTCTCATTATCGTGACGCATGATCTTGAAGTCGCTCATTCGTGTCAACGAATCATTCAGATTGCTGACGGACAAGTGGTTACGCCGTGATAGGATAAAAGAGAAACCGAGTTTCGTACGAATATACTATCGCGTATTCAGGAGGTAAGGCCAATGAAGTTCATTTTTTTGTCATTGATGATCTGACGCTTCGAACGGAAAGTGAACTGAGAACGGGTACGGCGACAGCCAAAGAAATGGTGGCGATCGATGTTTTTAATGAGATCTTACGAAAGCTTGTCAGCGAAAGATCGAAGTACGCGCCTTTTACTAAGAAAGGATGAGGACGATTATGCAGATTCACGGCGTGGAAGTCAAAGGATTGGATGTGGATGAACAGACGCGATGTCTTCATTACGCGCAACATCATGATATCGTCGCTATAAAATTTTACTGTTGTTCGTCATATTATCCTTGCCATGCTTGTCATCAGGCACTAGCTGATCATCCGATTGAAGTATGGCCGAGTGATCAATTTGATCAAATTGCGATCTTATGTGGCGCGTGTGGATGGGAGATGGCGATTTCAACGTATTGGCAATGCGATTCTCGCTGTCCACATTGCCATGCTTCCTTCAATCCAGGTTGTAAAAAACATGGTGACCTGTATTTTGAGATGCCTGCCAAGTTCTGAATTAGTCTATGCTAATTATTGACGATAGGTACGATTAACTGTACACTAGCCGTAATGTCGACTAATTCAGTCATGTATTTGAGGTGGCTACGTGCTCGGTTCGTTTTTGATCTTTTTTCGTGAAGCGCTTGAGGCTTCGATGATTTGTTCCATTATGCTGGCGTACCTTAAGCAAGTCGGGCGTCGAGATCGTTTTAAGGATGTTTGGCTTGGCGTTGTCGCTGCGATCATTGTAGCTTTTTTATGTGGAGTCGTGATTTTTTCGACGCTTCGCCAGTATGATGGCTCGAAGTTACAAAGCGAATTTGAAGGAATTACGTATTTTATAGCATGTTTTGTGTTGACGTATATGTCGTTTTGGATGAAGCGACAGGGACGATCAATGAAAAAAGAATTGCAAGCTAAAATGGATCAAGCGCTTTTTCGAGGATCGATGCTCGCGATTGTATTGATCGCTTTCATCACGGTGGGGCGCGAAGGGCTTGAAACGGTCGTCTTCATGCTTGCGATCGCCTTTCACACACAGCCTATGTGGTTGGCGATCGGTGCGTTTGTCGGGACACTTTGTGGTTTAGCGTTAAGTTATGTGATCTATGTGCTGGGTAAAAAGGTCAATCTCTCTTCATTCTTTACGATCATGGGGACGCTGCTGATGTTTTTGGCATCTGGTCTTTTAGCCGATGGGATTGAGGCTTTTCAACAACTTGGATGGTTGCCTTTATCACAACCATTATGGCATTCGGGCGCGTTTTTACGCGAAGACAGTACGTTAGGCGATATTTTGCATTCGTTTTTTGGTTATGCTGAAAACCCCACCTTGTTACAGGTAGGGCTTTATCTTGTTTTTTTGCTTGCTTCACTGACGTTTTATTGGCGGGCGAATGGTAGCAAACGCTCAACCATCATGGTAAAATCAGCGCAAGAAGGATAGGAAAGCCTTCAACGCCGCGCTTCACATGCCTTCGAATTTAGAACGCCCCATCCAAAAGACGACAGCGAATGCGAGAAAAGCAGGAATCAGATCCCAAAGTAGAGCATGGGTGACAGAGAAAGAAAGTGCCGATGAAAGTTTGCTCAAGATAAAGGTAGGGATATGGGATCTTGTTTCTGGTGACATGATCGCATGAGGATCCATGGTGGAAAAGGAACCAAGAATTTTACCCATACCAGCAAACACGGAAGTGAGTCGAGTTTGAAATAAATTTTTCTGAATCACGCCAAAAATGACGATCCCGACTGTCATGCCGAGCTCACGCACAAAGGAGTTTGTCGAACTCGCTGCCCCACGCTGACTGGCATCAAATTCACCCATCGCAGCCATCCCTGTAATGGAAAACGTAGGTCCGATACCTAGTCCGACGATCGCCATATAAAGAATGACTTGCCAAGTTGCACTACTTGGCGTTAGCGTCGTCAACAGATAGACGCCTAAGAGAAACACGATCGCAAACGGTGCTAAGATGGAACGATACGAAAATTTATTACAAAACATCGCGCCAAGTGGTGCAGTCAAGGATGATCCGAGCATCATCGGTAACAGTTCAAGCCCTGCGGTGATGGCAGAACCACCTAGTGTGCCCTGGATATAGATCGGGATATAGATGACGGCAACAATGTACGCAGAGCCACTGAAAATGCCGACAAGATTGCTTCCGGTAAATGCGCGATTTCGAAACATAGCAAAAGAAACAATCGGATCAGAAGCTTTCGTTTCTGCCAGAATAAAAGCGAGAAAGAGAAGGACGGTTAACACGAAGCCTGCAAGGATCGGGAAGGAGGTCCAAGCGTATTGCGTACCGCCAAACTCTAGCGCAAAAGTGAGCGAGACGATAGCAGGTACGAGCGTTAGAACACCCCACCAGTCGATGCGTTGCTTCGTATGGTTTTTTGATTCGTGATAAAAGAAAGTGACGAGCAAAAAGGTGACGATACCGACAGGTACATTGATGTAAAAGATCCAGCGCCAACTGATGTGATCGGTGATGAATGATCCTAAAAGCGGACCAAAGATGCTGGCTACGCCAAAAACAGCGCCGAACATGCCAGAAAAACGTCCAGCTTGTTCGCGCGGTACCACGTCAAAGATGATCGTAAACGCGATCGGCATCAACGCCCCACCGCCGATCCCTTGAATCGCGCGATACAAAGCGAGTTGATCCATGCTTTGTGCTGTACCGCACAGCATCGAACCGAACAAAAACATGCATAAACCAAAGATAAAAAAGCGTTTTCGACCGTACATGTCGGACAATTTGCCGAAAATCGGCATACCGGCCATTTCGGTCATCAGGTAAGCAGCCGTAATCCAGACGATTTTATCAAGACCACCGAGATGAGAAACGATATTGCCCGTCGCCGTTGCGACGACAGTATTATCCATCGCAGAGATAAAAATACCCAGCAAAAGACCTGCGATGACAAGTTGAATTCGATTATTTTGGGCTTTCAAGAATGGAGTACTCCTCGAAGTAAGATAGTTGGGGATAAGAAAGTTTGCTTCTCGATTCGTGGCGAGTTATAATAAAACATCGAGTATTATTCTAATATTAAAAAATAATATCCAACAATAACATTTTATCATGCGTTGTGGAGGCTGTCAAGGGATTTTTGACTGGCTAGTGAAAGGTGTGTGTTGGATGGACGAAAAAACGTGGCAAGAAGAGCAAGCGCGTGTGGATAGCGTGATGGCAACGATTCGACGACGAATGGCCGAAGTGGAACCGCAAATGAACGATTTGCATGACCAATTGCAAGATCTTCGTCAGAACTTTTGGGATGAAGTAACGGTTGATACGAGTTCGCCAGAGGATTTTGAAGAGACTTTTTATTCGATCAATCAACAAACAACCATTCTTGCCGAACGTGAACGAGGACAACAGGTTTTTGAGCGCTCGTGGAAAAGTTTGCACCGACTACTCGTCTCACCGTATTTCGGTCGTGTGGATTTTCAAGAGGATGGTCAAAAATGGACCGAATCGATCTACATCGGTGTTTCTTCTTTACTCGATGATGATGAACTCACCTTTCTAATCTACGATTGGCGCACACCGATCGCAAGTTTGTATTACGATCATGTGCCAGGATCTGCCGATTTTGAAGCGCCAATCGGTAAAATCACGGGGGAAATGATCGGAAAACGGCAATATCAGATTCGTGATGGCTATCTTGAAGCGATGTTTGATGCGAGTATCACGATTGGCGATGCGTTGCTGCAGGCTGCTTTGAGTAAAGGTTCGGATACGCAAATGCGCAGTATCGTGGCGACGATACAAAGGGAGCAAAATGCGATCATTCGCGATACGAACAGCCGCATACTGATCGTGCAAGGTTCAGCAGGAAGTGGTAAGACGTCGGCTGCGATGCAACGCATCGCTTATCTGCTGTTTAAATATCGGGAGACTTTGAGAGCGGATCAGATCGTACTGTTCTCGCCGAATCCGCTTTTTACCAGTTATGTGTCGACCGTTTTGCCGGAACTTGGCGAAGAAAACATGCAACAGTCGACGTTTCAAGAATATCTGGAGCTTGAACTATCGCCGCTGTTTGATCGGGTGGAAGATGCGATGGATCAGATCGAACTGGAATTGTCGTCATCAAAGACAGCCGATGAAAGGGCTCGCTGCGAAGGCATGGCGTTCAAGGCATCCGGTGCTTTTCATACGCTGTTACAACAGTATGTATGCGATCTTGAACAACAAGGAATGCTGTTTCAAGCGATAACGTTTCACGATCGCGAGGTGATAGCTGCCAAAGCCATGCAGGAAGAGTATGACAAACTTCCTGCGACCATGCGCGTCATGCATCGCGTTCATCATCTGCAAAAATGGCTTTTTGACCAAATGAAACTTCTTGAACTTGAGGTGTTTGAGGAAGACTGGGTGGACGAGGCAATTCAATATCTCGATCGCGAGGCGTACGCGGATGTTTTCTCGACGCTTCATAAAGAACGTGAAGTGTTCGATATTCATGAACAGTTTGCCAAAGGACAAGAACGCTTACATAAAAAGCGGCGAGCGGATGAAGCCGATTTTGATTTTGGCCATCAAGAGGAGCAGTTATTGCGGCAAAAAGTCGTTCGGCGCGCCATGAAAGCTGTATGGGAGCAAATCAACACGTTTGCTTTTATCGATTTGCATGGATTGTACGCGCAAGTGTTTTCTTTTTATGATGAAGCGTCGTTGCCAACGAAGTTGACGGATTGGCCATTTTCGATGGAGAGTATGGCTAGGCAGACGAAAGCGAACTTTGAAGCTGGCGTGTTGACCTATGAAGATGCGACCCCGTTTTTATTTTTGAAAGAAGAAGTACTGGGCATTCAGACGGACACGCAGATTCAGTATGTCTTGATCGATGAAGCGCAAGATTATTCGGGATTTCAGTTTGCTTATCTTAAAAAGCGATTTCCTCGTGCGCGTTTCACGCTGCTTGGTGATTTTCGGCAAGCGATTTTTGCCGAGACGACACCGTTTGAGCATATGGATACCTTGCTCGGAGAGGGTGGTGTCTTCGAACAAGCGACGATCCTCCGGTTGCTGCGCAGTTATCGCCAGACGTACGAACTGGTCGAATTCACGAAAAGTTTGGTGCAAGATGGTGAAGAAATCATCCCGTTTTCGCGTCATGGGCAAAAACCGTTGCTTATTTTGTGCCATGAAGAGGCTAGCAAAGAACAGCGTATCGGCGAAGATATCGAACGCCTTTTCGCAGATGGGTGTGCATCGGTGGCGGTGATGACGAAAACCGCAAAGGAAAGCGAAAAAATTGCTGCGATCCTTCAACGGCTCGGTCGTTCTGACGCGAAAGTCGTGACCAAAGAAACAACCGAACTGCCTTCTGGACTTGTCCTTGTTCCGGTGTATTTGGCGAAAGGTATAGAGTTTGATGCGGTGATTCTGTGGGATGCCTCTTCGACAACCTTTTCTGATGAGAAAGATCGCAAACTACTCTATACCGCATGTACGCGTGCGATGCATCATCTGATTCTTTATGCGTGTGATGCATTCTCACCATGGATTAGGCACGTCAATCCGATGATGTATGATCGGGTAGGTTGATAAGCTGCGCGACCGTTTGCGCCAATTCTTCGGGCGTTTCTTGAAAGCCTTGGTGCATCCACAAGTTTTTCATCGTGGCAAGGCCACCTGCGACAAAGGATTCCACATACGCTTTATGTCGCGCATCGTCATGATGAGTCAAAGGTAAGCCGATTAAGATTTTTTGCACGTAAGGCGTTGCACAACGGATGGGATCATAAGGATAACCACTTTGCATCATACGTTCAAGAAATGGGCGTTGCTGTGACCAGTAGGTGAAGTAAGCTTGCAGGATTTCGTGAAATGTGGGTTTCGTCAAAGCATCGATCTGCGTGAAGAGTTGTTGGTAAAGCTCGCTGATATACGCCTCAATCACTTCTTCTTTACTTTTAAAGTGGCGATAAAATGTTTGGCGTGTTAAGTCGGCTTGGGTGATGATATCAGTGATGCGAATGCTTTCGAAGGATTGATGTTCTAGCAATTCGATCAGCGCTTGGGTAATCCAGGTTTTGGAGCGTGCTGCGATCAGTTGCGAAGCTTCTTTGGTCAAATGTTACACATCCTCTCTCTTGTATCACTTGCATGACGCGGGTTGACGTTGATGTTGTGAGATCATTATAATGGGAATCACAGAGATGTTACAAATGTAACAGATTGATTTTTCCAAGGAATAAGAATGAATCCACGAGGTGATCGCATGAAAACGACAAAAGTATTGATGGTATTAACGAATCGAGATCATTATGATGAAACGCATCCGACCGGACAGTGGTTAGAAGAATTTGCGGAACCTTATCGTGCCTTTCTCGCAGCTGGCTATGAAGTGACGTTAGCCAGTCCGTTAGGCGGACGTGTTCCTCTTGATCCCGTGAGTGTGCCTGATGTGATTCCTGAAAAGTGGCAAGCTGCGTATGATGCATTACAAAGCGTCGCTGTCCTTGAAGAAGTCGCCTCGCGTGATTATGATGCTGTCGTCATTCCTGGTGGACATGGTCCCTTATTCGATCTCGCCGTCGATCCGACCTTAGCGCAAGTGCTCGTTCGTGCGAAAGCTAAGGATCGTCTCATCGCTGCCGTCTGTCATGGTCAAGCGGGTCTTGTGTCAGCGAAAAACGAGGATGGCACTTCGATTTTTGCCGGTTATCGCGTGACGGGATTTAGTAACCGTGAAGAAGAGATCGCAGGTCTTGAGAAGTTGGTGCCGTTTGCGCTCGAAACTCGACTTGTTGAACTCGGTACTCAGTATGAAGCGAAAGAACCTTGGCACCCACATGTGATCGTCGACCGTAACGTCATCACAGGACAGAATCCGCAATCGAGTGAACTGTTTGCCAAGACGATCGTCGAAGCGCTTGCTTAAATCTTCTTATTTTATAAGAAAGAAAACCATCCATCCCCGTGCTTGCTCGCAGAGGGGATGGTTTTTTGTGCTATGCTCTTTTCTAAGTGAGACTATCGAAGAGGTGAGCTGCTTGACGATGAATCAACCGCATCCGAAAGTCGAGGAATTTGTAGCGAAAGCGAAACAATGGCAGCCAGAATATAAGCAGTTGCGGGAGATCATCCGAACGTTTCCGCTCGAAGAGACGTATAAGTGGATGCATCCTTGCTATACGTTTGCTGGGAAGAACGTGGTGCTGATCCACGGTTTTAAACATTATTGCGCTCTTCTCTTTATGAAAGGCGCTTTGCTTGACGATCCGAACGGGCTACTGACCCAACAAACGGATGCTGTGCAAGCAGGACGGCAGTTTCGTTTCACGTCTCTTTCGGCGATCTTGGAGCAAAAAGAGGCGATACAAGGTTTCATTGAACGGGCGATCGCTGTTGAACAGCAGGGTCTTACGGTCACGATGAAAACAACATCCGAATTCTCCATGCCCAAGGAGCTACAGGATGCTTTTTCACAAGATCCGTCCTTGGAAGAAGCGTTTCATGCGTTAACACCAGGTCGTCAGCGCGCATATCTATTGTTTTTTAGCAATCCTAAGCAAGAGAAGACGAGAATAGCGCGTATCGAGAAAGCGAAATCTTCGATCTTTGCTGGTTTTGGACCCAATGAGATGCGCTAAACGAATGCTTCGTTCAGTTCTGTAGGCTATTTCACAGAAAAAAGTTGTTGAATCATATAGACTAATCGTATCGATTCGCAGGCTACCTTGTGCAGGGAGAGTGGACGTTTTCGCTATGGGCGCTTTTTTTCAAGCGAGACTTCGGGGGTTGGTGCCTTGGCTTGGCGTGCTTTTTGTCGTTTTGGCCATGCTGTTTATCGCGATGGTGTTTGCGGCAAAGGTTATCATTTTTCCTGAGATTGCAGCGCTTGCCGTCGGCAGCTTGGTCTACAACGAAGAGCGCTGGGTAGCAAGCCGATTATTCTTTTGGTTGTTACCGTCGCTATCCGCCTTGCTTGGCGTTTTGATCGACTATACAAATTTTCCTCTTTTCATTAAAGAGTTAGTTGCATTATTTCTCGTCTTGCTTTTGTTACAGGGGTTTCGTTCGCAAGTCGCCCCTTCGATTTCCGCGGCGATTTTGCCGATTGTCTTAGGTGTCCATTCGTGGTTTTTTGTCCTTTCGGTTACCGTATTGACGATCACGGTCACCCTATTGCATAAAGCGACGAAGTCAGTGTCTTCGAATAAATCGATGGGACTGCGTGATCGAAAAAGTTTGATTGCGTATAGTCTGATTGCAAGTCTATGGATTGTCGTTACGTATGTTTTGCCTTTTCATCTTAAGGTAATTCCTCCTTTGCTCGTCGTATTCTATGAGATGATAGCCAAAAGGGATCGTCCGAAAAAGGATTTCATAGAGCGTGGCGTATTTCTGATCGTGGTAGCGATTCTTGGTGTATTGGTCGCGAGTCTATTGGGGCAGGATCTGGTGCTGATCGGATTGGTTGATGTGGTGCTCGTCGCGCTGCTCGCCAAAAAAATGGCGTTACGGCTTCCACCTGCGTTTGCAATCGCCTTATTGCCGATCGTTTTTCGTGGATCAGGTCTTAGCTATATCGCCGTTGTGATGTTGACGATTTTGTTTTTATTTGGCCTTTTGCAAAGTGTGCGCGCGCTAGAAAAAAGATGGGGCTAAAGCAAGAGCAAAAGGTTGCTGCCAGTGAATATTCGCTGACAACAACCTTTTTTTGAGAACACGAATTATTTGACGGTGATGGATCGCTTCGAAGGCCAGAAGGCGAGTTTCCCTAAGATGATCGTTAACGAAGGGACAAGGAACGGACGAACGATAAACGTATCGAGCAGCACGCCAATCGCCGTCACGATACCAAATTGCACAAGGATTTGAATGGGTAAGGAAGCGAGAACGGCAAACGTTCCTGCGAGAATCAAACCGGCCGAAGTGATGACACTACCTGTCTTATTTACGCCGATTTCAACCGCTTTGGCTAAGGTGTTCGTGCGACTTTCTTGCCAGATGCGTGAAATCATGAAGATGTTGTAATCTTCGCCTAGCGCCACGAGAAAGACGAAAGCATAAAGCGGAATCGCACCAGCAATTGCAGTGACGCCCATGAAGTTGTGTAAAACGATCCATCCTAGACCGAGTGATGAGAAGTACGATAGTAACACGGTGGCGATCAAGTAGATCATCGCGACGATCGAGCGCAGGTACAACAGCAGCAAGATGGCGATGATCGCAATGACGATCGGGATAACGATTCGTGTATCCGATTCAGTCAATGCTTTCGTGTCGTACTGTGTGGATGTCTCGCCGCCGAGATAGACTTGACTTGGTGCGTTGCCTGTAGGAAGCGCAGTGAGTGCAGAACGAATTTTTGGGATATCGCTAATCGCTACTAAAGAGTAGGGATCTTCCTTAAGGGTGACGGAATAAGAAAGTAAGGTGTTGTCTTTTTTCGAAACCTTCGGTGAAGACACCGATTGCACAAAAGGAAGTTTGGACAACGTCGATGTCACCGACGCTTCGTTACCGCCTTTGGTGATGACATTGACAGGCGCTAATGTTCCTGGCGAAAAGTGATCAGCAAGGAGCGTAAAGCCTTCGCGCGATGGCATCGTTTTGGGGAATGAGGACAACAAGTTATACGTAAAGTGAATTTGCGTGGCAAAACTGCCTAAAATCGCAAGGATGACGATCGCCGAAGAAGCGATGGCAATCGGGTTTTTGGCGACAAAACGACCGAATGAGAAACGATTGGGATCGTTTTGCTTGGCGAGTTTGCGCGCTTGTCGTTTGCTTAATTGGCTTTCTTCTGTCAATACGCGCGGAATAAAGGGGAAAAAAGCAACACGACCAAATACGGCGAGTAACGCAGGGATGAAAGTAAGTCCGACGATCGCCATCACGAAAATCGCGACGAAAAATGGAATGGCAAAGCGATGGTCGGAGCCGTATGTGGCAAAGAGTAACGATAAAAGAGCGAGCATGACGGTCAAGCCACTCATCAAGATGGCGCCAGATGCGCCACCCACCGCTTGGGTAATGGCTTGATAACGGTCCCGTTCTTGAAAAAGTCTTTCCCGATAACGAGCGACAAGAAACAAGCAATAGTCGGTTCCTGCACCAAAGAGTAAGACGGTCATGATCGAGACCCCTTGGGCATCGACGACGATCGCGCCAGATTTGGCTAACAAACCGAGGATGGCACTGATGACACTGTACGCAACGCCGACACCGATCAAAGGAATGATGGCAAGAATCGGGGAACGATACAAGATGATAAGAAGAATTAAGACAAGAAAGGTCGTTGCGATCAGCAAGGCAAGGTCAGCGCCTTTAAAGAGACCGAGCGCATCCACCGCGATACCCGCAGGTCCTGAGACGCGAGCGTGAAGGCCAGAAGCGCTTAAGGAAGCTTTGAAAGGATTAAAACCGATCGCTGTATCAATCTGTTTTTGCATCGTGGTTAATGAATTTTGTAAATCACTTGAGGCGATCGAACTGCTAAAAGTAACCGGTAAGACAATCGTAGTCTTATCTTTAGAAGCAAGAGTCGGTAACACGTAGCTTGGTACTTGATTGAGCGGGACGACAGAAAGTTCGCCATTGACTTTATGATCACCGAGCGATTTGGCGATCGCTTGAATGTTCGAAAAGTCCTTGACGGAAAGACCGCTTTTATCGTAAAAAACGAGTAGAGCGGGTGTTCCTTTTGCACTAGGAAAAGCTTTTTGCACAAGGTTTGTCGCTTGGACAGACGCAGAAGTGGACGGTAATAGAGCAGCATTGTTATTTTCTTCTTTGCTAACCGATGGCGCTACGATGGAAAGTACGGCTGCGATGATGATCCAGATGATCAAAGTGAGCCATTTGGTCTTTGGTCCTGCGACAAAGCGACCTAAACCGAAAAAGAACTTGGCTTCTTCCATAGGTTTCATTCCTCCTCTTGAATTATATATACCAGAAGGTTAATTATAAAGCTAGGGCTTATTTTCGCTTTTGTTGTGGTACACTAGAAAAATCTTAACAAAGGAGCGTGAAGCGGGTGCAAAGCGCGTGGAAAAAAACACCCGGTAGACCGCCTGCAAATTCGCAAGATCAATCGACGGCCGATCGGATATTGCAAGTGGCTGCCGATCTTTTTATGGCACAAGGCTATGAGAAAGTGACCGTTGACGTGGTGGCCAAAGAATGTCAAGTCACGAAAGCGACGGTGTATTACTACTACGCGTCAAAAGCTTCATTGTTCACAGCGTCCGTCGTTCGCCTCATGAATGAGATTGTGACACGAATGAAAATGATTCTTTCTTCTCCCAAGCCGCTTCGTGATCGACTCAATCTGATCACACAGATTCGGTTGCAGACAGGTGGAACACAACTGGATTTTGAAATGGTGATGAATGAAGCAGTCCCCTCATTGACGCCTGAACAAATCCGAGCGATGCGCGATTCTGAGGAGCTATTGACATCGATTATCTCGGAAGAGTTTGCTAAGGAGATCGAGCGAGGACGAATCCGTCCATTACCACCTCGCTTATATGCGCATGCTTATGTGTCGTTACTCAATGCTTTTCATGCCAAGGCGCATGGTGAACATCGTGATGAATGGCCTGCGACGCAAGTGGCTAAAGACTTGATGGACTTTTTCTGGTCAGGTGCGGATTCCCCCTTGTCTGTTGTAGAATAGGAGGCAAGAGAAGAGAGCGGGGATATCATGCAAACAAAACATGATCAGATACTGAAACACATCGAGGATTTACCGATTGGTGAGCGGATTTCCGTGCGTCAGATCGCGAAACAGCTTGTCGTCAGTGAAGGAACAGCCTATCGGGCGATCAAAGAAGCAGAAGGTCAAGGTCTGGTTTCGACGATTGAACGCATTGGTACAGTTCGCATTGAAAAGAAGCAACGACGAGATATCGATCGTCTTACGTTTGCCGAAGTGGTGAACATCGTTGACGGGACACTTTTAGGTGGACGTTCTGGTCTGTATAAGACGTTAAGCAAGTTTGTCATCGGTGCGATGGAGATCGATGCGATGGTAAAGTACATCGACCCGGGATCACTCGTCATCGTCGGCAATCGGGATGCCGTACAAATGGCAGCACTTCAAGAAGGAGCAGCCGTACTGATCACCGGCGGTTTTGGTGCGCATGCTGATGTGGTCGAATTTGCTGATACGATGAATTTGCCGTTGATCTCGTCAGCGTATGATACGTTTACTGTCGCTTCTTTGATCAATCGGGCCATCTATGATCGACTGATTAAAAAAGACATTTTATTAGTCGAAGATATCGTTGGCAAAAATCCGCCGATGGTGATGACCGAAAATCAAACGATCCATGATTATCTTCAACTCGTCGAAACGACGGGTTATTCGCGTTTTCCGGTTTTGCAAGAGCAAGGAAGACTCATCGGTGTCGTTACACCAAAAGATGTTAGTCGACAAACGCAAGATACGGTGATTGGACGAATCATGAGTAAAAAACCGCTATCAGTTACGCCTAAGACGTCGGTCGCCGCAGCTGCTCATATGATGGTCTGGGAAGGCATCGATCTTTTACCGGTCATCGAATTTAAGCGCCTTGTCGGCTTGATCAGTCGGCAGGATGTTATCAAAGCGTTACAATATAATCAAAAACAACCTCAATTGGGCGATACGATGGAGGATATCGTTTTGCATCGTTTTGCGGAATCCACCGAAGCGGATCAACTCGTCTTACGGGGTGAATTAACGCCACAGATGTCAACGCAACATGGTGGGTTGTCACCTGGGGTGTTTTTGACGATCATGACGGAAGCCGCTTTGCAAGCGTTACGTAAAGCGCGCGATGCCAATATGATGCTAGATAATGCGACACTATACTTTCTTAAACCGATTCAGATTGAGCAACATGTGGAAGCGAAAGCGAGAATCATCGATTCAAGTCGGAAAGTTGGCAAAGTCGATGTGGAACTTTATCGGACGGGAGAATTGGTCGGCAAGGCGCTGATCACCGTACAATTGTTAGAACGATAAGGGGGAGTTGACGGTGGAGCGAACCTCAGCGAGTCCATTGATTCTGATCGTGGAAGATGAGCGAAGAATTGCTCGACTGATCGAACTCGAACTCGTTCATGAAGGGTTCTCCGTCATGCTCGCCGGTGATGGCATCACGGGCGAACGCATGGCGAGGGAGCAAGAAGTCGATCTGATTCTACTGGACTGGATGTTGCCAGGCATGGATGGTATCGCGGTGTGTCAAGCGATCCGCAAAAAAAAGAACGTGCCGATCATTTTGTTGACCGCTAAAGATACGACGAGCGATAAAGTCGCAGGTCTAGATGCGGGTGCGGATGACTACATAACTAAACCTTTCGAGACAGAAGAATTATTAGCCAGAATTCGCGCGGCTTTGCGCAAAGGACGTCATCGTGAAGAACTTCGCATCGCTGATTTGTTGATTTTTCCTGAGGAAAGGCGCGCGTTTCGTGCGCAACAAGAAGTGGAACTGACCACACGCGAATTTGATCTCTTGCATTTTTTGGCGAAAAACGTCGATAAAGTCGTTTCGCGTGATGCGATTTTAGAGACAGTTTGGGGCTATGATTTTGAGGGTGAGACGAATGTGGTGGATGTCTATATCCGCTATGTGCGTTTAAAAGTGGATGAACCGTTTACGACTCCGCTTATTCATACGATTCGAGGCGTCGGTTATGTCCTGAGGTCGTCATGAAACTGACGATCTCTTGGCGTTTTGCTGCGCTATCGACACTCGTCGTCGCGATTATCTTCGTTTTATTCAACGCGTTTGTGTATTTTCAATTTCTCAACGTCACCATTCAAAATGAAAAGCAAGTTATCCTGTTGAACCTCGACGATGAAGTGAGGCGTATTGCGCATCAACCGCTTTCGCAAGTCATGACGGATATCCGACAGCTCGTACCGGATCCTCATCAAATGGTTCGGCTGCTCAATCAGAAAGGTCACGTGTTGACGTCTACGACGCAACCAGCGTCAGCGCCATGGACTTTTGGCGGATTGCGGTTAGAAACGAGTATCGGTAATGGTGTGATGTTTTATCAATATATCGATCAGCGCTTGCTGATCGCTTCGAAGCATGTGCTGACGCCACAAGGAATCGTGACGGTGCAATGGTTAGAGAATGTCGAGTCGCTCGATCATAGCATCGCTTTTGTCTTTACGCTTCTATTGACCGGCTCGATCGGTGGTTTATTTCTCGCCTTGATCGCTAGCTACTTTTTGGCGCGTTATTCCTTGCAACCGATTCGGGCGATGATTGCGACGGCGCGCGCGATCACACCTGGCGATTTAAGCAATCGTCTGGATGTGCCTAAGCGACAAGATGAATTGACCGAACTTGGTCATACTTTTAATGACATGCTCGATCGTATCTCCCTCGCTTTTCGACGAGAAAGACAATTTATCGCTGACGCTTCGCACGAATTGCGCACGCCATTATCTGTGCTTGAAGGGTATGTTCAATTGCTTTCACGGTGGGGTTGGCAAGATGAGATGATTCGAACGGAAGCTGTCAATGCGATTGAAGAAGAAGTGAAGCATTTGAGTGCGATGGCGAGTCAATTGTTATCGCTCGCTGCGGTCGATAATGATTTACCAAGCGCAGACGAGGAGATCGATTTAGGCGAAGTCGCCGAATTGGTCGCGGCGCGTTGGGTGCGTCTTTATCCGGAGTATACCTGGCAGATCGACATCGCGCATCAGGAAAAAACACGCATCCTTATGCAAGAAGTTCGCATCCAACAAGTGATGCGCGCTCTACTTGATAATGCACGGAAGTATACACCAAAAGGCGGCACGATCATGGTATCGGTAACGCGCGAAGGCGAATTTGTGCATTTGCGCATTCGCGATTCGGGTGTCGGAATTCCTAACGATGATCTTCCGCATGTGACCGAGCGATTCTACCGTGCGGATAAAGCGCGGGGCAGGCAACATGGTGGCGTCGGCCTAGGTCTTGCGATCTGTAAAGAAATCGTAGAATCAGCTTTTGGTCATCTGTATGTACAAAGTGAAGAAAATGTGGGAACGGAAGTAACTGTCTCCTTTTATGGTATCGATGATGAAGAGAAGGAGGCGTCCGAATGACCGACTTCGTTCATTTGCGTATCTACACAGAATATAGTCTCTTGTATAGCGCGATTCGACTGTCGGATCTGATGGATTATCTGCTTAAAGCAGGAAGTCAGGCGGTCGGCATCGCTGATTACGGTATGATGGGCGCGCTGTCTTTTTACCGAGCGTGTCAAGATCGAGGCATCAAACCGATCCTCGGGCAGACGATCGCGATCGTCCATGACCGAAGTCGACGACCAGCTGAGAAACCGTCCGAACTGCTTTTGCTCGCTAAAGATGATCGCGGCTATGCGACACTGTGCCAACTCGCGACGCTTGCTTATACCTCGCCAGAAGTCATGGGTAAAAAAGTTAACACATGGAAAGAAATTGAACTTCATCACGAAGGACTCCTTTGCTTAACGGGTGGTGCTAAAGGGCCGCTCGAAAGTGCATTGGCCAAAGGTAAGGAGCAGGCGCTTCGGGCACTGGAGCAACTCACTTCGTGGTTCGGGCAGGGGAATGTCTATGTTGAACTTCTTGCGACGGGAGATCGTGAAGATGCGACGATCATGCATCGCCATGCTCGACTCGCACAAGAAGCTGGATATCCGACGGTGGCAACGTCCATAGCACGCCACGTCATGTCCCAAGATGTGCGCTATCTCGATGTTCTTTCTGGGATTGCCTATGGGACGACGGTGGAGGAAGAAGCGAAAGCAAGGCACGGGATCACCTATGAGATCAAAGAGCGATCCGCGTTTACAGATCTTTTTGCTAATTATCCGGATGCCATTCAAAACACGATCGAGATCGCCAATCGCGTTCAACTATCCATTTCTCTTCATCAGGTGACCCTTCCACATTTCAAACTCGATGATCAAGACCCGATCGAATCGCAAGAAGCGCTGCTCACTGACATCGCAAGGCGCGGTCTCCTTGATCGCGTCCCTGAAGTGAACGAGACGTATCGTCAACGGTTAGAAGATGAACTTGCGATTATTCATAAACTCGGTTTTGCCGGCTATTTTTTAATCGTATGGGATTTTGTTCGTTATGCGAAGATGAAAGGTATCTCTGTAGGACCTGGACGCGGTTCGGCTGCTGGATCGCTCGTCGCTTATGCACTTTCGATCACGGACGTTGATCCGGTGGCTTATCATCTGCTGTTTGAACGGTTTCTCAATCCTGAGCGCATCTCTTGGCCGGATATTGATATCGATTTTGAGACGGAACGAAGGTATGAAGTCATTCATTACGTCATGCAAAAATATGGTGATCAGCATGTGGCGCAGATCGGTACGATGGGAACACTCGCGGCGCGTGCTGCGATTCGTGATGTCGCTCGTACGTTATCGTTGCCTCAACAGGACATTCAGCCGATCATCGATAAAATTCCCAACACGCCAGGTGTGCGTCTCGAACGTGTTATCACTGAAAACGCCTCGCTTTCGATGATGATTAAACAGTCTCCTGTATTGACGCGTGTGATTGAATTAGCGCTGGGCATAGAAGGTCTTTCGCGCCATACTTCAGTCCATGCAGCAGGTGTTGTGATTTCACGATACCCTTTAGCCACGATCGCACCGCTCATGCAAGGCGCTGAAGAGATGATGGTCACCCAATATAGCATGGAAGATATCGAAGCGTTAGGTTTGCTCAAGATGGATTTTCTCGGACTTCGGACCCTGACCATTCTCGATCGGGCAAAGTCGGCGATTCGTAAAACGCGCGGTATCGCGATCAAGGATGAAATGATGATTCTGGATGATGCAACGCGAGAACTGCTTGCTCACGGTGATACGGACGGTTGTTTTCAATTAGAATCAACGGGTGTCAAAAATGTCTTAAAAGCGATGCAACCGCAGGATATCGAGGATCTGATCGCTGTGATCTCGCTGTATCGTCCTGGTCCGATGGAGCAGATCGACACATTTTTAAAAGCGCGTCGTGTTGAGATCCCGATCGTCTATGAAGTACCAGCGCTTGCGCCGATTCTCGCTCCCACGTACGGCATTATCGTCTATCAAGAACAGATTATGCAGATTGCGAATGTGATGGCCGGTTTCTCCCTTGGGCAAGCTGATGTATTACGGCGAGCTGTCAGTAAGAAAAAACGCGAAGTACTCGACGCTTCGCGCATCGACTTTGTGGCGGGCTGCCTCGCGCAAGGGCATGATGAGGCGAGCGCCAACCATGTCTACGACTGGATCGTTCGCTTTGCCGATTATGGATTTAATCGCTCCCATGCAGCAGCATATGCGGTTCTTGCGATACGCACGGCATACTTAAAGGCGAATTATCGACCGGAATTTATGGCCGCTTTGATGACGGACAGTTTTTCGCGTCCTGATAAAGTTGCGCAGTATGCGGCGTCATGCCGAAGAGCGGGTATCCTTCTCTTACCGCCAGATGTCAATCTCAGTGATCAAGCATGTACCTCAGAGCGTTTGGCAGACGGACGATATGGTGTTCGCTTGGGTTTATTAGCGATAAAAAACGTCGGATATAATGCTGTTTTATCGATTCTTGCTGCTCGTGAGAAAGCAGGAGCCTTCACTTCGTTGTCCAATCTGTTTGCCAAGACGGATAGCCGTTCAACGACCAAGCGCGTCGTGCAATCTTTAATTCAGGCGGGTGCTTGCTCCTCCCTGGGACCATCACGGCAGACGCTCTTGATGGCGTTAGAAAAAATCAGTATGCAACCGCGAGAATCAAAGCAGTTGTCTTTGCTTACCGATCAAGAAGACAAAGAACAACTTGTCATGTATCCGGATGATGAAGAAGAGATCGAAGCTTGGGAAAGGGATCTGATCGGCTTTGTCGTCGCCAAAGATCCATATCGCCTTGTCTTAGCCTGGCAAGCATATGAACACGCCAGATCGCTCGATGATTACCTCGATGGCCAAGAAGGAAGTCAAGAGCAGGGTGTGGTAAAGCTAGTTGGTAAGGCTGCGACAATGCGTTCTGTCAAGACGAAAAAAGGTGACACGATGGGCTTTATCACGTTAGATGATGGCACGGCGATGGTCGATATCGTACTTTTCGCTTCCGTCTATCGGTTGCTTCCGTCTTTTGATAAAACGACCGATGTGCTTAAAATCGATGCACGCCGTGATGCGCAAAATCCGCGAAAAATGATCGCAGTTAAAGTGGCCGTCTTGCAGGGTGAAGTTCCTGAATCACCATCACAAGGTATGACCCTTTTTCTTAAAATCAATGCTAAGATGGAGCAAGATCATGAGCAGTTAGCCCAAGTGCGTCGCCTTTTACTCGCTCATTCGGGTGCTCATGACGTTGTTTTGGTGTATGCTTCCGGTAAGGTGCTTTCTCTTTCCACGATTCATGTCGATCTCACCGAGCCATTGTTACTTTCTCTTACAAGATTGCTAGGTAAAAATGCTGTCAAGATCGAACGTAAAAACAAACGGTCGGATGATTGATGGTTTTTTTGTTGCGTGGGATAAAATCACCATGGTAAGATGGAAGGAATTGAATCACGCGGACTGGGGGAATCGATGGTCGTGTGGACCGTCATCTATATAGCACCAACCCTGCGCATGGCTGAACGGATCTGTGAACATTTAGAGGCACAAGGATTTCTGGTGAAGAAACGTCCGGCAAGTACCGTAAAACCACAGTTTGAGATTTTGGTTTTGCAAACGGAGTTAGAAGATGTCAAAGAAGTATTAAACGAAGCGATTCATGCATCGATGTCTTGATGCTTTTTAGTTTGTTGCCTATATGAGGTGAAAGTGTGCTAAAAGATCTTTTTCCTAAAAAAAAGCGATATGCGACGATTGCTCCGATTCCTGGGTCGCGCGATAAGGTGCCTGAGGGTTTGATGAATAAGTGTAAAAACTGTGGAGAAATTCTCTTATCTAAGGAATTGGATAAGCATGTAAAGACATGTCCTCATTGTGGTTATCATTTTACGATGTATGCGGATGAACGGATTGCGGCCACCTTGGATGAAGGTTCCTTCGTGGAATTTGATCTTGGTTTGCGAACGGCCGATCCGCTTTCCTTTCCGGATTATCCCTTGAAAGTGGATAAGGCGATCGAAGCAACTGGACTTTTTGAAGGTGTGATGACTGGACGAGGCACGATTCATGGGCATCCCTTGGTCATCGCGGTAATGGATGCGCGGTTTATCATGGGCAGCATGGGGTCGGTCGTCGGTGAAAAATTATCACGAGCGATCGAATTCGCGGTCGAACATCGGTTGCCCGTCGTGATTTTTTCCGTATCCGGTGGAGCGCGCATGCAAGAAGGTATCATTTCGTTGATGCAGATGGCAAAAGTCTCGGCCGCTTTAGCGCGTCTTAACCACGAAGGTTTGCTGTATGTCTCGGTCTTGACCAATCCGACGACAGGTGGGGTGACAGCGAGTTTTGCGATGCAAGGGGACATTCATATCGCAGAGCCTGGCGCGATCATCGGTTTTGCAGGTCGGCGTGTCATTGAGCAAACGATTCGGCAAAAACTCCCGGATGAGTTTCAGACGGCAGAGTTTGTGTTAGAGCATGGAATGATCGATCGCGTTGTGCATCGTAAGGAAATGCGCCAATCGCTTGGTATGGTGTTAGCGTTACATCGTCATGATGGAGGTGATCAAGTTGGCCGTGGATCTGCCGTTTGAGAAGCCACTTGTAGAATTGCGCGTAAAGATCGATGAGTTAAAGCGTTTTACAGAAGAAAAGGGCATCGATATGAGCGAAGAAGTCGCTACGCTTGAGGCAAAAGCGAAGACGCTTGCCGAGGCGATCTATCGCGATCTGACGCCGTGGCAAAAAGTGCAAATTGCCCGCCATCCTGATCGTCCGACAACCCTTGATTACATCAAAGGGATCTTTGATGATTTTATCGAGATGCATGGCGATCGATCGTTTCGTGATGATCCAGCGATCGTCGGTGGGATCGCGCGCTTAGGCGATCTGGCGGTGACGGTAGTCGGTACGCAAAAAGGCAGGGATACGAAAGAGAATATCTATCGTAATTTTGGTATGGCTCATCCGGAAGGCTATCGCAAATCACTTCGTCTCATGAAACAGGCTGAGAAATTTGATCGTCCTGTGATCACGTTTATCGATACGGCTGGTGCTTATCCAGGTACTGGTGCAGAGGAACGTGGACAAGGCGAAGCGATCGCGAAAAATCTGATCGAAATGGCAGCGCTTGAAGTACCTGTGCTTTGCATTGTGACCGGCGAAGGCGGAAGTGGTGGGGCACTTGGTTTAGGCGTTGGTAATCGCGTGATGATGTTAGAACACGCATGGTATTCGGTTATCGCCCCGGAATCAGCTGCCGCGATCTTGTGGAAAGATGCGACCCAAGCCCAACGTGCTGCCGATTCGATGTGCATTACGGCGCAAGATTTGTTGCGCTTAGGGATTATCGATACGATCATTCCTGAACCGTTTGGTGGTGCGCAAAGAGAGCCTGCTACGATGATTGCGCGTGTAAAAGAACACATAACAGCTACTTTGGAAGAACTTATGCCATTATCCAAACAACAACTTTTATCCGAACGATATGTTAAGTTTCGGCAAATGGGCGTATTTTACGAGCAAGAAGTTGAAATCTTGCAGGACTAAATTCGAGTTTCGTCGTATAATAGTAACTATTGGATTTTCAACAGTGAGCGTGTTTCGATCTTGTGGGACGCGAAATGTCCTACAGGGTCGAATTGTGTCTACACTCACCGCGTTCAATCAGAATGGGAATGGAGCGTGCGACGTATGGTCGATAAAGAGAAGAACTCACCTACCAATGCGGGCATGAAGCGTATTGGCATTTTAACAAGCGGTGGCGATGCCCCCGGAATGAATGCGGCTGTTCGAGCTGTCGTTCGTAAAGGTGTGTACCACGGTCTTGAAGTGGTTGGGATCAAACACGGGTATGCCGGTTTGTTACGTGAGGAGATGGACCTACTCGATCTGGGATCAGTCGCAGATATCATTCAACGCGGAGGCACAAAATTATTTACCGCTCGTTGCGAAGAGTTCAAAACGCCTGAAGGGCAACAAAAAGGGGCAGAAATTCTGCGCAAGCATGACATTGAAGCGCTCATCGTCATCGGCGGTGACGGTTCCTATCGTGGCGCACGAGCACTGTCTCACCTTGGCATCAATACGATCGGGTTGCCTGGTACCATCGATAATGACATTCCGGGAACGGATTACACCATCGGCTTTGATACGGCGGTCAATACGGTGATTGAGGCGATCGACAAAATTCGCGATACGGCAACTTCCCATGAGCGCACGTATGTGGTGGAGGTCATGGGGCGTAACGCAGGCGATATTGCGATGATCGCAGGACTTGCTGGCGGTGCTGAGTCGATTTTGATTCCAGAATCGCCGTTTGATCTCGATCAAGTGCTGGTTAAACTGCGTAAAGGCGTTGAACGTGGGAAACGACATAGCATCATCCTCGTCGCTGAAGGTGTCGGTCATGGTATGGAAATCGGTGAGAAAATTGCTGCAGAGACAGGCTGGGAAGTTCGCGTGACCGTGCTTGGTCACTTGCAGCGTGGTGGCTCACCGACCGCTTTTGATCGCATCCTTGCTTCACGTATGGGCGCGATGGCTGTTGATTTGTTACTGGAAGGTCAAACTTCAAAGGTTGTAGGCATTCGCGGTACGAAATTGATCGCCACGGATATCGATGAGATCCTCGAATCGAAGCATGAGATTGATCTCTCGATCTATGAGCTTGCAGGCATCTTATCCATCTAAAGGAGAGACAATTATGCGCAAAACGAAAATTGTATGTACAATGGGACCCGCCATTAGCGATCTCGCGATGATGCGCTCGATGATTCGAGCTGGAATGGATGTAGCACGGTTAAATTTTTCCCATGGTACGCATGAAGATCATAAAAAAGTTATCGATATGGTGCGCGAAGCTTCCCGTCTTGAAGGTAAAATCGTCGGGATTATGCTCGATATTAAAGGTCCAAAAATTCGTACAGGTATGATTGAAAATGATGAAGTTGAACTTATGGATGGCGAATCGATCATCTTAACGACCGATCAAGTGCTCGGCACGAAGAATCGCATCTCCATTAGCTATGAAGGTTTGCCAGAAGATGTTCGCGTCGGTTCGATCATTCGTATCGATGACGGTTTGATCGGACTGCGTGTGACAGCGATTCAGGGCAATGACATCCATTGTGTGATCACCAATGGTGGTACACTAAAAAACCGCAAAGGAATCAATGCACCCGGTGTTAAATTGCGTCTGCCTGGCGTAACGGAAAAAGATGTGGAAGATATCTTGTTTGGTATCGAACAAGAGGTGGATATCATCGCAGCTTCGTTCGTTCGCAAAGCGGCCGACGTATTAGAAATTCGTAAATTATTAGAAGAACATAATCATCAATGTGATATTATCTCGAAAATTGAAGCGCAAGAAGGTCTCGACATGATTGAAGAGATCCTTCAGGTTACGGATGGTTTGATGGTTGCTCGCGGCGATCTCGGTGTGGAAATTCCGACAGAAGAAGTTCCTGTCGCGCAAAAAATGCTGATCAAAAAAGCGAATCAAGCGGGTAAAGTGGTCATCACAGCGACGCAAATGCTCGATTCGATGCAACGCAATCCCCGCCCGACACGCGCGGAAGCGACCGACGTGGCCAATGCGATTTTTGATGGTACCGATGCGATCATGTTAAGCGGCGAGAGTGCTGCCGGTCGTTATCCGATCGAAGCTGTGCAGACGATGGCAACGATTGCGCTTCGCGCGGAAGCGGCAATGAGCAGTCATGAAGTGCAAAGCCGTCACCAAGAGTCGCTCGAACGCACGCAAACCGATGCGATCAGCCAAGCGGTGACCAATGTTGCGACTGAATTGGAAGCGACGGCGATCATTACTTCAACAGAAAGTGGTTTTACATCACGGATGGTATCGAAGCATCGTCCAGACTGTGCGATTGTTGCTGTAACGCCATCGGAAAAAGTAGCGCGTCGTTTGACGCTTTGCTCGGGTGTATTCCCAGTACTTGCTCGTCAAGCGCGCAACATTGATGACATGTTGACGATCGCTGTCGATAGTGCCTTGTCGGCTGGCTATGTCAAAAGCGGTGATCTTGTCGTCATTACTGCCGGTGTTCCTGTCGGTGAAGCGGGATCGACCAACATGCTCAAAGTACATACGGTCGGTGATGTGATCGTACGTGGTATCGGTGTGGGTACGACCAATTCTATGGGTAAAGCGGTCGTTGCGACGAAAGTCTCTGACATTCTTGCGCGTTTTCAAGAAGGCGATATTTTAATTACTTCTTACACCGATAAGGACATCATGCCCGCGATTGAAAAAGCGGCAGGTATCGTGACGGAAGAAGGCGGCATCACTTCGCATGCGGCTGTCGTTGGTTTGTCATTAGGCATTCCGGTGATCGTCGGTGCTGTCGGGGCAACGCGCCTCGTGCAAGATGGTGAAATGGTTACCGTGGATTCGGAACGTGGCTTGCTCTATCGTGGTAAAATGAACGTATTGTAAGCGAACCTCTTTAAAGCTACGGCATCGTCAGCGAATAGGGAGATCTTGTCGATCACGCTTCGACAAGGTCTCTTTTTGTAAGGAGTTGAAGTTGGATGGGGATTCAATCACGCAGTGAAATCGTCGTGCGCTATGCAGAGACCGATCAGATGGCGATCGCTTGGCACGGTCATTATCTCGCATGGCTTGAAGTTGCCAGGTTGGATTGGTGGCGGTCGCTCGGCATGTCCTATAAGGAACTGGAAGATCGAGGTTATCTATTACCCGTACTTAAAGTTGAGTGCGAATTCTGCCATTCTGCGTATTTTGATGACCGTTTAACGATCGAAGTAAACCTAAGTGAGTATACTGGATTTCGCATCGTTTTTTCCTACATGATCACACGCGCGCGTGACGGTCAAAAGATTGCGGTCGGCAAGACGCATCATGTTATTACCGATCGTAGCATGCGTCCTCTTCGCGTCGAACGCCATATCCCTGATATCCATACTCGATTAGCCAACGCGTTATAAGACAAGGAATACGATGATATCTTCGACGAAAAAAGCTTATGCTGGTTTACTGTTTGCCGTTGTCGCGGTTTCGTTCGCCGCTCTTTTTGTAAGGCTAACCTCTGCACCACCATCCGTCACCGCCATGTATCGGATGCTGTTGTCGGCTGTGGTTTTGTTTCCTCTTGTCCGCAAAACTTTCTTTACGCAACTTTTTCGCTTGGCTTTACGCGAACGGTTATTGATCCTCGTCAGTGGCATTTCACTTGGGGTTCATTTTATTTTCTGGATGACTTCTGTATTTACGACATCGATTGCCAGTGCTACGCTGCTTCTCGCGTTTCAACCGGTCTTTGCTATGCTTTTAGAATGGATCTTTTTTCATAAAAAAATCGCACCTCGGCTTTGGCTTTACGTCTTCATAGCGCTCATTGGTACTGCTGTCATCGGCTGGCATGATTTGATCAGCGGTCATCAGGCTATTTTAGGCGATGCTCTATCACTAGTCAGTGCTTTTGCCGCCGCATGCTATATGGTGACTGGCTCAGGCGTCAGGCGTCACTTTGAGGCGACAGCGTACAATGTTAGCGTATTTTTCGTCGCTGGCGTCTTCTTATTTCTGTATAGTTTCGTGCTTCATGATGCCTTTTGGGGATATAGCACGCTCAATTGGGTGATGACCTTATTTTTGGTACTCGTTCCCACGCTATTGGGTCATGCGGTTTTCAATACGCTTTTAAAATACTTACCTGCTTCAACGATTTCCATGTCGATCATAGGTGAACCGATCGTTGCGTCGTTATTAGCGTATTTGTTTTTACATCAAAATCTCTCATTCGTCTGGTTTATCGGAGCCAGTATCTTGCTCATTGCGATCGGCTTATTTGTACACGATGGGTATCGTACAAGTAAATCGGCATAAAAGGTAGAAGATTTCGATCGTTTCACTGTGTAAAACCAAGGTTCACAGAACGAAAAATTATCATTGCTCGAAGCCATAGCCTGTGCTATCATAAAAGCACGACTCTTGTGAAGACATGGAGGGAATTTGATGAGTTTGTTTGAGAAGTTGGACATGCCCACTTCTGGTGAGAAAATTCA
>JABEUY010000003.1 GCA_013044175.1 Bacilli bacterium
CAGCGCCCGTCACATTCGCTGCATCGGTTGTCGTTAATGAAAACAGACTCGGTGTTTTAAGAAAAGAGGTGAAATCTAGCGCATACGTTAACATTAAGGTAGCAAACTGACGCGTCACCGCTTGGTGCGGTACAAAAACCGTACTTGGCGATAGCCATCCATCCGCATACGCTAATGCGATATATGGATAATTGACGTCGGTCACAGGAACATCACGCATCGCTTGCAACATCGGTGCACTCAATGGTTTTCCTAACGCAGGTGTACCGAGCGCTTGCATCAATACGGCAAGAAATTGCCCTTGCGTCATAGTAGCCGAAGGATGCACATCACCTTGTGAATCGACATATAAAAACCCTCTTGAAGCGAGTAACTGTACCTGAAGAGCGCCATCAATACCAGATAGATCACGAATACTACCTGAATACGGGGCAAAATTAATCGGGCTAGTGGTATCGACAAAATTCCCCGAATGGGCATCTAATACTATACCTGTCATCGGCGATGATCCAACATAAGCGAGTCGATCGCCTACTCGTGATTGCGCTGTTGTACCTTGCGTCTGAACGACATTCAGCGTTAAGGGAAATTGATGAAGCCATCGTTGGCCTGCTTGTGACAACGCCATCGCACCTTGTGTACTCGGAAATAGGGATGGAACGATGGGTTGTCGCCACGTAAAACTCTGCATTTTACCATTGATCGGATTGATCACGAGATCGGCGAGATCACCTTGCACGGGCACTCCGTGAACAAAAGGTTGAATCCGATAATCAATCGACGGGTAATTTCCATACAAAGAAGGCGTTAGCGACAAGCCTAGCGCACCGAGAGATTGTGGAAACTGCGCTTTAACAAAGGCAAGCGCGTCATTATAACGCGTTGTCACCGTGCCATTCGGGTGTGATAAGGCGGCTGGGTAAGCACTTTGATCATCGAGAAAATTCGTTGCTTGTACCACATAGCCGCGCGTTGCATCGACAACTGCCGACGCTTGCGCTTCTTTGGCATCAAGAAAAATGAACGTCATCAGCGTATCTTGCGTGGTAAGATCGGTTGTCTTCTTCGTCAGGATCAGTCGCTCGTTGGTCGTAATCCCCAGAAACCGCTTCGCCAAAGATAACGCCATCGCTTTCGTCAAAGCTGAAGAAGGCATGCCAGGAAGTCGAGTCAAGCCACCAGGTTGAATGGGTTTCATCGTATTCGTAGGATGCGCAATCGAACTTCCCGTCGCATCGATCATTTGTCCCGTCTTCGCATCGATAACAGGAAAAATGGAGGAGGGCATCGCATAAGGAAAGGCCCATGACTGACCAGTTTTTACGACCATAGAAGGTTCATAGCCGAGAATCCAATGATTCCCCTTTTCGGAAGGTACGCTAACATAGGCGAGCTTTAGCCCTAGATCCGTCATGGCGCGTAGATTGGCTGTCGCCAATGGAAGACTCGCTGACGAGGGTGTTACCGCAAGCGATGACCATGCATCGGTGGCAAAAAGTAATTGCCCTGAACTATCGATGATGAATTGAAAACCGTTAAAAGGTGCAACGATATGATGAACAAGACGAGAAAAGATAAAATGATAAGAAATCGCCCCAACCAAAGGGCCTTGTCCTGTCAACGTAACGGGCAATAACGTTGTCGATCCCACTTGGTTAGGATACAACTTGTGCGCCCATGTCCATGCGATTTTCGTTAGCGCAGTTTGCGATAACTGTGGTGGAAAGTGAAATGGTTTACTCGGTAAACCAGTCTTTTGATACGAAAGAACAGTACCTGTCTTTGCATCGCAAAGAACAGACACCGTCAACTTATCATCGGTCATCGGATTGACGACAGCAGGATTCGTATAGACCAGTTGGTAGACGACCTCGCCTGACGAAGTGGTCATCTCATTGTGCTTCGTAAGTACAAAACTTGCTGGAAGTGAAAAAAGATGAACCACCTTGGCAGATACCGTGCCTAACGATACTATCTGTGCAGGTTGTTTCGATGAATAAGCCAACGATACATTCGACATCATAAACCAGGAAAGTAGCAAAAAAGCGACGCAAACCAGCGAAAGAGCCTGCTGATTGCGTCGAATCCCCCGAATCTTGCTAAAAGCAAACTTCTTCAACAATACCGACCCCTCAACCAAGTGCTACTCCATAGACGACGACCGTGCCCAAAAAGTTTCAGCCAATAGCTTTTTATAGGATTTATACGTTCAAATTCGATTTTCGTGTACCGATATCGCGCCGCATATGCATCCCTTCAAACGAGAGTGAATCAATCGCTTGATAGGCCTGTTGACGGGCTTGATCGAGCGTCGAAGCACGACTGACCACACCGAGCACGCGTCCCCCTGCCGTGACGATACGTCCTTGCTCATCAAAAGCGGTACCGGCATGAATCGCATAGGCTTTCTGTGAAAGTGTAGCAAGGCCTTCAATTGGATACCCTTTCCTATAGGCACCAGGATAACCTTTAGAAGCAATTATGACACAAACTGTTGGTTGATTGGACCACATGATGGAAGTCTGCGCGATTTGATCTTTCGTAACGGATTCGAAGATCGACAAGATATCCGCCTCTAAAAGCTCCATAACCACTTGCGTCTCCGGATCGCCAAAGCGCACGTTAAATTCAATAACATATGGTTTCCCTGCTTGCACGATAATGCCGGCAAAGAGCACACCGCGAAACACGATCCCAGAAGCCGCCAGGTGTGCGACAAAGCGTTCAAAGATTTCGGTACGCACTTGATGGATCACATTCGCTGTCGCAATCGGGACAGGATAAAACGTACCCATACCACCCGTATTGGGTCCAAGATCATCATCATATACTTGCTTATGATCTTGAATGGCTGGCATCATCTTAAATCCACTTTGATCGACAAAAGCCATCACCGATAATTCTGGGCCATTGACAAACGCTTCGATGATCAACCGGCTGCCCGCATCACCAAATACACGATCTTGCATCGCTTCTTTGACCGCTCGGATCGCTTCCTCCTTGGTATAAGCTACCGTCACCCCTTTACCGGCAGCAAGACCATCCGCCTTGATCACGATCGGTAACGACTGTGCTTCAAGATACGTCAGCGCCTCAGTCATGTCGGTAAATTCAGCATAAGAAGGCGTTGGAATTCCCGCTTGTTGCATAAATTTTTTCGCATACGCTTTACTGCTTTCTAATTGGGCAGCTTCACGATTCGGGCCAAAAATCGTTAACCCTGCGTCAAGAAAGGCGTCAACGATGCCGAGCGAAAGGGGAACTTCAGGACCGACTATCGTCAGATCCATCGCTTCTTCTTTCGCAAAGCGAAGCAAGCCTTCGACATCATCATCGGCGATAGGAACACACTTCGCAAGCGATGCCATACCAGGATTGCCTTTCGCTGCATACAAATCAGGCATCGGGATACCCTCTTGGTCAAAACGGCGTTTACCATCCAAAGTCAATTTACGAATGATCGCATGTTCGCGACCACCCGAACCAATAATCAGAATTTTCAAAACAAACATTCCTTTATCGCTTAATGTTTGAAATGACGAACACCGGTGAAAACCATCGCGATACCATGCTCATCAGCGACATCGATCGAAGCTTGATCTTTAATCGAACCACCTGGTTGGATGATTGCCGTTACGCCGGCTTTCACCGCTTCTTCCACCGTGTCAGGCATCGGGAAAAACGCGTCAGAAGCCATCACGCTGCTTCGACTGAGATCGCCCGCTTGCTCAATGGCGATTTTCGCAGCGCCAACGCGATTCATCTGCCCTGCACCGACACCGATCGTCTGCCCCTCTTTCGTCAAGACAATCGCATTGGATTTCACATGCTTAACGACGCGCCAAGCAAAAAGCAATTCATTGACCTCTTGCTCGGTTGGCTTGCGTTTCGTCACGACTTTGAGATCTTCCACGCCGATCGTTTTAGCATCCGCATCTTGCACGAGAAAGCCACCCGTGACACTTTTCATCGCAAAGCGACGCATAACTTCTCGGTTTAAGCTCGGTAACAACAGAACACGAACATTTTTCTTTTTACTTAACCGTTCTAATGCACCCTCTGTAAAAGATGGGGCGATCACGATTTCTAAAAAAAGTTCAGTGAGCGCTTGCGCCATTTCTTCGGTCACTTCGCGATTGCTCGCCACAATACCCCCGAAAATTGAGATCGGATCTGCCGCGTACGCACGCTCCCAAGCTTCAAAAATCGTATCACCGGTGCCAACACCACAAGGATTCATGTGTTTGAGCGCAACCACTGTCGGTTGATCGAATTCCGTAATCAGATCGATCGCAGCGCCAGCATCTTGAATGTTGTTATACGATAATTCTTTTCCTTGCACTTGCGTAGCATCGACAAGGGACGGCGTTTCAGCAAAATGACTCTGATAGAAAGCGGCCGTCTGATGCGGATTTTCTCCATATCGCAAACCTTGGACTTTCGTAAATGCAACGGTGAGATCCTCTGGATAAGCAGCACCCGTTTTCTTCGTTAAGTAATCAGCGATAATCGCATCGTACTTCGCCGTATGACGAAACACTTTAGCACACAGCAAAAAACGTTCTTCTTCGCTAAATGGTTCTTGATGATCCAGTTTCGCGATGATCATCGGATAATCTGCAGGGTCGACGGCCGTGACGACAAACCGATAATTTTTCGCCGCAGCACGAAGCATACTCGGACCGCCGATATCGATATTTTCGATCGCTTCTTCAAGCACGACATCGGGATTCGCAATCGTTTTGGCAAACGGATAGAGATTGACGATCACAAAATCGATTAATCCGATACCATGTTCTTTGATGGCTTGCATATGGGAAGTTTCATCGCGTAAGGCAAGCAGTCCACCATGAATCATCGGATGAAGCGTTTTTACCCGACCATCCATCATCTCTGGAAATCCTGTAATCGCCGAAACTTCGGTGACAGCCACGCCCGCTTGCGACAGCGCTTTATAGGTACCACCTGTCGAAACGATTTCGATTCCTGCCCTTACAAGCGCTTTTCCTAGTTCGACGATACCCGTTTTGTCCGACACACTGATAAGAGCTCTAGCCATAATGGGTCTCCTTTAAGGATGTATTTGACAAAGCATGCGTACGACTTTCGGAAGAATCTCATGTTCTGCTTCATGGATACGATGGGTCAATGTCTCGATCGTATCCTCCGATAAGATCGCTACGCGTTTTTGCGCAATCAATGGGCCCCCATCCAGATCTGCTGTCACATAATGAACAGAAACGCCAGTCTCTGCAACTTTCGCTTCAAAGGCTTGTCCGATCGCATCGAGTCCTTTAAAAGCCGGTAATAAAGACGGATGCAAATTGATGATGCGACCTTGATAAGTTTCCAGCAAAGCGAGGCCAACCAGTCGCATATACCCGGCTAAAACGACGAGGGTGACGTGATGCTTGTGCAGTTCACGAATCACCATGCGTTCCCATACCGAACGACCACCGGCATCTTTATGATCGATCGCAAAAACTGGAAGGCCGACTTCTCTAGCAAACGCCACAGCCTTACTCTCTGGCTTGTCGCTGATGACGAGCGACAAATAGCCGGGAGCGATTTCCCCGGCTTGTTGAGCAGCGTAAAGATTCCGTAAATTCGATCCTGTACCCGAAGCAAATACGGCTATGGAGACGGCCGACATGCTATTCTCCCCCCTGCTTGTCAATCGCTAAAGGTAACACCGGAACCTTTTTGCACAACGCCTATACGACGAGGCGATGTACCAGATGCTTCTAATAAGCGAATCGTTAACGCCGCATCGTCATGCGCAACGATGATGACGTAGCCGATCCCCATATTCCACGTACGATATAATGTCTCATTGCTGATTGATTGTAGCGCGGCAAGAAAGCGAAAAACAGCTGGTTGTTCCCACGTGCTACGATCGATCAGACAACCGAGTCCTTCTGGCAATGCACGCGGCACATTTTCACTTAAACCACCACCGGTGATATGCGCCATGCCGTGAATGTTCACTTGTTCTAAAAGCGCCAACACGGGCTTGACGTAGATCGCCGTCGGCATCAAGAGCGCTTCGCCAACCGTTTGTGTACCGTCTGGCAACAAGTCATCATACGAAACGCCATGAACTTGGAGCAATTTTCGAACGAGCGAAAAGCCATTGGAATGTACGCCAGTTGAAGGAAGACCGATCAGGACATCACCTTCTTGAACGCGGCTTGCGTCCATCATGTTTGCTTTTTCTACGACGCCTACGCTAAAGCCTGCGATATCATATTCACCGACTTCATACATGCCTGGCATCTCCGCTGTCTCCCCTCCGATTAAGGCACATCCCGCTTGCACACAACCATCAGCTATCCCTTTGACGACTTGTTCCATAATGTGCGGTGAAAGTTTGCCTGTCGCGAAATAATCGAGGAAAAAAAGCGGTTCGGCCCCCATCGCCAAGATATCATTGACGCACATGGCCACCGCATCGATCCCGATCGTATCATGGCGATCCAGCGCAAAAGCGAGCTTCAACTTCGTGCCCACGCCATCCGTACCAGAGACGAGAACTGGCTCTTGATAGCGATCTTTATCAAAGGAAAAGCCACCGCCAAACCCGCCTAATGACCCGAGCACTTCTTTGCGCATCGTGCGTTTGACATGCGGTTTGATCCGTTCGACCGCTTCATTGCCCGCGTCGATATCAACGCCCGATTCTCGATATAAATCTTCCTGATTCGCCACGCATTCTCACCTTTCTAACGATCGTAAAGGATAGATTTCTGTCGGATAATTTCCCGTAAAGCAAGCGTTACAAAAACCATGATGCTCTTTTCCTTGAACGCCAAACACAGAGAGCATCTCTTCTTCATCAAGGAACGAAAGACTGTCCGCTCCGATAAAAGCCTGAATTTCCGAAACGGTTTTTCTCGCAGCGATCAATTCTTCACGCTGTGATGTGTCAATTCCATAATAACAGGAATGTTTCACCGGTGGTGAAGTGATTCTTACGTGAACTTCAGTCGCACCCGCTTCACGCAATAATCCGACGAGTCGCGCACTTGTCGTGCCGCGAACAACCGAATCATCCACCATCACAACGCGTTTGTTTTCAACGATTTTGCGAACGGCGTTTAATTTAAGACGAACTGCGATATTGCGCAATTCTTGTGTCGGCTGAATAAACGTACGTCCGCTGTATTTATTTTTAATCAATCCGATTTCATACGGAATCGCCAATTCTTCCGCAAATCCGATCGCGGCTGAAATGCTCGAATCAGGAACGCCGATCACGACATCCGCTTCTACCGGAGCTTGTTTGGCGAGCACTTTGCCAAGCTGCTTTCTTACCGTATGCACATTAAAACCATCGATATCACTGTCAGGTCGCGCGAAATAGATATACTCAAACGTACAAAGTGCTTTTCGCGAAGCGGTTGCGTAGATCTCCGCATGCAAACCGTCTTTATCGATCACAACCATCTCGCCCGGTTCAAGATCACGTACGAATTGCGCACCGATCGTATCAAAAGCACAGGTTTCCGACGCGACGACATAAGCGCCTTCGACCTTCCCGATCGCAAGGGGACGAAGGCCATGCGGATCGCGAATCGCGATCAATTGATCGTCCGTCAGGATGATTAAAGCAAAACCACCTTTTAACATTGGCAAACTCACACGCACATTTTCAACGATCGTGGAAAACGCGCCACGCGCGATTAAGTGCGCGATCACTTCCGTATCGCTCGTTGATTGAAAGATACTGCCTTGGTTCTCAAGATGATCATGAAGTGGTCTTGCATTGACCAGGTTGCCATTATGACCGATCGCAAGATTACCTTGACGAAAAGAAAAGACAAGCGGTTGTGCATTGGCGACATTGCTTTCGCCTGTCGTCGAATAACGGACATGCCCAACGGCCGCCGAGCCTTTAAGATGATGCAATCGATCCCCACCAAATACCTCGGTCACAAGCCCCATGGCACGGTGGCTATGCATCGTAAAGCCATCAATCGTCGCAATCCCTGCGCTTTCTTGACCACGATGCTGAAGCGCATATAGGCCATAATACGTCAGTTGCGCAGCTTGCGGATGACCCCACACGCCAAACACACCGCACTCTTCATGCATCTTATCGAAAATCTCATCATCGAAAGACACGCTCAAGGGCCTCCTTTATCGCCATATCACTGCATTTGTCGACGTATCGAATCGCGCCAAGAAGCGGTGATTTCTTCTAACGTCGCACAAAGTATCTGCTTTGTATTTTGTTGCACTTCAAAGTGAAGCTGTTCCGTGACTTTCGCGATCGCCATACAGGTAACACCCGCTTTGTCAGCCAGTTGTTGAACATGTTCAACGTCAGCAGGTTTGACTTCAAGAAGGATTCTTGAAGGCTGTTCGCCAAAGCAAAGGGCTGTCAACGATAGCGGATCGGTCGTATCGGGGAGTGTCACCGTGACGCCTAATCCACCATCGATGCCCATCTCAGCGAGTGCGACGAGCAATCCACCATCGGACAGATCGTGCGCAGCTTGGACAGCACCTTGTTGAATAGCCGCTAAAGTGACATCTTGTAATGCTTTTTCCTTTTGCAAATCAATCGCAGGCATCGCATAGGAAAGGGCATTTTGTGGTTGTTTGATCGCAAGATATTCTGAACCGGCAAGCGCTTTTGGCTGTGGTTGAATTTCTCCGAGCAACAACAGCACATCACCAACATATTTGACCGCCGAAGTCGTGATATGCTCACGATTTTCGATCAAACCAACCATACCGACAATCGGCGTCGGGTAAATGTCGATACCATGCGATTCGTTATATAACGAGACGTTGCCTCCGATGACTGGCGTATCGAGAACACGACAAGCTTCACTCAGCCCGTCGATCGACCGTTCAAACTGATAAAAGATTTCCGCTTTTTCTGGATTGCCATAATTCAAGCAATCGGTGATCGCCAGTGGTTTCGCACCGGAGCACACGAGATTGCGCGCCGCTTCGGCGACAGCCATTGCGCCACCTTCATACGGATCGAGATAGACTTGACGGCCATTGCCATCGGTCACCAAGGCGATCGCTTTCTTGGAATCAGGAATACCGACAACGGCAGCATCCGATCCAGGACGCACGAACGTTTCGGTGCGAACCATCGAATCGTATTGGTTATAGACCCATTCTTTACTCGCGATCGTCGGACTCGAAAGTAACGCCAACAAATCATGATGGAGATCGGTCGAAGCAAGTGAAGCCGGAATAACTTCTTCAAGGGTATCGAGATAAGTAGGACGCATAGAAGGACGATTGGCGATCGGCGCGTCATCGACAAGCGCTGTTACGGGCATTTTTGCCGCGATGTCTTCCCCATCGACGATCGTTAGAAAACCATCATCGGTAACTTGGCCAATCACGGTAGCTTCCAGTCCCCACTTTTCAAAGATGCGATACGCGATGTCTTCTTCGCCACGCTTCATCACAACAAGCATCCGTTCTTGCGATTCAGAAAGCATCATTTCATATGGAGACATCCCAGTTTCACGGACGGGTACCTTACTGACATCGAGGATCAAACCACTGCCTGCACGACTAGCCATCTCCGCGGAAGAAGACGTTAAGCCAGCAGCACCCATATCTTGAATACCGACCACTTTACCCGTATCGATCAATTCCAGACAAGCTTCGAGTAATAATTTTTCCATGAACGGATCGCCCACTTGCACAGCGGAACGTTCTTTCGCATGCGGATCTTGCGTCGAAGCAAACGTCGCACCGTGAATACCGTCACGACCGGTCTTCGCACCGACGACGAGCACAGGATTTCCGATACCACTTGCCGTACCTTTGGCGATTTTGTCATGAACGATCACACCCACACACATCGCATTGACCAAAGGATTGTGCGAATAACGATCATCAAAGACAACTTCGCCACCCACAGTCGGTATGCCGATACAGTTGCCATAACCGCCGATTCCGGCAACGGAATGGGAAAAAAGATAACGATTATGCGCATCCTCTAACGTTCCAAAGCGCAGGCTATTAAGCAAGGCGATCGGACGTGCGCCCATCGTAAAAACATCGCGGATAATCCCGCCGACGCCTGTCGCCGCACCTTGATACGGTTCGATCGCCGTCGGGTGATTATGACTTTCCATTTTAAAGACCACAGCGAGTTGATCGCCGATATCGACGATACCCGCATTTTCTCCAGGGCCTTGCAAGACGCGCTCTCCGGTCGTCGGGAAACGACGCAAGACAGGGCGTGAGCTTTTGTAGCTACAATGTTCGGACCACATCACACTAAAAACGCCCGTCTCAACATAGTTCGGTAGACGATCCATATGCGTGACGATCTGATCATACTCCGCATCGGTCAAACCGAACGTCCGATAGATCTTTTGGTCTTTAACTTCTTGTGCACTCGGTTCACCGTACGCCATGCATTTCCCTCCAAGTCGTCAGCATCGATGTAAAGAGTTTGCTACCGTCATCAGAACCTAAAAGCGTATGCACAGCGCGTTCAGGATGAGGCATCATACCGAGTACATTGCCTTTCTTATTGACGATTCCCGCAATTGAACCCACCGAGCCATTCGGATTGTGCCCGTCCGCATAGCGAAACACGATCTGATCGTTTTGTACGAGTTCATCGAGCGTCGCTTCATCCGCATAGTAATTGCCTTCACCATGCGCGATCGGAATGATGATTTCTTCGCGGAAATGGTAGTTAGCGGTAAATGGCGTCGACGCATTCTCAACAACGAGATGCGCCATTTCACATTGAAATTGCAGCGATTCATTACGACGCAATGCGCCAGGCAACAAGCCAGCTTCTGTTAGGATCTGAAATCCATTGCAGATACCGATGACAAACTTACCGCGCTGCGCTTCGTTTGCAACGGCTTCCATCACCGGCGAGAAGCGTGCGATCGCGCCGGATCGCAAGTAATCACCATAGGAGAAGCCACCAGGGACGAGGATAAGGTCATAAGAAGAAAGATCCGTATGCGCATGCCAGACGAGATCTGCTTCGATCTGCATCGTCGAAACGATCGCCTTGATCGCATCTTGGTCA
Organism: Bacilli bacterium; assembly: GCA_013044175.1. Taxonomy (GTDB): domain Bacteria; phylum Bacillota; class Bacilli; order Alicyclobacillales; family SLC66; genus JABEUY01. The sequence goes on from JABEUY010000003.1 coordinate 11,036, forward strand.
CAGTTGCTTCCGGGAAAAGAAATCACGGCCGCTTTCACGCAAGTACCTCCACCAGTTCATACGTATACTTTTCAATCACAGGATTGGTAAGCAATTGATCGCACATTTTCGCGACAAGCTCGTGCGCTTGGCTGTCATTTTCGACGTCAAAAACGACTTCGAGATACTTGCCGACGCGCACATCTTCGACTTGCTCATACTTCATCGCATGGAGTGCCTTCGTGACAGCAACTCCTTGCGGATCGAGCACACTACCTTTTAATGTGACGAAAATCTTCGCCTGAACTTTCACAACGTCTCCCCCTTAATGCGTCGATAAATCTCTTGGTACGCTTCTTCCACATTCCCAAGATCACGCCGAAACCGATCTTTATCGAGTTTCTCACGGGATTCCAAATCCCAGAAACGACAGGTGTCCGGCGAAATCTCGTCAGCCAGGACGATCTCACCCGAAGGCAGACGACCAAATTCCAATTTGAAATCGATCAAATCAATCCCTTTATCCCGTAAAAAATCGCGCAAGATCGCATTGATCGTAAGCGCCTGGCTTTCGAGCTCATCCATCTCTTCACGCGTCGCGAGTTCAAGCGCCAACGCATGCGAGCGATTGATCAAAGGATCACCCAATGCATCATCTTTATAGTAAAACTCCACGACAGGCTGCTTGAGCACAGTTCCTTCTGCTTGACCAAGACGCTTTGAAAGACTGCCTGCGATGATATTGCGCGTTACGACTTCAAGCGGTACGATCGTCACTTTCTTAACGAGCATTTCTGTGTCGGATAGCTTTTCGACAAAGTGCGTACGAATTCCCTTTTGATGAAGCACATCGAACAAAAGTGTACTGATCTGATTATTCAAAGCACCCTTATGTTCTATCTGCCCTTTTTTTGCGCCATTAAACGCCGTAGCATCGTTCTTAAATTCGACGAGCACAACGTCCTCTTGGTCGACTGCAAACAAGCGTTTCGCTTTTCCTTCATAGAGCATCTGCTTACGTTCCATCGTCACAACCCCCTAAGCTTCTTAATCGAGCAATCCCAAGCGGGCAAAAATCGTATCGACGTGCGTGAGATGAAAGTGATAATCAAAGCAATGATCAAGATCGGCTTGCGTCAGCTTCTCTTTGACGACAGGCACTTCTTCGATCAAAGCGCGAAATGGGCGCTTCGATTCCCAAGCGAGCATCGCTTGCTTTTGCACCGTGTCATACGCCGTTTCTCGCGCAAGACCGCGATCGACCAACGCATGCAAGACGCGTTGCGAATAGATAAGGCCAAAATTGCGTTCCATGTTATTTTTCATATTCTCAGGAAAAACAGTTAAGTTGCCGACGATGCTGTTCATCTTCGTCAGCATATAATGAACGAGGATTGTACTATCTGGGAGAATGATACGCTCGACCGAGGAATGGGAAATATCGCGTTCATGCCAAAGCGGCACGTCTTCATACGCGGCGAGCATGTTGCCGCGAAGCACGCGCGCAAGGCCGGAGACTTGTTCGCATGAGACCGGATTGCGTTTGTGCGGCATCGCCGAAGAGCCTTTTTGTCCCGCATAAAAAGGTTCTTCCACTTCACGAATCTCGGTTTTTTGCAAAGCACGAATCTCCGTTGCGATCTTATCGAGGCTTGTCCCAATCAACGCAAGCACCGACATATATTCGGCATGACGATCGCGTTGTAGCGTCTGCGTCGAGATCGGCGCTGGCTTTAAGCCGAGTCGTTCACAGACGAGTTGTTCCACACGAGGATCGATATTCGCATACGTGCCAACAGCACCCGAAAGCTTCCCATAAGCGACCGTATCGGCTGCATGATCGAATCGCTCGAGATTACGTATCATTTCCGTATAATATAAAGCGAGTTTCAAGCCAAACGTAGTAGGCTCAGCATGCACACCATGCGTACGCCCCATCATCACCGTATCTTTATAACGCTTTGCTTGTTGACGTAACGTTTCCATAAAATCCGTTAATTTTTCCCGTAGCATGGCATTCGCGCGTTTGAGTTGAACACCAAGAGCCGTATCCACCACATCCGTACTCGTCAAGCCATAGTGCACCCATTTACGCTCATCCCCGAGCGTTTCGGACACTTGACGCGTAAAAGCAACAACATCATGGCGCGTCTCTTTCTCAATCTCAAGAGCACGTTCGACATCGACGCGTGCATTTTGCCGAATCTTCACAGCATCTTCTTCAGGTACGACCCCGAGCTTTGCCCAGGCTTCTGTTGCAGCGATCTCAACATCCAACCAAGCCTGATAACGGCTTTCTAAAGTCCATACTGCCGTCATCGCAGGCAGTGAATAACGCTCAATCACAAGACTCCCTCTTTCTTAAGGACGGTGATTTTAGTCTATCAAGTCAGACGTGTACGGTCAACCAAAAAACGAACATTATTAAGATTTCACATTATAATGTTCGGCAATATAGCTGATTGATCGGATTTCTTGACAGTCAAGTCACGACTTCGCTACACTAACGAAGATCAGGTTCAATATTAGAAGCTGTGACTTAGGAGGGCACTATTCGTGCAAGATTCCAACACTGCAAATTCCACTTTTGACGTACAAGCTGTCGCCGTCATCGGCCTTGGTTTTATTGGCCTACCCCTTTCCATGTCGTATACGAAAAACGGTGTCAAAGTCGTCGGTATCGACGTGAACGAACGCCATATTGAACGCTTGAAAACAGGCGTCACCGATAGCATCGAAGCGTATGAAGGAAGACTTCTACAAGACTATTTACAAGAAGCCTTGCAAAAGGATCTTTTTATACCCACTACCCACTATCAAGAAGCATCACAACACGTCTCTGTCTATATCGTAACAGTCGGTATCCCGATCATCAATGGCATCGCGATGTATGAAGCGCTCGATAGCGCCACGAAAGAGCTCGCTGCTGTCATCAAACCAGGGGATCTCATTTTATATCGAAGCACGCATATACCAGGCACTGTTAATGAAAGACTCGTCCCGATCTTGCAATCGATCAGTCCTTATCGCATCGGCGATGAAATTCATGTCGCCTATGCACCTGAACGTGTCGCAGAAGGTCGCGCCCTCGAAGAATTTCAAACGGTCGACGTCTTGATCGGTGGCATCAATCAAGCCAGTATCGAACACGCTAAAGCTGTCTTGCGTCTCATCAATAAAGCGACACTGCATGAGGCCACTTCGATTGAGATGGCCGAGACATCCAAAGTGATTGAAAATGTGCAACGCGACGTCAACATCGCAATGGCACAAGAAATCGCCCGCTTCGCACAAGCAACCGGACTTAGGACAAGCGAATTGATTCGATTAGCCAATACACATCCGCGCGTGAATCTTTTGATCCCTGGCGCTGGCGTCGGTGGATATTGCATTCCGAATGCCTACTATTATCTCCAACATAAAGCGGATGATGTCGATCTTTCTTTACCCATCCTCGCGACAGCGAGACAGACCAATGACTACGTGCCCCAAGCGATCATCGATCGTATCGATCGTAAGCTCGGTGGCCTCGACTTTTCAGCGACCAAAATCGCAGTACTCGGGCTTGCCATGAAAAATTTCTCCAATGATGATCGCATCAGCCCGAGCGTTACCCTCGTCGAGATGCTCATCGCAAAAGGTGCACAAGTCGAGGCGTTCGATCCGCTCGTCGAAAGTTCTCGTCACGCTTATTGCGCGAGTTCGTTAGAAGCGTGTATCGCTGAAGCAAATGTCATCATTGTCACGATCCGCCAAGAAGCTTGGGATCAAATTGGCCTGCCTGCCCTGATGGAACGAGCTCCTCACTGCCGTCTTGTGTTTGATGCTTGCGAAGCGATCGTCGGTCAAGCGACAGAAGATACAGCTTTGTTGCGCATTTAAGGAGGATTCCCGACGTGTCAGGTAAGAAAGTCCTACTTATCGCTCATGAATTTCCGCCGATTGGCGGAGTTGGCGCGCAGCGTCCCTACAAATTCACGCAGTACTTACGCTTATTCGGATATGAACCTGTCGTACTCACCCAAGTGGCGCGTTATAGCGCTACTTGGGATGATTCACTTCTTGAGGCGATCGCCGATATCCCGATCTATCGTGCGATGGATCCGATGAACGCCATGCAGCATCGCCTGCGTTCAAAATCAAAACCAAAAAACGAGACGGCTGCAACGGCGACGATCACCGTTGCACCGAGTCGATCGAATCTTCGCTCGCGCGTATTTCGTTTCGCCAAAAACACGAAAGATGCACTGATGATTCCCGATGAAACGATGCTATGGATCGGCCAAGCGGTCAAAGTCGGCGAAGAGGTCATCCAAAAAGAACAGATCAAAGCCATCTACGTAACTTCACCACCGGCATCGAGTTTACTTGTTGGTGCACGTCTTAGTGAACGCACAGGATTGCCGCTCATCCTCGATTTTCGCGATCCGTTTGTCAGGAATTTGCATCGCAAACAGTATGGCATTCGCCATCGCATTTTTCGCTATCTCGAAGCGTACGCGATCGTACGAGCAACACGCATCATCACGGTCACCGACTCGTTTCGTGACGATTTTCAAAAGCGTTATCCCAGTGTATCCGATCGCTTTCACGTCATCCCTAACGGTTTTGATCGCGCAGACGTCAAGCTCGATCCTGACATTACCCGCGATACTTCTAAGATGACGTTATATTATGGTGGCATCTTATATGGTAAACGTTCTCCCAAAGCGTTTTTGCAAGGATTGCAAGCCGCGATCGCAGAAGGCGCGATTGCACGCGACGATATCGCCGTTCATTTTGCCGGCGTATTTGACTATCCTGGCAAAACCGATAATCTCGCCTTACTTGATCAGTTACAATTGACTGACGTCGTCTCTGTGATCGGTTATGTGGCACACCAGGAACACGTCAAATGGATGAGTAAAGCGGACGTCCTTCTTTTGATCGGTGACCAAACAGAAGGAGCCGGCGCATACGTCCCTGCTAAGATTTATGAATATCTTGGCATTGGACGACCGATTCTTGCACTCGTCCAACCTGGAGAAGCCAGCCATCTCATCGAAATCTGTGAAGCTGGCGTCATCGCACCACCCGATCAGGCTCACGCGATTAAAAAAGCGCTAATCAGCATGTATGAAGCCTGGAAGCGTGGCGACTATGCCCACTTTACGCAAAGCCCTTTAGTTCGCAACTACGATCGAAAGGAGCAAGCCCGCCTTCTCGCAGGGCATTTTGATGACATCCTTCATGAATAACCGTCAATTGGCTCGCATGATACGCACTCTCGCTACGTTTCACGATGTGCAAAATCCAAAAGAAACAACCAGTCGTCGCTATCGACAAGCAGCGGAAATCATTCGCAGCGAGCGTCAAGATCTCGTCGATCAACCGTATGATACGTGGTCGACGATGACGCTTGGTATCGATGCCGACATACTGCAGGTAATTCGCTGCTTACTCGAAGAAGGCTTCGAATCCGCTTTGCGCGCTGCGCAGATCACGTTGCCTTTATCGCTACGCGAGTTGTTTGATCTACCTGGATTGCGTACGCAATACGCAAAAGCGTTATTTCAAGAAGCGGGTATCCTATCGCTTGATGCTTTAGAAAAAGCGCTTGATCACGGCCATACCCTTCCGATTCCTCGCTCTCTTTATGGCGAACTAGCCGATGAAATCAAAGCGTACCGCGTGCGCAAACGTCAGTTGCCTTTATGGTGGATAGAACCATTCGCGCAAGATCTCACGATACAACTTACGGAGTCACTAGGTAAAGAAGTCAAAGTGACAGGCGATTTGGCGCGACGCGAACCGACGATGGAAGAACTTGAACTCTTGCTCTTCGTGAACGATGAGCAAGAAGCGAGTCACTTCCATGATACGTTGATATCGCTAGGTTTTCACAAAGCGCTTGATCATGCACAAAATGACGACTTGGCATGGATTCATGCCGTATATTTTCGCAGCGAAACGATCCATGAACGAACGGTTGCCCAACGTCTGTACATGATTAAGCAAGAACATCAAGCTTTTGCACAAGTTATGACCAGTGCCAATCCTACCCATCGCGCTTTGTTGCAACAAGCACCATCGCCTATGCTTTTCAAAGCGACAACAGAAAATGAAGTCTATCGTTATGCAAAATTTCCGTTTTATCCTGTGCATTTACGCGATACTGCGACGATGCCTGTGCCCATGGAGCAACTCGTCACGAAAGAGGCTTATGTTGGGGATCTGCATATGCATACGCAGTACAGCGATGGTCGGCATACGCTTGAACAGATGGTGCAGGCTTGTGTCGCACGGGGCTATCAATACATGACGATCAGTGACCACTCACAAAGCTTAACGATCGCACGTGGCCTTACTTATGATCGATTGATGCGCCAAAAAGAAGAGATTCTGCGCCTTCGAGAGCTCTATCCGATGATCACCATCCTTCATGGTTCCGAAGTCGATATCTTACCCGATGCCCGACTTGATTTCGACGATGCCATCCTCAGCGAACTCGATATCGTCGTCGCCTCGATCCATACGGCATTACGCCAAAGCAAAGAAGAATTGACAGCACGAGCACTCTATGCGATCAATTCGCCGTACGTATCGATTCTAGCGCATCCGACAAGTCGCATGCTCGGACGAAGGGATTCGTTTCCCCTAGATTTTGAGAAGGTCTTTGAGGCAGCAGCACGAACGAAAGTGGCGATCGAATGCAACGCCAATCCGGAGAGGCTCGATTTGGATTATCGATTATTACGCGAGGGAAGACAATACGGGTGTCTTTTTAGTATCGACAGTGACGCGCACGCCACCGATAATTTGACGAGGATTGAACAGTTTGGCATACCCATGGCACAAAAAGGCTGGCTCGAAAAAGAGCGCGTCATCAACACATGGCCACTTGAGCGATTATTAACGTGGTTGCACCGAAATTAGAGCACAACGACACAATTTTTCCCACGGTCTTTCCCTTCATATAAAGCTTGATCAGCAAGACGAATCGACGTGTCCATATTGCCTGAAGCGTCATACAACGCGATGCCAAAGGTCATCGTAATATGAATAGAATGACCAAAATAGATGAATTGCTTTTGCTCGATACGTTCGCGTAATTTTTCACTGACATGAATGGCGCCTTCTCGTTCTGTCTCGGGCAACAGTAAGAAAAACTCTTCCCCACCCCAACGCGCGACAAAATCACCGGCACGCAGACCGGCACGCAAAACTTGTGCAACCGTCTTTAATACGTAATCACCACACTCATGACCATACGTATCATTGATTTTTTTAAAATTATCAATATCAGCGATGACAAACGAACATGTTCTGCCTGTTCGTTTGTTACGCACGATTTCTTCGTGAATTTTGTCCACCATAAATCGACGATTCGCAACGCCAGTCAAATGGTCGGTCATCGCTGCGACATGTAATCGCTCAATCGCTTCTTCTAGCTGGCTATTTGTGCGTTCAAGTTCATCATTTAATTCGCGAAGACGCTCAGCATTTTTGCGTAACTCTTCCCGAGAACGTTTCACTTCAAGATGGGTTGTTAATCGAGCATATAGTTCAGAAGGATGAAAAGGTTTTGTGATGTAATCGACACCACCAGCCTCAAACCCTTTCACGATATCTTCGGTATGTTGTTTTGCTGTAATAAAAATCACAGGAATCTCCGCCGTATCCGGATGATTTTGCAACCAACGGCATGCGGTGACACCATCCATGCCCGGCATGATGATATCCATTAAGATGACATCGGGCAACAACGAATATGCAACAGACAGCGCCGTTTCACCACTTGTCGCAACATACACATCAAATTCATCACGTAAAAGTTCCCCAATGATCTTCAGATTCGCCGGTACATCATCGACGATCAATACTTTTGGCACTGCCTTTCCCCCCTAAAGTGATCGAAAGAGATCATCGAGGATTTGTTGAGCCTGATCATAATCAAACTGATCGATACGTTCTTTTAAATGCTTAAACGTTTCCAATTCGGATAGTGACGTACTTTGCATCAAGGAGGCCATGGTGTCTTGCGCACGAAAAGCATGCGTCGCAATTTCTTTGCGTAAGCGTAGTAACGCTTGCTTGGTGTCGAGTGCGATTTCCTTGGTCGTCACAAGTGACGTTGCAACTTGTTGGAGCGTCGATGGGTAAGCTAGCGTTGTCGATCGTTGGAGTAAACGACATAGCTTATCGATGATCATAATAGGACTGATCGGTTTGCGCAAGATCACAGTATGTTCCCTACCACGTTGACCCACGACATCACAATCTGCACTTTCTCGCGATGTGCGCAGGATTAAAGCGGGAATCTTCGGATTATCGAAAAGAAAGTCAGACCAAGAGAGCGTTTCATGATCGATAATGAGAAGCAAATCATTCGATTGCTGTTCTTGATTGGCGGTTTGAGGAACACAAGCCGCAATCGAATCCACAACCAACGTAGAAAATCCATAGTTTCGAATCTGTTGCGCTAGCAGCTTGCGCTCTAAAGAATCGATCGCCACGATGATCACGCAAGTTGCATCGACATCCACATGGGGAACCATTTTAGCTACTTCATGCATGGGTGAAAGAGGAAATTCAAGCGTAAAGGAAAACGTCGTTCCGATACCGATGTCACTTTGTACGGAAAGTTTCCCCCCCATAAGTTCAACCAGTTTCGCCGAGATCGAGAGACCAAGGCCTGTACCTCCATAACGACGCACGATCGAATCATCGCCCTGTACAAAATGCTGAAATAGATTTTTTACTTGCAACGCATCCATGCCTATCCCCGTATCTTGCACTGAAAAGCGCAACTCACCGGTCGACTCACGAAGACGCACCGCTTCAACGCTGAGCAAAACGTAACCTTTCTCGGTAAACTTAACCGCATTATGCATAAGATTGATCAGAATCTGTCCTAAACGAAGCGGATCTCCGATTAGCCCTAACGGTACGGCTTGTCCAAGGGACGAAAGCACCTCGATACCTTTTGATTGCGCTTGCAACGCAACCATATGAATAGACTGATCCATAACTTCATCGAGAAAAAAAGGAATCTTCTCTACTTTCATCTTGCCAGCATCGAGCTTAGCAATATCTAAAATCGCATTCACGAGTTTAAGAAGATGTCGACTCGACGTATCGATTTGGGTGACATATTCCCGCTGAACCTCTGTCAACTCTGTTTGCAACAAAAGCTGACTAAACCCCATCATGGCATGAAGTGGGGTGCGAATTTCGTGACTGACGTTTGTGACGATATCGATCTGCTGTTGAATCTCATTTTGCTGATCCATGGCTCCCACTCCATGTCTAACTCGTCATGTGTACTTTATCCTATGCTTTAAAAATCAAAAAATACAACAGTCTTTAAAAATTACGACTTGGCTTACATGGCAAGAAAGAAAATAATAAATGCGATCAAATAACTTTTTTTTGACGATAATTGCGTTAATGCAGCGATCGCTTTTCCCATGACGTACCATGACAGTAATGAAAAAAGACCAAATCGACCGAGTAGCGCATAGATCGCAGTACCTGCCGGCAAATAGTCGCCAAGCAAGGTGATACCAGAATGAAAATGACCTGTAATCACCGTCGCGATGACATCGATGATTTCACTTCCTAATGAACTGACAAGAAAGACGGTCAAACCAAGCGATAACGCATTGCGAAAAGTAATTTTTGTCGCAAAGAGTTTAGGGACGATCCAATAAAACAAACTATAAAAGATAGCGCTAGTCCAAGGCACGATCAAAGGACCAATAAAAGAAATCCATTTCGATTGTGTGAGTTGTGCTGCTGTCCACTTCACCGTTAAAAGATGAAAGGCGGGCGATTGAAAATAATAAAGATTCATGACGGCATTCACCAAGAAAGACAAGACGGTGACCACAAGGCCAAGCCTACCATACGACAATTGCGGTGCTCTTGTCGCAAAGAATTGTCCAGGATTCGTCAATAACGTATACCATGGTGATTTTGGCGTTACATTAATCGTTTCATTCATGTTCAACATGTCAACTCACTTTCAAAAACACATACATCATCTGGAATACTATATCAAATTCAGAAGCTTTGCGCCATATTAATAATTTCTACTGTACAATTCGTTCATTCAGGGTTACAATATCGCGGGCATAGCGCCCGAACGATCGCTTGGAGAAAGTGAGGCATCTACGATGACGAAACCTTATGATGTCATTATCGTCGGAGCAGGACCCGCTGGACTTTACGCCGCCTATGAATTCACACGAATCGCTAAAGATGCTCATGTTCTTCTCATCGATAAAGGGGTTGAAGCACGTTATCGTCATTGCCCGATCATGGAAGGCAAAATCGATAAATGTCCACCACCCAATCATATCAAAACGTATGCCAGTTGTTGGCCAGCATGTGGCGTGATCAATGGCGCAGGCGGAGCCGGAAGCTTCAGTGACGGAAAGTTCAACATCACTTCGGCTTTCGGTGGCTACCTCACCGATTATATGTCAGGTACAGAAGTCCTAAAACTGATCGATTATGTCGACCAAATCAATTTAACGCACGGTGCACCCGGTTCGATTACCGACCCTTCAACCGACCAAGTCGCCAATATCGAGCGACGCGCGATGGGCGTTGGCTTAAAGCTTTTACGCGCTCGCGTTCGTCATATCGGCACCGATCGCAACCTTGAACTGATGAATGCGATTTTTACCTATCTCGAAGATAAAATCACGATGCGCTTTCGCACGTTTGTCGAAGATATCCTCGTAACCAATGATAAGATTACGGGCGTAAAGCTACGTGATGGCGAAGAATTGCATGCTTCTCATGTCATCCTCGCTCCAGGTCGTGATGGTGCAACCTGGCTATCCGATCTGTTACGTCGCCATCATATCGCAATGACGAACAATCAAGTGGATATCGGCGTTCGCGTCGAGACGTCCAACATCGTCATGCAAGAGATCAATGAACATCTGTATGAAGGAAAATTCATCTATCAATCTCCTTCGACAGGACTCCGTGTACGGACGTTTTGTAGCAATCCGTCAGGTCATGTCGTAGTGGAAAATCACACGGGCATTATGGCCGCTAACGGGCATGCTTACAAAGATCCAGAGCTCGGTTCAACCAATACGAACTTCGCCCTACTCGTCAGCCATCGTTTTACCGAGCCCTTCGATCGACCGAATGAATTCGCCAAACAGATCTGTGCACACGCAAACGCCTTATCTAACGGGTCGATCATCATTCAAAAGTACGGCGATATCTTAAAAGGCAGACGAAGTACGCCAGATCGTATTCGCGATGGTTTTATCGAACCCACTTTAAAAGAAGCAGTACCGGGCGACCTCGGCCTCGTCCTGCCTTATAAGACCATGGTGGCTCTGCAAGAAATGATCGAAGCGCTTAACCATGTCACACCAGGTATCGCTAGCGAGCATACGTTGTTTTATGGCGTCGAAGCGAAATTTTATGCGGCAAGAGCCGAAGTGAACCACCGCTTGGAAACGAAAATCAAAGGTCTCTTCTGTGCCGGCGATGGTCCCGGACTTTCTCGCGGAATCTCCCAAGCAGCGAGCAGCGGCGTTTTTATCGCTCGCAATATCGCAGCTTCTCTCTAACAGCAAAGACCTCATCGCTTAAAACGATGAGGTCTTTCTTACATCGCATGACTATCCATATACACATCCGACACAGCATCATCAGGCTCTGTATCTTCTTGTGGCTCTGCTTCTTGATAAAATGTCGTCGCACGCACCATCGCAATCTCATCGCAAAGAGGGAACTTTTTGCAGTGAATGCAGTCTTTCCATATCTTGCGGTGTAACACCGCTTTATCCACAATAACAAAAGCACACCGTTCAAAGAAAGCTTGCTGATAGGTTAACGCAAGCACACGCGGAATCTCCAGTTCTTGCGCCTCTTCAAATAAGCGATTGACCAAAAGCTTACCGAGACCTTTGCCATGTTGCTCTTTCACGACGGCGAGCGATCGAATCTCAGCCAAATCATCACCCAAGATATGCAAAGCAGCCGTCGCGACCACTTCACCCTCTTGATCAACGACAAAAAAGGAAGACAACGATTCACAGATCGATTGGCGTGTACGTGGTAACAACAAACCCTCTTTGGCGTAAGCTTGGAGCAAATCAAATATACGATCCACATCGCGCAATTTCGCTTTTCGTAACATCATGCTTACGTCCTCCATCATGTCGTATATTCCGCGTTGATCGACACATATTCATGCGTCAAATCGCAAGTAAAATAGCGACAAGAGGCAACTCCTTGCCCAAGCTCAATCTTGATTTCGATTTCCTTTTGCGCCATCACACGCTTCGCTTCATCGCTATCGACTTGCAAAAATGCATTATCTTCAAACACGATCGTTTCACCGATCGCAACGCGAATCATCTTCATCACAAGCTCAACGTTAGACCGTCCGATCGCAGAAACGATACGTCCCGGATTAAAATCTTCGCCATAAAAAGCTGTTTTCACAAGAGGGGATGTGACGATGACTTCAGCGACGCGACGAGCAACGCCATCATCTTGTGCGCCGGTGACGTTCACCGTCAAAAACTTCGTAGCACCCTCACCATCGCGAACGATTTTTTGCGCGAGTTCCAAAGTAACGGTATCAAGTGCTTCTTGAAACGAAGAGAATGCAGGATGATCTTTCGTCCAGACTTCACCTTCCCCAGTCGCCAGCAAAATCACACTATCATTCGGACTGGTATCACCATCGACAGAAATCGCATTAAAGCTCGTCGCAACCGATGTCGCGAGAGCACCTTGAAGCACAGGTGCCTGTACAGGTGCATCGGTAATGATAACCGACAACATTGTCGCAAGACACGGGTGAATCATACCCGCCCCTTTCGCCACACCCGCAACGGTATACGTATGACCATCATAGGTGAACGAGTGACTCGCCAACTTAGGGACGGTATCGGTCGTCATCATCGCTTTGGCCGCTAGCACGCCAGCTTTTGCGTCCGTCGCTAACCCTGCAACAAGGTGAGGAATCTGCCCAATCAAACGATCCGCGTGAAGGGCGATGCCGATAACGCCAGTATGCAATACGATCACTTCATCAGCCTGACAACCGAGTTCTGTCGCAACAGCATCGGCAAGCATCTCCGTGTCCGCCCTGCCTTGCAAACCCGTACCGGCATTGGCATTTCCGCTTGTGATCAACACAGCTTGAATGTTCTTACCAGCATGTAACCGATCCGTTGCACTTTCCACACAAGCACTTTTAAATTGATTCGTCGTAAAAACACCGGCATAAGCAGATGGTCGATCAACGACAAAAAGCGCCGCATCTGGTTGACCGTTCGCCTTAATCCCTAACGTTCTCTGTGCGGCTTTTACCCCTTGTAATTGCGTGATACTCGCTTTTTGATCATCATCGTCATTCATATGCCTATCGCCTCTTTCAAACGCACAAAATTCATGCACTAACTATACATACTTACTTATAATTATGCAATAAGCATTTTGTAAAGATCACGATAATGTCAAACGTTCACGTTCAATAAAAAATCCCGAACACCTACGCGGAGGCGTTCGGGAGGAATTCGAATTACTCCCACTCAATCGTGGCCGGTGGCTTGGACGTCACGTCGTACACCACGCGGTTTATCCCGTGCACTTCATTACAGATGCGCGACGAGATTTTGCCTAAGATCGGATATGGGATCTCAGCAAATTGTGCCGTCATGCCATCGCGCGATGTCACAGCGCGCAACGCCACAGTATAACCATACGTACGTTCATCACCCATGACCCCGACACTGCGTACCCCAGTCAATACCGCAAAATACTGCCAGATACTTTGCGTCAGCGAAGCACGCTGAATCTCTTCGCGCAAAATCGCATCGGCATCTTGTAACAGCGTCAGTTTTTCTTTCGTGACATCACCCATGATGCGAATCGCAAGGCCTGGCCCTGGAAAAGGCTGACGCCAGACAAAATGGTGTGGTAAGCCTAGCTTTTCACCCAATTCGCGCGCTTCATCTTTAAAAAGACTACGAAGTGGTTCGATCAACGTGAATTTCATATCCTTTGGCAAACCGCCAACATTATGATGCGATTTGATCGTGGCGGCTGTCTTCGTCCCACTTTCGATGACATCGGTGTACAGTGTGCCTTGACCGAGGAAAGCGAAATCACCTAAGCTCGCTGCAGTCTCATCAAAGACACGAATAAACGCATTGCCGATACGCTTACGCTTCTCTTCTGGATCGGTAATCCCTTCGAGCAACTGTAAAAAGCGCTCACGCGCATCGATCCGCAAGATCTGCATATGAAAAACGCCTTCAAACATCGCCATCACTTGTTCTGACTCATCTTTACGCAAAAAGCCATGATCGACAAACACACACGTCAATTGCTCACCAACGGCACGATGCAACAAAGCTGCCGTCACCGACGAATCAACACCGCCAGAAAGGGCAAGCAAAACTTTCTTATCCCCAACTGTATGACGAATTTCAGCAATTTTATCGTCGATAAACGAATCCATTTGCCAAGAGGCCTCACAACCACAAATCGTAAAAACAAAGTTTTTCAGCAAGGCATCCCCGTACACAGTATGTTGTACTTCTGGATGGAACTGCACACCATAAAGATGACGTGACGCATCGCTCATCGCAGCAACAGGCGCACTCGACGTCTTCGCATTGATCACAAAGCCTTGCGGAACTTGCGTCACCAGATCGGAATGACTCATCCACACCGTCTGCGTCGCAGGCGTATTGACAAACAATTGAGCATTTGTCGTCACGTCAATCTCCGTCGAACCGTATTCTTTCATCGGTGCTGAAGACACCGTCGCATGAAAATCTTTCGCCATCAATTGCATACCATAGCAGATACCTAACACAGGCACACCAAGTTCATAGATCGCCGGATCGACCGTAGGTGCCTCTTTCGCATAAACGCTATTAGGACCGCCGCTAAAAATAATGCCTTTCACATGTTTTTCTTTAAGCTTTTCCGCGGTGATATCATTCGGTAATAATTCCGAATACACATGCAAATCTCGAATACGACGTGCGATTAATTGATTGTATTGTCCTCCAAAATCCAGGACAGCAATAAAGTCCTCATGGACATTCACAAGCAACTTCCTCCCCTTCGATCTTCCTGCTATTTTTTGTTCTTCATCGATCGACGGCGTTGACGAACAGCATCGACCAACGCTTGCATCTGTTTCTGTCCTTCTTCAAAATAAATCGGCAAAGCCGGATCACCATATCGCATTTCTTCATACCATGCCACGAAGCGAAGTGCAAGCGATTTAGGCACTTTTCCCGAACATTCTTCGTCAAAATCCACGAAACGATCGTCTTGTTCCACAAACTCGCGCAACGTGAGATCACTGCGTTTTGCCCCAACCAGATGATAAAAACTTAGCAGCAGACCTTCTAAGCGTTGATCCCTCGTATTGCCAGTTCGCATTTGCCGAATCTTTCGCCTACGCCAGAGCAACCAAACGCTAAGAAGAACCACCAAAAAGAGAAAGCCAGTACTTACTATTAGCAGCCAGCCATGGTCTTGAATCGTACCGCGATGACCGATGGTAAGTCCTTTTGAGGAAGCATTCGTTGTCGTTACACCAGGCGACTGATAAGAAGTGTTATTAGGCGATGTCACAGCATTTTCACCACTGGCTGGCGTCGCATCAAACGGAACCCAACCATAGCCAGCAAACCATACTTGCGTCCAGGAATGCGCGTCAACACCTCGCTCCAGATACTCATGCAAAGGACCGTGATACGAAGGATTCGCTGATACGGCGATAAATCCTTGCGCCCACCGCGTCGGGATACCCACAGCACGAGCCAGAACGGCAAGAGCGGTTGAGAAATAATCACAATAGCCCTTATGCGTGACAAATAAAAACTGATCGACAAAATCCTGTCCAGGTTGTAGATACGGTATGCCTTGCGTTTGATAGGTTTCGTGCGTATCGAGATAATGAATAATCGCTTCGATCTGCGCCAATGTTCCTTGCTTGCCGCCCGTGATCGACTTTGCAAGTTCGATGACACGAGCTGGAATCGTTGGCGGGAGTGATAATTCTTGAGGAAAACCATAACTAAGATTACCGTCATTAACTGCAGCGAGTTCATGATACGACACATTGGGTACATAAGACGTCGCTGAATATGTTTCGCCCGGTGAGAGGGTACCAAAACTAACCGCGTCACGAGCTGGTCGAATCACATAAGAAGATTGCCCTTTGGGTGCGACCACCGAAGCGAATTGATACGGTACAAACGCAACGGGATACGTGCCTTTTTCCACCGTGATCGTCGTATGTACTTTCGAAGAAGCTAATTCGACAGTCGGACCAATATCTGTGGTCAACGCAGAAGAGATCGTTTTACCCGAAGTCTCTTTTAACGAAGAAGCGGAAGTTGGCAACCAACCTGTCCCCGTATAATCGGTCAACACATCACCTTGATAGTACGAAGGCGCATTTGCGATAACTTTAAGATCGACCGCCTGACTGCCGTTAAAAGGCCCACCTAACGCATTATCATTAGCACCATAGGAAGCACCACCAGCATGAAAGGTAAGTAATTGCAAAATGCGATATAGCGATTGCGGTTTTGGCCAACTCGCACTTGGCTTGGGAATCCATAATCCGACGACTACCATGGTGGTGACAACCAAGACGGGCACGATCCCTTGGAATACGATCTGTCGCCACGACAATTGCTGCGTTGCATGCGTCAACTGCGGCAATCTCGTCCACAACAGTAAGACGAGGCCGACGAGCAAAAATACCACGATCGCAAAAATGGGTTGTTGATGTTTCGTCACATTGAAACCAATCAAGGCAAATTCACCTACGATCAGTGACAACATCATCCAATATGGTTTCGTGGCACCCTCTTCTAAAAGTCGGGTACCAAACGTCAGAACGCCCAAGAATGCTAAGACGCGTACAAAGTCAATTAACGTCTGCTGATCACGATGCACAATCGCCACAAAGCCAAGCCGAAGCTGTCCGATCCACGTTGCTATGAACACAAACGGTTGATCCCAAGGAATCAATGGATAATAAACACCTTTGATAACGATAAGAAGAGCGAGGATAAGAATACTGTACCGCAACCAACGTTTCTGAAAAAAACCGCTGCTAAGAAGTAACCCGACATAGACGATCACTGGCGTGGTGGCACCAAACGCACCAACACCTTGCCAGGCTGACAATAAGATGGAAATCCAGATCCATAACAAAAAAGAGATGCCCAAACGATGCCAACGTTCACGAAAAAAGGCTTGTAACAACCAGAACGAACCTCCTTTCTGCTTATGACTTTCCGTTTTACTTTTCGGGAAAACGATAGACGCTAAAACCTAATCCACGCAAAGAACGAATACTCGACGCCGTAATGCCATCCATCTCCCGCGCTTGCACAAAGTAAAACGTGATCAAAAGTTGTCTTTCTTTCGCAACCAAGGCTTTTTGCAACCACTGATCCGGTGAGGATGGCGTGATAATCCAAAGCGTGGTGAATTTGGGAAACATCATAATCCGCCACCATGGGTCATTTTGCGCTAACCCATGGGATGGCTCTAACATCGCTAACTGTTCGAAAATCGTAAAAAGATACTGTTCGCCTTGCGAGACGGGGTACTCGATCACATCTTGATGAAACGATAAAAAACCGAACGGCACGCCTTCACGATATGCCTTTTCCATCATCGAAGCTGTTAAAGAAAGCGCATATTCAAAGTCTTCATACATAACCGTCGGCACACTAACGTCTAAAAGAAAAACCAATTGTTGATTGACATAATTCTCGAATTCTTTGGAACGCAACGCGCCCGTTCGCGCTGTGGCCGGCCAATGAATTCGACTTAACCGATCACCAGGAACATAATCGCGAATGCCCACGACTTTCGCGGCATCATCCGCCGTTTTTCCCTTAGCAAGTCGCATGCCTTGCTCCGCTTTTCCTTGATAAACGAGTGACGCTGTCGGAACTTTCATCGGATAGACAATCAGATCACCAGGGGCTGGCACTTCCCTTTGCCATGAAAAAAGACCGAACAGATCACCGCTCGTCACTTTGATCGTCGTGAAGCGATAAGCACCTCGTGACAAAGGTTTAGCACAATACGAGATCACCGCCGTTTTTTTGCCATAAGGGAAAAACGTCCAAGCATTTCTCGACATTCGTGCCGCAAAGGTGCTCGGCGCATTTTCTTCGATGCGTACCCATTGCATCGGCAAAAAGGTTTTGCTTTCCCAACGAATCGAAAGCTTGACGTGCACTTCATCGCCCGCTCGCAAGCGCATCGCATTCAATTCACGAACTACGGTGAAGTTCGTTTTTTGTAAAAGAAAAAATAGCACTTCATAAATGACCAGTACGATCGCCGCACCAAATAAAAACCACGGTCCAAAACCACCATACATTTTGGCGATGATAAACAGTACGATTACAACCGCAAAAAACAAAAGGATGAACAGTCGATTCCTCATCGGTTTAACTCCGCGTGACAAAAACGGGTACTTCAACGTGTTCAATAATCTCGCTGAGAAGTTGAAGCGGTGTGTAGCCTTGCAGCCTTGCTTCAGGATGCAACAAAAGTCGATGCGTAAATACCGGCTCAAATAATGCTTTCAAATCATCAGGAATCACATAAGAACGACCAAATGTAAATGCATAGGCTTTTGCTGCCTTGGCTAAGGCAATCGAAGCACGCGGTGAAACACCGAGATAGATTTTCTCGTGCTCTCTCGTCTTATGGGCGATTTCAATGATATAACGTAACAACGTCGGGTCGATATAGACCGCTTCAGCCGCTTCTTGCCATGCGAGAATATCGGTTGGCTGAATCACTGCCTGCAAGGTGTCCACCCGAATTCCTTGCGTACCGCGCGTTAACACGATTTCCTCTTCCTCTTTCGTCGGGTAGCCAAGCGATACTTTTAATAAGAAACGATCGAGTTGTGCTTCGGGCAAAGGAAACGTGCCTTCATATTCGATGGGGTTTTGCGTAGCGAGCACAAAGAAAGGTTGCGGTAAAGCGTGCGTAACCCCGTCAAAAGATACACTATGTTCCTCGAGCGCCTCTAACAACGCGGATTGCGTCTTGGGTGAGGTGCGATTGATCTCGTCCGCCAAGACAATTTGGCTAAAGATCGGGCCTTCCCGATACTCAAAATCACCGCTTCGCTGATTAAAGATCGCCGTACCGGTCACATCGGAAGGTAACAGGTCTGGCGTAAACTGGATGCGTTTAAAATCGCAGGCCAAACTTTTAGCGAGCGATCGCACCAGCATCGTCTTCCCGACGCCAGGTACATCTTCGACCAGCACGTGACCACGGCTGATCAACGCCACGAGCAGCAGTCGAATCACTTTCTCTTTGCCGACGATGACTTGCTTGATATTGTCAATCAAGTGTTGAATCGTTGGCAAAGATCCTTCTTGCTCTGCTCGTTCTTGTATTTTCCCGATCTCCATCTGTCTAACTTAGCCTCCATCACAACGTCATCGCCTTAAATCGCCATATGCGCGATATGATCCATCATCTCTTGCCAATGATCGAAACGACGCAAGATATCTTCTTCCACGAGTTCTTGTCCTTGTTGGACTTCGATAATTTGCATCGTCTCCGTCGCACGAATCGCGTGCCACTGATCAGGAAATGCACGGAGCACATCACCAGTTTGCACGGTCATCAGATTCGTCCCGATCACGATTTCACCGCGCCCTGCCACGATCGTCCAATTTTCCGTTCGATGCATATGCTTGTGATAACTGATCGTTCTACCTGCATGAATCATTAGCATCTTCGTGATCACTTCCGTGCCATCATCGAGCTTCGAATAATCTAAGACGCGATAATTTCCCCAAAAGCGTTCTTCCATCATCGGACGTTGATCAAATGCGGCGACAGCATTTTTGATTTTCGCACTCTCTTTCAAGTCAGAGACAAGAATACCGTCTGGCGTTGCGACAACCACAGCATCGCGTAGCCCCATAGCCACAATCGGAATCCCAAGTTCATTGATAACATACGTGTTCGCACAATCTTCTGCTGTCCCCAAACCGACTAAAGGTTTACCCACTTCCTGCGCTAATTCCGACCACGTACCAAGATCTTTCCAAGTACCTTCGTAGGGAATCGCAGCGATACTTTGAACCTGTTCGACGATTTCATAATCAAAACTGCGCTTTGGTAGTGCCCTGAAATCGCTGGCAATCGCTTCATAGGAAGTTGCATAACCTTTTTGTTTCATTCGATCACGTAAAAAGCCAGGTCGAAAACAAAAAACACCACAATTCCATAATGCACCTTGCTCTATTAAGAGCTGTGCACGATCAGCTTCCGGCTTTTCAATAAACGAAGTGATCGTAAGCAGGTCTTTCTCTAAGAACGTATTTTTTTCTACCGTCATATAACCAAATTGGCTGGAAGGCGCTGTTGGTTTCACGCCGAGTAATACGAGATCTGCCGACGTCGCTTCAAGTACATGGTCTAGCTTTGCGAGCTGTTCAAAATAAGCATCATCCACAAAGTGATCGACCGGCATAACGACGATCGGTTCCTGTTCATCACAGCCGATACGATCGAGAAGAAAAGCAACCGCGAGCGCGATCGCTGGAAACGTATCTCTTCGTTCTGGCTCGACGATAACCGGAACTTTACCAAGTTGCGCATAGATCATCTCTTGTTGTGCTTTAGAAGCACACACGAACGAATGCTCAGTCAGTCCTACTCGATTAAGTTGTTCCCATACGCGTTGCAACATCGAGATGGCTTGATCATCCCCATGGGGCAGTACACGCAAAAACTGTTTTGAGCGGCTATCGTTTGACATCGGCCATAACCGTTTCCCGGAACCCCCGGATAAAAGGATGAGTTTCATAAATTGCCTCCGAAATATACTGCAATAAAACTATCATACTTCACAGAGTCGTTTCTGTCGATTTGTTGAACAAACGCGCGAAAAGCCTCATCTCGCGTTATAATGGTTACGCCTTCATAACACCAAATCAGTTAGGGGTTGGTTTCATGAATCCTGTTTTCAAAGATTATCTGCTTGTCGTCGGATCCTATGCCAAAGCATCCAATACAGGTATCTATACCGTTCGCTATTGGTCGAGATCCAAGCATGCAGTGCCTTCATCTTATACGCTTTCCGTTGTCGTCACCACGAGCGGTTTAGAAAATCCTTCGTACTTGATCAAGCATCCAACCAAAAACCGTATCTTTGCTGCTAGTGAACGCCTATCCCATAGTGGACAAGTCGGTGAATATGCAATGGAGATGCAAACAGGTCATATGATGTTCGTGCAAGCGCAAGATGTCACCAAAGCATCGCCCTGTTACCTTGCCATTGATCCATCGGGGCGCCATCTTTTTAGCGCCAACTACGAAGGAGGATCACTAAGCGTTTTTGCCTTACATGAACATGGAGGACTCGCCAGAAAAACACAAGAAATCGCCCACCAAGGCAATGGTCCAATCATCGAACGGCAAGAAAGTGCGCATCCGCATGCGATCGCAATCGATCGCCAAGGAAAATACGCACTCGTTACCGATCTCGGTACCGATGAAATCATCACCTATGAGTTTCACGAAGTCACCGAATCGCTCTCTTATGTGGCCACGCATACGACAAAACCAGGCGCAGGGCCAAGGCTCTTTATCTTCCATCCTTTACGGTCGATAGGTTATGCGATTCATGAATTGAATAATACGATTTGCGTCTATGACTATGATGAAGCGACAGGAATGATCAACGAGAAACAGTCTGTCAAAACGTTACCGGACGATGTCACCGTCAAGAGCACCGCTTCCCATATCGCTGTCAGTGAAGATGGGCGTTTTCTCTACGCATCCAACCGTGGTCATGATAGCATCGTCGTCTATGCGATCGATGAAACACAAGGTACACTCACGCCGATTCAGTGGATTTCAAGTGGCGGTAAAGTCCCTCGCCACTTTGCGATCACGCCAGACGGCGCTTCGCTCATCGTTGCCAATCAAGAATCGGATAACATCAGCGTATTGTCCATCGATCCAACTACCGGCAAATTAACCACCACCAAAGCCAAACTTTTCGTCAATAAACCAACCTGCGTCCTCGTGATGTAATAAATTATAAATCCACATGATAAAAAGCGGTCGATGACCGCTTTTTTACTCGAAAAAATGGCCGTGCGTTGCCAAAACTGAGCCAATAAACGTACATAACGAAAAGGAAAACAACAAAAAATAAGGAATATATCTTTTCCAAATTCGAAATTGATCTTCTCTACGTGTATAAATATAGATCGGCCAAATGACGCCAAACAGTCGCAATACGCTCATCAAAGCGCCTTCTTTGGTATAAGAACTGATAAGTACGACCGCATAGCAAATCGTATAGATCATGATCATTCGATACTTTTCTTTCTGCCATCCCAGTATCAAAAAGCGAATCATCAGGCCTAATAAAATACACATGTATACACTATTTAGCCAATCTTTTTGCCATAGGCCAAGCAATAAATTCACGAAGGGAAAACTCCATGTTCTGCCCCACGCACGTTCAGCCGTAATAAAAGCAAAAGGATGACCAAAAACAATTTCAAGATACAAAGAAAAGATAATCCATGGTAAAAAGCAAAGGATCGCGTAAAGAATCGCCTTACCATACTGCTTTCTCTTAATAAATACCAACCCAAACACGAGATTCATAATAGCGAGTTTATGAAAAAAGCCAACGAAAAAACAAGTCAGATAAGCCAATCGATCACCAAAGCGATTATTTCTTTGCAAACCAAAAGCGATCAAAAGACTCCCTAAAACCAGAAAAGTTTCTGGATAAAGCGCTGTAAAATAAAATGAACCAGGATTCACAGCAAATAGCAGCATGGAGACAAACGCTGTTTTTTCATCATACATCGTATTGACCCAATGATAAAAAAGCGTGAGATTGACAAGAAACAAAAAGAAAATTAGCAATAAAGCGCCAATTGGCGTAAGAACATGGATCACGATGGGCAATCCCGGGAAAAAGGCTGCCGTCTTATCATGAGGAAAAAAGGGGAGGAGATTCGTGATTGAAAAATATTTTATTTGAAGCGCTAGAGAAAAAGAATACCCATGTCGCGCGATGGCACGATAGAATAGCGAATCCCATTGCATAAGTTGATCAAACGGCGTGCCGGTAAGGTTACGAAATGACGTCGTCCTTACCAACGGATATAGGCTTCCGAGTATAACCAAAAAAAAATGAAAAAGCAGGACGATAAGGATTCGATAAGCCCTACGCATAGGAATAAATTGTTTAATACGCATACCTGTACTATACAACAAAACAAAAAAAACAAAAGCACAATTCGTCGCATTTCCTGGATTCAAATCACATCGGCTCGTTATACGATAACAAAAAAAAAAGCGCCGAAAGTTCGACGCAATAGTAAAAGCTTGTAGGGGGATCAGTCCCATGGGATTAGAATCTCACAAATCAAAGGCGTTTGTCTAGAGCGAATCGTTACAATTTGATTAATTATTGATAAACACTTTATGACGACAACGCATGAAAGCGCTATCCTTTGAAAATCATTCTTGTAAAACGTGAACGATATCAGTAAGTATGTCGATCGTCCTCACCGAAGCATCCGGAATCGGTACGTGAGGATCACGGCGCAGCCATATTGGCGTTATGCCGATCGCTCTTGGCCCTTGCACATCATTTTGCCAGGAATCCCCGATAAAGATCGTATCTTTCGCATCAACCGCAAAAGCATTAAGCGCGACTTGATAGATTCTCGCATCCGGTTTCGCGACACCCACTTGATCCGAGATAAAGATCGCAAAATCGGGGAAAAAAGGTTGAATCCCACACGCCCTGATCTTTCGCATCTGCACATCCACCGTACCGTTGGTCACGATCCCGAGACGATACGTTTGGCTAAGTTTCGTCAGCAAGGCGATATTGTCCGGTCGTACGACCATATGGCGCTCACAAAGCGAAAAATAAAGCGCATGAAACGCTTCAGCCTCATCCCACGTCGCCGTCAACCCCAATTCACCTAACGCTCGTAAAAAACGTTGATTGCGATACGTATAGACATCGATCTCACGCGCGATATACTGTTTGTCGAGAATCGCATTCCACTTCTCATATTCGTGAAAAAGTCGATCATGATCTAAGCCTGCCGTCAAAGGAAACGAGGCAAAAGCGTCTTTGCATGCCGCTTCCCAATAATCTTCAAAATAACTCAATGTGTCATCCAAATCAAATAGGATCAGGCGATAGGGCATGCTTCTCTCTCCTTCCAAACGCAAAGCTATGCTTTCTCTGATCCTATTGTGACAGGCAACCTATCGTTTGTCGAATCTCGATTCACCAAGCGAGACGTTCTTTAGCAAAGTCTGACATTCTTTCTGGCGTCCATGGCGGATTCCAGACAACCTCAACCTGTACAGCGTTCACACCGGGCACTTGTTCTGCCGCACATTGTACAGCATAGCTCAGACTATCATGCGCCGGGCAACCTGGTGTCGTCATCGTCATGGCGATACGAAGCGTTTGATCCGGTTGCTCTTCCATCGCATAAATCAAGCCCAAATTCACCACATCAATACCGATCTCTGGGTCTAAGACTTGTTCTAACGCTGTCTGTACGGCCATCAAATCGATCATGATTCGATCATCTCCTTAAAAGTCAGATAAAGATTTAGCACGCGAAGTATCTGATAGAGATAAAGAAAAATCGAGACACAAAGCAAGAGCGCAAACCCGATCGTGCTCGCCTGCACGTGTATCGTATCGCTGACGATCAAACCCATGAGAGCGATCGCAAATAGCAGCATCACAGGCCATGTCGTCTTATACTGAATCAATTCGGCGATCATGACCATCTTACGCCCCGGTTGGGGTTGGCTGTACCTTTTTGTCCACACCAAAAACGGGATAATTTTATACGAAAAGCCGATCACACTAAGCGTCACATACCCGAGAAGATACAGCATGATCATCTCCTGCCAAGCAAGAACGCTAAGCGGTATTAACGTTTGCCAAAGAACGAGCAAAAGCGTCACGATGCCGATCAGTGGCAAAAAAACCGCATAACGAATCGGCACATCCACGCGCTTTCGCATCCTTTTTTTCACGATCGCGCGTAACAAAAGCAGATAATCGACCAACGCAAAGATCGCAAGCCCTAGACCTATGACAAGAAAGAGACGGTACGGCGTCCAGATACCGATAAGCAACAGCACCATCGTACCGTGCGCCGTGAGTAACAACCTTGCCCGTCCCCGTATCGAAAAGCCATGAGCAAGCGTGAACATCGGCACAAGTTTAAAACTAAAGCCCATAATCAACATCGTAAAAAAACCACCGACGGCAAGCAAGATATGCGTAATGATCAGTTGCGGCATCACAGCATTGAGTTGTGGAAAGATATTCGCGTCGGCAAGAATGAGCAGGACTGCGACAGAGATCGCCAACAGCAAGTACAGATGCGCACTGACGATAAAGCCCCACACAGCATCTTTCATTTTCACCTTCATGAGCGTACGCAAGAGTACGCACGCATAGATCGTAATCGCACTAATCACCAAAGTGCCAAACACCACCAACCCCATCGACCACCACGTTGCCATCGAAAAGAAAAGTCCGGTAAAGCCAAGAACATAGAGCCAAAAATTCCACTTTGCCACTTTCTCACTCGATAAAGGTACGAGAAAGGTCACCGTCGTCAGTTGATAGACAGCGCCCATCACAAACGAAAGTAATGCACCAAGCGTGAGCAGATGCGTCAGCGCGACAACGCTTGGTGCCCCCGGATCACCGAGCACAAGCCCACTTGCCTGCCGAGCGAGATCCAGCGCAAACAGGCCAAAGAAGAGGATGCCTACAACCAGATAACGCATCGGTAACGAGTACGGCGGTGATTGATTCGTGGTGATGCCACTTGCTTGCATGGGTATCCCTCCTGACGACAGCACACTTAGGCGTGAAAGATTCGTAACCTGACGAAGGATTCTGCCTCTTCCACGACTTCATACGCGAAATTACGCTCCTCTAACTCCGGCAAGAGCATCGCAGGCACACGTACATTCCAGATCTCTACACCCATCGTACCATGTTGACACTGTGGTTCTTGTTCAAGCATGGCAAGCGTCCTTACCATCGGTTGTGGCGGTTCCAAGTTACGATTATCCAGATGATAATAGGGTATCGGGGTCGATTCCGAATAAAACTGCACGATGACGTGATCGGGCGCCTCTTCGATCATCGCATGCGCAAGGCCTCTCGCTTGTAGCTTCGTGATCAACGGCATCGGACGAAACGTCGCATGCAATTGCAACACATCTTTTTCCCCCAACTGCTCAACAGTCGCCATAATCACGTCAAACGGATCTTCTTTCCTACGTAAAATCTCCCGCACATCGAGATCAACGATCTTCCAAGTCATTGCCCCAAACCCCTTTCCTTCGCTCACTTTGCTATTCCTTATTATCCCCTTCGTTCAACCAAACTGTTGTGATAAAGATCACAAGTACAGTAAAAAAACCGATCCCTCATCGGATCGGCCTCTTGAAGACTAATCCATAGTAACTAGTGAATCTTTTGATAAATGGCAAAATTTCGTCCTCTGTGCAGCATAAATTAGAATTATACTGTACCTAGCTGGGTATAGTAATCGCATATACTATGTTCGTATTTTCACAAAAAGGAGGAATTCTTATGGCTTTGCTCATGGAATCCAAGCAACATCGGCTGCAGTTACTGTTTGGCGATCGCTATCGCGATGACCGCGTGGAACGAAAACTCTATTCCTTCGATGTTGGTGCCCTTCCTTCGCTGATCAAACCAATCATTCCCGTAGGCTTGGCTGGTGCTGTTGTTCGACCTGTCGATGAAAACGAAATCGTTCAACTGGTTCAAATCGCTAGGGATGAAAAAGTAACGCTCGTCCCTCGTGGCATGTCGACATCCGGTTACGGCGGTGTCTTACCTGAGAAAGATGCGATCATCGTCGATCTTACCGCGATGAATCGTATGCTCGCGATCGATGCTGAGGATGGTACCGTCACCGTGCAAGCAGGGATCGTTTGGGAATCGTTACAGCACCAACTGCATCATCAACAATGGGATCTGCGTCTCTATCCTTCTTCCTCACCCGCATCCACGGTCGGTGGTTGGTTAGCGCAAGGTGGATCTGGTTTTGGTTCTTATGAATACGGTTTCTTTAAAGAAAATGTGCTCTCGGCAAGTGTTATCATGCTTTCTGGTGAGATCGAAGTCTTTGCAGGGAAAGCACTGGCGGATTATGTGGCTGACGCTGAAGGGATTACGGGGATCATCACAACCATTACCTTGCGTATTCGACCCCTTGAAGCGGAGATGCACCGCGCTATCGCTTTTCCTGATGCTCTCGCTTTAGGAAAAGCGCTTAGCTTAATCTCCGAAGCCGCTTTGCCGATCTGGTCGATGACTTTTTTAAATCCAGAATCGTTACGTCTAAAGAAAAAACTACCGCATAAACACGGTCACCCTTATGAAGAAGCGCATCCGCACTATGCGCCACAATTGCCCGAAGCTTTTGTCCTGATGATCGCCTATCCCGCTTCCCGTCATCGGTTGATCGATCAACCGTTATTATCGATTCTTGAACGTGTTCAAGCGCAGATTCTTCCTTCTGAAGCGGCTGAACATGAATGGGATTTGCGCTTTGCGCCGATGCGACTAAAACGAATCGGTCCTTCGATGATCCCGACCGAAGTGATCGTGCCACTCGCTTCGTTATCGGACGTATTGAACGAGATCGATGAAAAGATCAAACAACCTTTCATCCTCGAAGGAATGGTTGGCAAGGACAATAAAGTAACTTTGCTTGGCTTTATACCACATGATGAACGCACTTTTGCCTATAACCTCGCCTTTGCTCTCTCGCTTTCTGTCATTTCCATCGCCAAAAAATATGGTGGCACTGCTTATTCAACCGGACTTTATTTTAAAAGCGAAGCCAAAAATGTTTTTGGCCAAGAACGTTATGGACTTTTGAAAGAATATAAGGAAAAAAACGATCCTCACCATCTTTTGAATCCTCACAAAATTCTCGGCAATGATCTTTTGCATGCGGTCATGCTACTAGCTACGAAATTCGAACCGATCATCCGACCGTTCGCCAATCGAGCGACGACAAAGACTGGCGATTTTGCTCATCAGACGAAAGACACGCACGGCATTCCGGGTAACGTGGCTTTTTTTGCGACCGCTTGTGCGCGCTGTGGATATTGCGTCAACACTTGTACACAATTTTCTGGTCGTGGATTTGAGTCGCATTCACCGCGCGGCAAGTATGCGTACTTGCGTGAAGTAATGGCAGGCAGAGAAAAATTCGATCAGGCGATGATCGATAAATTTCTGCTTTGTACGACGTGTGAAATCTGCAATACACGTTGTCAACTCAATCTTCCTGTCGAACACAACTGGATGACGATGCGCGGTGTATTGATTGAAGAAGAAAAGAAAATGACGTTCCCGCCGTTTGAGATGATGGCTGCCTCTTTACGGGGTGAACAAAATATCTGGGCTGGCAAACAAGAGAAGCGAGCCGATTGGGTACCTGAAGATTTAGCACCAAAAATTCAGGAGAAAGCGGATGTTCTATATTTTGCAGGATGCACCGCTTCGTATGTGAATACCGATGTGGCAAAATCAACGCTGCGCATCCTCGATGAAGCTGGCGTTTCGTATACGTATATGGGCAACGACGAAGCGTGTTGTGGGATTCCGATGAAAGTGGCTGGCAAGTGGGATGTCTTTGAGGAAATCTTTGAGCACAACGTGGCCGAAGCCAAAAAACGCGGCGCCAAAACGATCGTTACTTCTTGCCCTGCTTGTGGTCTCGTTTGGAAAGAACTTTATCCACAATTGGCGAAAAAGAAAAATATCGATTACGATTTTGAGGTGAAACACTACACGGAAATCGCTGCAAAAGCGATCGAAGAAGGCAACCTACACTTTGACCAAACCATCTCGGCTAAAGTATGTTTTCACGATTCCTGTCATGCCGGGCGAGCACAAGGCATTTATGAACCACCGCGCGAACTTCTTTCTGCCATGCCTGGCGTGGAACTCGTCGAGATGGAACACAATCGTGAAAATGGCCTTTGTTGCGGGTCTGTACTCACGCTAATCGGCGAATCGGATGTCGCGCCGAAACTCGGCAATCTGCGTTTGCAAGAAGCGGTCGATGTGCAAGCAGATACGTTACTTGCGATGTGTCCTTGTTGCCAAGTCCAGTTGCGAACGGCTGCCAAGGCGAACGATGTTCCTATCGCTGTCACCGATTTGGCGCGTTTTATCGCAAAAGGCCTCGGTTATGAAACGGAAGATATGACGCAAAATTCACTCGTCATGTGGGGATACTTTGAGAAATTTATCGCGTTGATGCAACCTGAACCCATGGCACAACTGATGGTAGCACTGTTTCCACAAATGTTCGAAGCGATGCCACACAGTATGGTCACGATGATGCATGGGATGAAAGCAGTGCCCGGGGGCTATGCCATGATGGAAAAAATGATGCCCATTCTCATGCCTCGTCTCGTTCCTGGCATCATGCCAAAAATCATGCCTGCCATGCTCGATGCTGTCAGTCAGCGCGTCGGACCCTTGCCAAGTGATATGGAAGCATTGATGCCCGATCTCTTACCAAGAACGATGGAAGCCTTATTGCCAAACATGCTTCCCGAATTGCTTCCCTTCATCACGCCGATGATGATCGATTACCTGCGTCACGAAACGAAGCAACCGGTCAGCTAACGCTTTCAGCCATGAAGACGAAAAAACCCCGCATCCGCGGGGTTTTAACGTTACTTCCAATTACATCACATCAATTCCGCCCATGCCGCCTGCGCCGCCTGGGAGTGGTTTATCTTTTTCTGGTTTGTCCGCGATGACCGCTTCGGTCGTCAAGAACATCGCAGCGACGGAAGCTGCGTTTTGAAGCGCAGAGCGCGTCACTTTCGCAGCATCGACGATACCCGCTTGGAACATGTCAACCCATTCGCCTGTTGCCGCATTGTAGCCAGTGCCGATAGGTTCTTTTTTCAAGCGTTCTACGATGACAGCCCCTTCGAGGCCAGCATTGTCCGCAATTTGACGAATCGGAGCTTCGAGCGCACGGCGCACGATGTTCACACCCGTTTTTTCATCGCCTGTTGCTGTGACGCTATCAAGCGCTTTGATCACATTGACAAGCGCTGTACCGCCACCTGCAACAAGACCTTCTTCGACCGCAGCACGTGTCGTATTCAACGCATCTTCGATGCGCAGTTTCTTTTCTTTAAGTTCGGTTTCGGTCGCTGCACCGACTTTGATGACCGCTACGCCACCGGACAATTTGGCAAGACGTTCTTGGAGTTTTTCACGATCAAAATCGGAAGTCGTTTCTTCGAGTTGCACGCGGATTTGGTTAACGCGGGCATCGATATCGGAACGATTGCCGGAACCATCGACCACGATCGTATTTTCTTTCGAGACGCGAACTTGACGTGCGCGACCGAGTTGATCGATCGTCGTGCTTTTCAGTTCAAGACCGAGTTCTTCGCTGATCACTTGACCACCGGTCAAAATCGCGATATCTTGCAACATCGCTTTACGACGATCACCAAAGCCAGGTGCTTTCACACCGACAGCGGTGAACGTACCACGAAGTTTGTTGACGACCAGCGTTGCGAGCGCTTCGCCTTCGACATCTTCTGCGATCAAAAGAAGCGGACGGCCGGATTGGACTACGCGTTCAAGCACAGGAAGGATTTCTTGAATGTTGCCGATTTTCTTATCGGTGATCAAAATGTAAGGTTCGTCAAGAACAGCTTCCATTTTGTCTGAATCGGTGACCATGTAAGGTGAGATGTAACCACGATCGAATTGCATACCTTCGACGACTTCGAGTTCCGTGGTGAAGCCTTTGGATTCTTCGACGGTGATGACGCCGTCGTTACCGACTTTGTCCATCGCCTCAGCGATCAATTGACCGATCTCATCATCGCCAGCCGAGACAGCAGCCGCTTGCGCAATGCTGTTGTGTCCTTCGACAGGTTTCGAGATGCGTTTGATTTCTTCGATCGCAGCTGTTACTGCATGTTCGATACCTTTACG
Source organism: Bacilli bacterium (assembly GCA_013044175.1). GTDB lineage: Bacteria > Bacillota > Bacilli > Alicyclobacillales > SLC66 > JABEUY01. Next base: position 42,135 of record JABEUY010000003.1, read on the forward strand.
AAGGTTCATCGGATTCGCGCCAGACGTGACGTTTTTCAAACCTTCACGAATCATCGCTTGCGCCAATACTGTTGCTGTCGTCGTACCGTCACCGGCGACATCATTCGTTTTGGTTGCCACTTCTTTCACGAGTTGGGCACCCATGTTTTCAAAAGGATCTTCAAGTTCGATTTCTTTGGCGATCGTCACACCATCGTTGGTGATGAGCGGAGAACCAAATTTCTTTTCTAAGACCACATTACGGCCACGTGGACCGAGCGTTACTTTAACGGCATCTGCAAGAGCATCGACACCGCGCAACATCGCACGACGTGCTTCTTCGCTAAATTTAATATCTTTTGCCATGTCGTCAGACCTCCTCGATTCTTGTTTCGTTCTTTATAGGCAACACTTATGTAGCCAGATTACTTCTCGACAACAGCCAAGATATCCGATTCACGAACCACGAGGTATTCAACACCATCGTATTTCACTTCGGTACCAGCATATTTGGAGAAAATAACGCGATCGCCGACTTTTACATCGACAGCAACCAGTTTACCATCTTCATAACGGCCAGAACCTACCGCTACCACTTCCGCTTCTTGCGGTTTTTCTTTAGCGGTATCCGGAAGAACGATTCCGCTTGCCGTCTTTTCTTCACGTTCTACCGCGCGAAGAACGACTCGATCACCTAATGGTTTAATCATGCAAAAACCTCCTCCATCCTACTTGATTTTCGGTTTTATTAGCACTCAACTCGATCGAGTGCTAATGACAACCCTATAATATCGGTTACGCTGTTTTTTTGCAACTACCCTTTCTCGAATTTTTTCAATCCTCTTGATGATTTGACACTGCAAAGGGATCTATGGGAAAATTCGAGGAAACGGTATGAGGATGATATCATGGCTCCGATTGTTTTCTCTGGCATTCAGCCAACTGGCCAAATTACGCTAGGCAACTATCTTGGCGCGCTCAAGCATTTTGTCAAAGCGCAACATGACGCGCAAAGTTATTACTGCATCGTGGATCTTCATGCGATTACGGTGCCGCAAGACCCCAAAGAGTTAAAGACGCGAATTCTCGATCTCGCCGCGCTCTACCTCGCTGTCGGCCTCGATCCTCAGATCGCAACGCTTTTTGTCCAATCGGACGTGAAAGAACATGCAGAACTCGGTTGGTTATTACAGTGTAATGTGCATATGGGCGAGTTATCCCGAATGACACAATATAAAGAGAAAGCGGAAGGCAAAGACGCTGTAACCGTCGGCTTATTCACCTATCCTGCGCTCATGGCTGCCGATATCCTTTTATATCAAACCAATCTCGTCCCTGTCGGCGAAGATCAAAAACAACATATAGAAATCACCCGTGATATTGCACTGCGCTTTAACGCACGCTTTGGCGACACGTTCACGATCCCAGAAGGTATGATCACCAAAGAAGGCGCACGCATCATGTCGCTCGATGATCCGACGAAGAAAATGAGCAAAAGCAATCCCAATCCAGCAAGTCGTATCGAGTTATCGGACACGCCAGACGAAATCCGCAAGAAATTCAGCCGAGCGGTCACCGATTCGGGACGTGGAGTCACTTTTGATCCTGAGAAGAAAGCGGCTGTCGCCAATCTTTTAACGATTTACGCCACGATCACCGATCGCTCCATCGAATCCATTGTGAACGAGTATGAAGGTAGAGGCTATGGTGATTTCAAAAAAGGCTTGGGTGAAGCGGTAATCGCCCACCTTGAACCGATTCAATCGCGTTTTCAATCGCTTCGACAAAGCGGCGATGTGGTCGACATCCTTCAAGAAGGTGCCCATCGCGCGCGCGAATCCGCGCAAAAGACGATCGATCTGGTCAAACGCAACATCGGCCTTGGTACATACTACTAGACGACAAAAAAACCAAGAGAGGCATCGAGTGCATTCTCTTGGTTTTCTTATTCCCGATCGTCAAGATCGATCACTTTCTCCGTTGTTTCTTGCTGGTCTTCCTTCGGTGGCTCAGGTGCGAAAGCAGCCTTCTCCGTCGCAACAGGCGTTGTAGCAACAGGTTCGGGATCCTCATACCATTTCGCCATCTCTCGCTCTTTTTTTCGATACGCAAACGCAGAGATAGCAATGCTGATCTCATAGAGTAAGATCATCGGCACCGTGACGCTCAAATGCGAGATTAACTCAGGTGGACTGATCAGCGTACCAAGAACGATACAGGCAAAGTAAGCATACCGCCGCATCTTACGCATGAACTTCGGCGTTAACAGTCCGATCCGCGTCAAAAACATCACGATAACAGGCAATTCAAAAATCAAAGCAAACGGTATCACCACATCAAATAAGAAACTAAAATATTCAGTCGCGGTGATCATAAAATCATACCGAACGATCGCTAATTGTTTGAGAAAATGATAAATCTCCGGAAACACGACAAAAAACCCAAAACTCGCGCCAAGCAACAGCATGATAAGCACAGGTAAGAGCAAACGCTTCGCATACTTACGTTCTTGCTCACGCAAACCCGGTCGAACAAAAATCCAAAGTTGCCAGAGTAAGAACGGAATCGTCAAAATAAACGCGGTGACACCGGCGATCATAAAATAGACGCTGATCACATCGCCAGGTCCTAGTACTGTTAGCTTCTGCCCGTGTGCTGGACCCACAAGAAAATTATAAATCTTACCGACAAATACGAAGGAAGCGATCAACGCAACCACAAAAAAAGCGAGCACCACCAAGATGCGTCTACGCAACTCTTCGAGATGCCCGATAAAAGACTGATCAAATGAGCGACGCAGATTCATACGCTTAGACTATTCTTCCTTCTTCGCTTGCGAAGTGGTATCCGAAGTAAA
>JABEUY010000061.1 GCA_013044175.1 Bacilli bacterium
TCCACCGTTTACCCAAAAGTTGAAATGCCGCTTCGAATTTTGGGCACAACTTTTCATCATGCATGCGAATACGCCTCCTTGAAGATATAATACCATAAGCCACTAGAAATTGATAAGCCACTTAATTGTATTGTTTTTACGAACTATTTATGGCTATCGACAAAATCGCGAATCACGCTAGCATACCGCTCAATTTGTTCGATATGAATATTATGCCCTGTATGCGCAAACGTGCAAGCTTGAAATTTCGAATTTTTTTCAAGCATCTTATGGGCGATTGAAGAAAATTTCCCATCTAATTCACCTGTCATGATCAGCGTGGGTCTATTCAAGGTAATGAGACGCTCCCAATATGAAGGTTGTGCTCCTGTTCCGATACCAAGCAGACTCATTGCTACACCGCGCGCACGTTGTCGTAAACGCGTCCTTCTTTGCCTTTCCCACACACATTGCAAAAGTTTTTTTTGTGAAGCAAATAAAGGTGTAGTTTCCCAAGTAGCGACAAATTTCTGCATACCATCGTTCAATAACCGTTCCGCTAAGCGTCTGTCTTGTTCGATGCGAAGATCGCGTTCCTCTGCTGTAGCTAATCCAGGCGATGCGCTTTCGAGAACTAACGAAACGACATGTTGTGGATAGCGTAGCGCAAAAGCGAGCGCAATGCGCCCGCCCATCGAATAGCCACACAGATGCACTTTAGGCAGTGATAAGTGCATCAACAACGCATGAAGATCACAAAGCGTCTGCGCCATCGTCATTCTTCGAACATTGGCTGGGATCGCAGAACGACCATGTCCAAGAAAATCGACAGCTAGCACGTAATGATTCTTAGCCAAGCGTTTCAGCAAAGGTTTGAAATCTTCCCCTTCCCCTAAAAAGCCATGGAGAAAAAGTATAGGTGTGCTTGTACGATGCCCAGCGCTATGAACACGATACAACTGATGACGAAGTAAATACGTGCGTGTTGTTACAACAACATCATTTCTCATCCTTTTGTAACCGCAAGACACTGTTGTTTAATCTCTTCATGAATCATAGCATTGCGATTTTTATCAAAACGCAAATGCAAAACATCAACGCCATCGCGATTTGTCGCAGCCTCAAGTGCGTCGGCCAAGTCTGCAAGAGAAGCTACCTGCTGATACCGCGCATGAAAGCCTTGAACAATTCCTTCAAAAGCAGTGCCATGTGACGTGGTAAAATAATCGAGCACATCGGGTTCATTGGCTTGCGAAAGCATCGTAAAAATCCCACCACCATCGTTATCCACAAGGACAATCGTGAGCGACAACGCATAACGATGCGCAATCAGCAGACCTGTCAGATCATGATAAAACGATACGTCGCCAAGCAACAACACGACAGGACCATCATAACTTGCTGCTATACCAAGGGCCGTCGATGTAATCCCATCGATGCCACTCACACCGCGATTACCATAAAACTGAAACGTTCGATTCGTCTTTGCAAAAAAACTATCCACATCGCGAATGGGCATGCTGTTGCCGACAAACAGTGCCGAACCTTGCGGTAAGACTTGCGAAAGTACGAGCGCAACGCCACCTTCAAAATCAGCAGGGTACTTTTCTAACAGCGTTTGACGTAGTCGATCAATCGCCTCGTTGGCAACTTGCCAACGCTTTGTATATACATTGTCAGTCAGAGAGCGATCCATCACTTGTCGGCAAAGTCGTTCACACGTTTCTTTGGGGTCGGCAAAAACCACCTCAGTCGCTGTAAACCAAGGATTGATCCAATGAGCATGATGAGTATCAAAGACAACATGACGAAAATCATGACGAAAATGCGCTAAAAATAAAGCTAACGCTTTTGACGTTGGTGTGTGACCAAACGAAAGGAGCACCTTAGGTTTTAACGAGGCATACAGTGCCGTATCACGTAAAAACAAATCGTAGCCATCGATGACAAGCGATGGGGTATCGCCGAGCGCTCGCTGTTGTGATAATGGATCAGCAAGGATGGGGTAACCCGTTTTCTCGGCAAGTCGTCGAATCGCCCATGCTGTCTCTTGATCATCCATCGGCCCACAAAGAATGAGACCATCCGTTTCTTGATCGATCCAATTTGCGATCGTCGTGATCGTCGCTTCACTCGCCGTCGAATAACTGGATAAAATCGAAGGAACCGTCGGATACTGCTCATCTTGAGCAAGTGGTGGAAGCAACGGTTCACGAAATGGGAAATTCACCGCCACCGGTCCTTTAGGCTCGCTTTGCGCCAAACCGACTAGCCGTGTGGCAGTCTGCAGTACGTGCGCCAATAAGGCAGGATTTCCGTCAGGCGTTGGCATCGTGAACGAAGCTTTGACATGTGTACCATACAGTTTCGTTTGATCTACCGTCTGTGGACTGCCGATACCGATTAACTCAGGTGGTCGATCTGCCGTGATCACAAGAAGAGGAACCCGCGATAATGAAGCCTCCATAATCGCAGGCAAATAATTAGCCGTTGATGTCCCAGACGTACAGATCAAGGCAACTGTTTGTTGTAACACGCGCGCTTGTCCCAAAGCAAAAAAAGCGGCAGAGCGTTCATCCAATAACGTAAAAGAACGAAGTCTAGGATGACGTGCAACAGCAACCGTAAGCGGGGTAGATCGCGAACCTGGTGAGATGCAAAATGTAGTCACACCAGCTTGATAGAGGGCGTCGATAAACGCCGTCACAACGTAAAGCGGATTATCCTTTATCATTTTGCACTCTCCTTTTCGATGGCCATAAGCGCGTCGAGCATCGGTAGCAGCTTAAGCTCAGTTTCTTGCCCTTCTTCCATCGGTAAAGAATCTTGCGTAATACCGGCACCAGCAAATAAATGAGCAATTTTATCGCGAATGAGTGCCGAACGAAGTCCGACATACGCATCAAGATTACCGGCACCATCGATCCAACCGATCGGAGCAGCATACCACCCTCGATCCATTCCTTCTTCTTCGCGAAGATAGTTCATCGCCTGCTCTTTGGGTAAGCCAGCAATCGCCGGTGTTGGATGTAAACGAGCTACAACCTCAAACGCCAATACATCTTTGGCAAGCGTACCTGTAACTGGCGTATAAAGATGCTGTAAAAAGCGCAACGCGCGAATCGAGGGTTGTTCTGGAATGGTCAAGTTGTTTGTGATTTCGGTTAACGCTTCGCGCACACCTGTGACGACGTGCGCATGCTCTTCTCGATTTTTTGCACTATGCAAAAGCGCGTCAGCAAGTTCTTGATCTCTTTGTTGGTCTTGACTCCTTGCCGTTGTACCAGCCAGACAGTCGACAAAAACTTCGCCTTGCCTTACGGTCACAAGTCTCTCTGGAGTTGCTCCTAGAAACGTTTCTTCCTTGCGCTTGATCGCAAAAACAGCGCTTTGTAATTGCGTTTTTGCGAGCGTCTGTACCGCTTGCTTTGTCAATTGCGCATCTTGTAAAACAAGCGTCTCCCGACGAGCTAACACCACTTTTTTCAAACTGGTTTGTGATAACTTTTGCACAGCGCTAGCCACCAAATGTTCATAGTGTGCACGCGAATCGGAGGAACGCATCGATGGCCAAGATGGCATCGATGACACAATCGGCTTATTGAGCGCATTTTCAAAGGATGTGAACTGATCGAGAAGTTGACTGGCCATCGCTTCGACGGACAGCGACGCGATGGACGTAGGCGATAACCAAGCCTGAAAAGCACATTGCGTTTCACCAGTTTTGCGTCTTGACAACACATATTTCGGCAGATACAGCCAACCATTTGGCCAATTTCGCCATACTTGATCAGCATCTCGATGGTGTGGATCAAAGGTGAGCGCAAAGAAAAAACGTACCGCTTCTCGGTTTTTCGCCATGATATGCTTCGTGAGGTTCGCATAAGCATTTTGCAGTTCATCGACAGGGCGATCAATGGTCGTTTCCACTTGATAGGCCACATCAAAGCCTGCGTATTGCGTTCCATCTTTGGGATCTTGCCAATATAAAGCGACGTCGTGCTGCTGACTGCCGTACACGTTCGTCAATTCACCATGTGGACTACTCGGAACCGCAAGATGAAACAAAAGTGGTGTCTGATGCTCACTCACCCACTTCACCGCTTGACGCAAAGCCATCATCATGGAGGATAAAGTCGCCTCGGTCACACCCATGTTAAGAGCTCCCTTCGCAACAATTTTGCCGAAGCATTACGCGGCAAAGCTTCAACAAAACGTATTTCTTTCGGTACTTTATAGTGCGCTACATGCTGTTCACAAAAATGAATAAGTACTTCTTGCGTAATCGTACCAACATACTCTTCTAAAACGACAAAGGCGATCGGTACTTGATCATAGCGCGCATCCGCTTTCCCTACGACGCCGACTTCCTTCACACCTTCATACGTCATCAAAACGGATTCGATTTCGGCAGGATAGACATTTTCTCCGCCCGATACGATCAAATCATGCATGCGGTCCAACACGAACAGATAGCCTTGATCGTCGACATACCCGAGATCGCCAGTATGAAACCATCCATCCGAAAATGCTTTTCTAGTCGCTTCTTCCTGGTGATAATAGCCATCGATCACCGTCGGACCACGCACGACGATCTCACCGGGCGTATTCGGTGGTAAAGACTGCCCATTTTCGTCGAGAATACAAAGTTCATTTTGCACTAAAGGTTTTCCTGCGGAACCAAACTTGCGCAAACTGTCGCGTGGCGCTAACGTGCTAAACTGCGCATTCGTTTCGGTCATGCCGTATGTCTGCGAGACAGGAACGCCGAGTTCTTTGGCGCGCATTAACAGCGGCATTGACACGGGACCTCCACCAAGTAAAACACAGCGTAGGCGCTCATGATAACCTTGCTCACGTCCTTGCAACATGCGTGAAAGCATCGCAGGTACCACCGACACCAAAGTCACCTGACCTTGCGTTAAAAGGCAGTTAAAAATCTGTTCATCAAAACGTTCCATGATATAAGCTGTCGTGCCATAAATGACAGAACGCATCAAGACACCTTGGCCACCCACATGAAAAAGTGGCATGGCAGTCAGCCACACCTCATGTTCGTCAAGACCTAGGCGAAAAGCGGACATCATCGCCGCATACAGATGATGCTCATATGAAATCATCGCGCCTTTCGGCTTGCCTGTCGTTCCCGATGTGTAGATGATCGTCGCAATTGCCTTAAGAGCAATTCCCTCTGGCGCGACCAAGGCTCCGACTGATTGAGAAAGTGTCAGTGCGTTGAGCTTTGCACGCTCGATCACACCATAGGTGCCTATTTTTATCGCACATACTTCCCGTACTTTTTGCAAGCGCAGAGCATGCCCTTCATCGACAAAAAAAGCATCGATGCCGACATCTTGGCATTGCCAAGCGATTTCACCGTCCAACAGACGCGTATTGATCGGAATAAGAATGCCTTCAATAAAACGAACTGCATGCGTCAACGCTGCAAAAATAAGCGGATCACGCGCAAGCAGGGCGATCTTCGAGGATCGCCCTAATCCAATCTCTTGAAGATAAGCAGCCAAATGACTTGTCATCGTCGCTAATTGAGCATACGAATAAGCACCGTGTTCATCGATCAGTGCCGTCTTTTCTTCATGGCGTAATAGCCATAACCAATCAGGAATGCGTGCTTGCATACTAGTACCCAGCTTTCAAGGTAAACGAGGAAATTGGCTAAAGTCCGGTTGACGCTTCTCTAAAAATGCATTTTTACCTTCATGCGCCTCTTCGGTCATATAAAACATCATCGTCGCGTCGCCGGCCATCTGTTGCAATCCCGCTAGGCCGTCTGTATCCACATTGAACGAAGCTTTTAAGAAACGAATCGCCATCGGGCTTTTCGTCAAAACTTCTTTCGCCCATTGCACCGCTTCATCTTGCAGTTGATCGACAGGAACGACCGTGTTGACAAGCCCCATGTCAAGCGCCTCTTGCGCGCCATATTGACGGCACAAAAACCAAATTTCTTTCGCTTTTTTCATGCCAACCGTCCGTGCGAGAATACCCGTCCCATACCCCGCATCGAAACTGCCCACTTTCGGTCCTGTTTGACCAAAAACAGCATTGTCGGCTGCAATCGTGAGATCACAAACGAGATGAAGCACATGGCCGCCACCGATCGCATAACCAGCTACAGCCGCAATGACGACTTTAGGCAACAAACGAATCTGGCGTTGCAAATCTAAGACATTAAGACGCGGAATTTCGTCCGCGCCAACATAACCACCGATACCGCGAACGCGTTGATCGCCACCGGAACAAAACGCTTTATCCCCTTCTCCGGTGAAGATGACCGCACCAATGGATGCGTCATCTCGCACATGCGCAAACGCATCGATCAATTCTTCGACCGTTTTTGGACGAAAAGCATTGCGTACTTCAGGGCGATTGATCGTGATTTTAGCGATACCTTCAGCCACTTCATAACGAATATCTTCATAGACCTTCTTCGTTTCCCAATTCATCGTATTGCCTCCCTAACACATTCCGACTCACCAGTCTGTAAACGTAGTATACCAGAGTAACTAGGACTTGCACCACTTGTTGAAGAGGAATTCCTATGCTATCTTGTAGCCTGAGGTGAAGTAACGACTATGTCTATCAAACGCAATCTCGGCCTCTTATGGCGACTTTTACGCCCGCCCACACTGACCGCATCGATCGCACCAGTTCTCGTTGGAACTGGCTTAGCTTTTCATCATTCAGCGTTTCATCTTGGTCTGTTTCTTGCGATGCTGATCGCATCGATGATGATTCAATCGGTCGCCAATATGATCAACGAATACTATGATTTTAAACGCGGCTTAGATAATGAGCATATGGTCGGTATCGCTGGTACGATCGTGCGTGACAATGTTCAACCACAAACCGTCCTTAAAGTCGCTTGGACATTTCTCGCGATCTCCGCCTTACTCGGTCTCTATATCGCCATCTCGACGTCTTGGTGGGTGGTCGTCGCTGGCTTAGGTAGCATGATCTTTATGTATCTCTATAGTTCTGGACCAAAACCGATCTCTTCCACGCCATTTGGTGAAGTCACCGCGGGCATCGTGATGGGGCCTGTGATCGTGCTGATCAGCTACTATATCCAAGCGGGTTCTCTCAATACCCGTGCTGTACTGACTTCCCTTCCGATCGCCATCTTGATCGGTTCGATTTTAATGGCCAACAACATTCGCGACATCTTGCATGACATCGAAGGTGGTCGTAAGACCTTACCGATCGTCGTCGGTCGTGAACGGGCGATCAATTTGCTGAAGTTTGTCGCTCTGATCGCGTATGGCATTATCATTTTTCTAAGTATCTTCGGTCAGCTACCACTTTATAGCTTGATCACGTTACTCTCTGTTCCTCTCGCGCTACAAGGTCCTATGCTCTTTAGTAAAACGAAAGAACCTGCCGAATTACAGGGAGCCTTTAAGAAAGTTTCGCAGACGTTAATCGTATTTTCCGCTTTGCTCTTTCTCAGTATGATCCTGTAACCGACTTAGTCTGCAAGGCAAAAAGGTGTGTGAACATTCCTACGTTCACACACCTTTATTGTCTTTACGCACCTCTTCATACGCCACGATATGCAGATCAACAAATTCCGCATGGTCAAGCACATAAAAAAGGGGATTATGCCGCTTCCAACCAAATCCTTGATGAGCACTACTCGGTTGACCAGCGACGAGTTGCGACACACCGAGATCCTTTGCCGTTTCGACGATTTTTTCCCCGATCTGTTGCTTGCTCGCTTGTACCGTAAGAAAATGTGCGCCAAATTGTTCGCTGAGCTTTTGGACTTTATCGAGATCTTTTTGATCGGACGGATGAAACGTATCTTGGCACACGACGACAAGCACCCATAATTCTGCCTTGAGCCGATCGGCGATACGCCAACCACGCCGCAGCAATTTCTCCGAATGGGGACGATGATTGACACAGACGAGAATTCGCTCCGAGACGAGAATCTCACCTTTTTTCTCCGTTACGGATTGGTGCATGCGCTGATCGACATCATCGGCCACTTCGAGTAAAGCGAGTTCGCGCAAGGCAGAAAGATTAGGGATTTGAAAAAAATTTGCAAGCGCCCATTCGATCTTATCTTTCTGATAGATTTTTCCGTCAAGAAGTCGCGCCTGCAAGACTTCTGGCGTCACATCGATCAACTTGATTTCCTTAGCCATCTTCATAAACCAGTCAGGCACGCGTTCACGCACACTGATCCCCGTGATGTGCTCCACCTTATCGTGTAGACTTTCGAGGTGTTGGATATTGACCGTCGTCACGACATGAATCCCTTTTTCTAAAAGATCCAATATATCTTGATAGCGTTTTTCATGGCGAGACCCTGGGACATTTGAATGCGCCAGTTCATCGACTAACACGATGGTCGGACGACGCGCCATAATCGCCTCAATGTCCATCTCCTCGTACGTTCGTCCTTCCCAAATCACCTTTTTACGTGGGATCACTTCATGGCCTTCCAGTTGCGATGCCGTTTCTTGTCGGCCATGCGTCTCGATAAAGCCGACGACCACATCCACTTGTCTCATACGCCAGTCAAGAGCATCTTGCAACATCTTGTACGTCTTGCCAACACCCGGCGCAGCACCGGCATAGATCGTCAGTCGCCCCGCTACATGACGAAAAGATTGATAATGATTTTTGATCAGGTATGAGGAACTGTGCGATGTGGTTTGCTCAGGATCATACCACCCGACAATGCGCAAATCGGTATACTGTAAATTGTCCATCAAATATTGCACAGGACGCTCCTTAAACCATAACGTTTTCCAAGAACTAAGAAGCGGTTGACCAATCACAATCTGTGTCCCGTTAAACTTATGGGCAACTTGTGCGATGATTTTACCGATTTTTCGATCATGGCGGGTTTCGATGATCAAGGTAGCGTCAAACTGCGCAACCATCGCACGAAGTTGCTCCAACTGATCCTGCTCTTTTCTTGAGAGCGAATCTTCCTCGTCACGAAGGATCGTCAACACGTAAAAATCGGCTTTCATCCGATCTGCCATGCGACTACCGCGCGCGATTAACGCTTTAGCCCGTTCGTAGTGACCAACGCAAACGATGATGACTTCCTTAACGCCGACAGGACCTGGAATTTTACTTCGTAAATAGGATCGCTCCAGACGTTCATTGACATCTTGTGCGACAAGTCGAAGTGCGATTTCACGCAATCCAGCCAGATTCGATTTACGAAAATAATGCGTTAACGCGTGCTCGATATGGTCGACCGGATAGATCACACCATCTCGCAACCGCTGTCGAATCGTTTCTGGCGTCACATCGATGACCGACAATTCATCCGCTCGTTTGACAAAAGACGGTGGAATCAGTTCACGCACGACGATGCCGGTGAGTTCCTCTACTTCCAGATGAATTCCTTCAATGTGTTGCACATTGACGGCAGTCAACACGGAGATGCCTTGATCGAGTAGATATTCCACGTCCATATAGCGCTTGGGGAAAAGCGACCCAGGTGTGTTGCGGTGCGCCAATTCATCGATGACCACAATCTCAGGATGTCGCAAAACGATCGCTTGCACATCGATTTCTTCAAAAGTTCGCGCTTGAAATCGGATCTTTTTGCCTTCGATCCTTTCAAGCTCTCCGCATTGTTCTTGCGTCTCTTTACGCTGATGATCCTCGATGAAACCGATGACGATATCTTTTCCCTCAGCCTTTAACGTGTTCGCTTCTCGCAACATCGTATACGTTTTTCCAACGCCAGGCGCTGCACCGATCAGAATCTTTAGCTGACCTCGTTGCGTACCGAATTTTTCTGTTCGCTTATCATCCATGATGACGCATCGCTTCTTTTTTTAACAAAGCCAGATTAAGACGCAGCACGTTAACATAATCACTACCCCATAATCCGAGAAAGGAATGATGTTCCTGCTGTGCGATCAAACGCAGTAAATCACTACGCTTGATGTGCGTAACGCGCGCTATGCGCACCGTTTGTATCGTCGCATTGGCGATGGAGATATCTGGATCTAAACCAGAAGCTGACGATTCAACCATGTCCATGGGAATCGCTGCTACTGGGATGCCGGGATTGGCTTTTTGAACCGCAAGCAAGTTCGCTTTAACCTCCTTGAATAAAGCCGGATTGGTTGGCCCAAAATTTGTCGCACCCGAATTGTTAGCCGCGTAATCGACTGCCGATGGTCTTGGTGAAAACAAGCCCGGACTCGTATTTGCCTGTGCGATCAACATCGATCCAATCGGCTTGCCCTGCCATGTGACAAGGCTGCCATTCGCTTGATAAGGAAATATCGTTTGCCCGATCAACGTGACGAAAAGGGGATAGAGAATCCCCAAAACCAAAGCAAACACCAGGGTAAATCGAACAGACCGCAGCACCGTTACCATCATAGCAACACCCCCTTAATGAACGCCCCAAATCACTTGTAACAACAAATCGATCAACTTGATCCCGATAAACGGTGAAACAATTCCACCCAACCCATAGATGAGCAAATTTCTCATGAGCAATTGCGTCGCATTCATCGGTCGATATTTCACGCCACGCATCGCAAGCGGAATCAAACAGGGAATAATGACCGCATTGAAGATCAGCGCGGCTATAATCGCATGCGTAGGACTCGATAACCTCATGATGTTAAGCGCATTGAGCGCAGGAATACTTCCGACAAATAACGCGGGTAAGATCGCAAAGTATTTGGCCACATCGTTGGCAATGGAAAAAGTGGTGATCGCACCACGTGTAATCAACAACTGCTTTCCGATCGAAACGACTTCGATCAATTTCGTCGGATCCGAATCCAGATCAATCATGTTGCCCGCTTCTTTGGCTGCGCTTGTCCCTGTATTCATCGCGAGACCCACGTCCGCCTGAGCGAGAGCTGGCGCATCATTCGTTCCATCCCCTGACATCGCTACTAATTTGCCAAGTTCTTGTTCCGATTGAATGAGGCGCATCTTATCCTCAGGTTTTGCCTGGGCGATAAAATCGTCAACACCCGCTTCCTTGGCGATCGTCTCTGCTGTTAAAGGATTATCGCCCGTACACATAACTGTTTTAATCCCCATGCGACGCAATTCGGCAAAACGCTCTTTCATACCGGGTTTCACGATATCTTTAAGATAGATCAGGCCATAAATGTCCTGGTTGCAAAGTACAGCAAGCGGCGTGCCTCCCGCTTTAGCAATTTGCGCCGTCTTTTCATCAAGATCTTCAGGAACAAGACCATGATGGTCAAGCGCAAACTTTTTGATCACATCGACAGCACCTTTGCGAATTGTCGTGCCGTCAGGCAGTGTCAGACCACTCATGCGCGTATCTGCGCTAAATTCGATCGTCATGGCATCGACAAACTGTTCACGCAAGGGTGCGATGCCATACGTCTTTCCCAGTTCAACCACAGAACGTCCTTCTGGCGTTTCATCAAACAACGAGGATAAAACCGCAAACTGCACCAAATCCTGTTGTCTTTTATCACCGACCGTCATAAATTCACTGGCAAGACGATTGCCAATCGTGATCGTACCTGTCTTGTCGAGAATCAGGGTATTGATGTCACCCGCTGCTTCGACCGCTTTCCCCGATTTGGCGATCACATTAAAACGAATAACTCGATCCATCCCGGCGATCCCAATCGCCGATAACAAAGCACCGATCGTCGTCGGAATCAGGCACACTAACAACGCGATCAACGTTGCGATATCAATCGGATAATGAATGTAATACGACATCGGCAAAAGGGTAGCGACGACAACCAAAAAAATAATCGTCAGACCGGCTAGTAAGACGGACAAAGCCAGTTCATTCGGTGTTTTTTGCCGACTTGCCCCTTCGACAAGCGCGATCATTTTATCGAGAAAGGATTCACCAGGATCGACCGTGATGCGAATCAGCAATTCATCCGATAACAGTTTTGTCCCGCCAGTCACTGAGCTAAAATCGCCACCTGCACCACGTATGACTGGGGCCGATTCTCCCGTGATCGCCGATTCATCCACACTCCCGATTCCTTCGATCGCTTCGCCATCAGCCGGTATCATCTCACCAGCTCGAACAAGGATCAGGTCACCTTTTCTAAGCGCTGTCGCCGGCACTTGCTCTTGGATTCCGTCTTTTTGCAAGCGATGCGCCAAGAGATCGGTTTTCGTCTTGCGTAAGCTTTCTGCCTGCGCTTTTCCGCGCCCTTCTGCAACCGCTTCTGCAAAATTGCCAAACAGGATGGTGATCACCAAAATAATCGTCACTGTTAAGTTATACATGCGTTGCGAAGTGCTATCGTGCCCACCAAAGAGGTTCGGATCGATCGTCAACAACAGTGTGTTGACGGCGCCGATCTCCACGACAAACATCACCGGATTGCGAATCAACATGCGCGGATCCATCTTTTTTAACGCTTCTACAGTCGATGTAACTCCTAATTTTCTTGAAAACATCATCGTCGATTTCGCCATACGTCTATCT
This sequence comes from Bacilli bacterium, assembly GCA_013044175.1. Taxonomy (GTDB): domain Bacteria; phylum Bacillota; class Bacilli; order Alicyclobacillales; family SLC66; genus JABEUY01. The sequence goes on from JABEUY010000061.1 coordinate 12,437, forward strand.
CCCTTTCCCCTTGTTACGGATGCCCGTTAAGCGCAGACCACATCGAGAAGTGCTCGCCGATTGGTCCGATCGCCAAAGCAGGGAAAAACGTCAGCGCACCGACGATCACAAACACGGCGACAAAAACACCGCCAAAAGCAAACGTATCGGTCTTCAAAGTGCCTACACTATTTGGCGTCACCGCCTTTTTCGCTAAAGAACCAGCGATAGCGAACATCGCGATCAAGGAGACGTATCGACCCAGTATCATTACAATGCCTTGTGTCACGTTAAAAAAGACGTTATTGGCGCTCAGTCCTGCAAACGCCGAACCGTTATTGGCCGCGCCTGATGTAAACGCATAAAGCATCTCCGATAAACCGTGTAAACCCGGGTTGCCAAGCATAGCGATACCACTTTTCGTCGACAAGAACAGCGCCGTTGGAATCAAAATCAAAAAGGGATGCACAAGCATCGCCATCGTCGCCAATTTAATTTCTTTGGCTTCGATTTTTTTGCCAAAAACCTCTGGCGTCCTTCCGACCATTAATCCGGATAAAAAGACGGTGATGATCAGAAACATTAAAATGTTCAAGAGACCGACGCCTTTTCCGCCAAAGACCAAGTTAAACATCATAAAGACCAGCGGAACCATACCACCTAATGGCATAAAGCTGTCGTGCATCGCATTGACAGCACCGGTCGTAAAGGCGGTCGTCATCGCGGCAAACACACTGGACAAACTCGTGCCAAACCGCACCTCTTTGCCTTCCATATTCGGTCCTTGAAGGCCAAAAAGATGGGTCAAAAGCGGATTGCCTGCCGATTCACTCGCATAAATAACAAACGCTCCCAAAAGCAGAATCGCGGTAAGAAAGACGTAAAGAACGATCGCTTGTTTGCGATTTTTGATCATTAACCCAAACGTCCAAACTAACCCGGCTGACACGCTTCCCATCAACACCATTTCAAGCACCGTTGTCCAAGCGCTAGGATCTTCAAAGGGATGGGCGGAATTCGCATTCATGTAGCCACCGCCATTGGTGCCAAACTGCTTGATCACTTCAAGCGAGGCGATCGGACCGCGCGAGATCGCTTGCAGATGACCCGACAGGGTATGAACAACCGCAGTACCTTGTAAAGTCTGAGGTACACCTAGCGCGATGAAAACAACGGCAAACACCACGCTGACGGGGAGCAGTACGCGCGTGTGAATCTTGATTATATCCACCCAAAAGTTCCCTATCCATTCCTTTTTGTGCGCCACAAGCGCGCGTAAAAAAGCGATCGCAGCGACAAAGCCGGTCGCGGCCGAAGTGAATTGTAAGAAAGTAATGCCTACCATCTGGGAAAAGTACGAGAGTGTCTGTTCACCAGAATAACTTTGCCAATTCGTATTGGTGATAAAACTCGTCGCCGTATTAAAAGCAAGATCCCAGGACAGTCCCGGTTTGTGTGAAGGGTTAAGCGGCAAGAAACCCTGCAGGCGAAGCACCAGATAGACAAACACCATCATCACGAGATTGACGATCAACAGTGCGCGCAAATACGCCTTCCAATCCATTTTTACCGAAGGATTAACACCGATCAGGCGGTACAGCAACTTTTCCATCGGTAGAAAGAAACGATCCGTTTTACTCGTTTCCTGGCCAAAAAGTTGATACAGATAGTGACCGATCGGAATCCCCACTGCGATCGTGATCGCGATGATCAGGATGATTCCGATGCCATGTAGTATCGTCAAACGTCATTACCCCTTTAGACGCCTAAAATTTTTCTGGTTTGACGATCACGTACGTAAGATACGCGATCAAGACAAGCACGAGAAGCAATAAAAAAAGCATGAGGCACCCTCCTAGATGCGATCAAAAATACGAAACAAGAGAAAAAGCAAAGCGAACAGGAGAAAAAACAATAAAAAAGCATAAAGATCACCGATCTTGATCACCTCATTTCCCCCTGCTTCTTGACACGGTTGATTGTAGTTGGGTTACGCGTCAAATTGCTGTATAAATAAACGGTGCGCGCATAAAAAAAACATAAAAATCGCGTGAGCCTCCACAAGAGGTATGAAAGTGCTATAGTTTGTGGCGTTGAGGTGGTCTCTATGGAGAAATGGCGTGTCATTCAATGGACGAAAGAATTCGAGACAACGCGTTATCGTAAAGTGACGTCAACAAAGCGAACCGCTTGGCAACAGTTCGCGCCCTATGGGTATGCGTTTATTTTTGTCATTTTACTGACCATTATGCTCTGGATCATCGGTCCTGCCTTTACGCTGGTCAATTCGGCGCTTTTGTATCTCTTACCGGTGTTGCTTCTCGCGGTACGCTTTGGTTTTGGTCCAGCCGCATTTGCCGCTGGCATCGGCGTAATCTCTTTTGACTTTTTCTTTGTCCCACCGATTTTCCAATACACCGTTTCCGATGCACGGTATCTCGTTTCGTTTGCGATTTTTTTAATCGTTGCTTTTTTAACCGCTTCGTTAGCTGCGAAACTGCGCCAACGCGTCACTGAAGCCAATGAGAAGGAAGAAATCGCCAGCGCGCTTTATGATCTCAGTACACAAGTGGCAGCAACGAGTGATTTAAACCGCGTGCTTGATTCAATCATCCGTCACGCGAAGATAACATTTGGCTATGAAGCGGTAATCTGTCTTCCCGATCAACAAAATCTTTTTCATGTTTATCCTCGAAACGAAACCATAGATTCGCCGGTAAACCCTATCGATCCAAATCTTGTAACCTGGGTATTCGAACACGGGCAGACGCTTGGTCTTGGGACGAAGGAAAAGAAGGATCATGATTATCTCTATATGCCGATTCGTACCGATTCTAACGTGTACGGTGTTTTTTGCTTCGTTGGAGGCAATGCGACGCAAGATGCCGAAGCGACAAAACGTAAGATGAGCATCATCTCGGCACTTTCCGGATTAGCTGCTGTCACGATTGCTCGCGTACAACTTGAGGAAGAAGCTAAAACGGCGCATCTTCTTGCTGAATCGGAAAAATTACGTACCGCTTTGCTCGATTCCATCTCGCATGAACTGCGTACGCCACTTTCGACGATTATCGGCGCTGTTGGCAGTTTGATTGACCATAACGCGCTTTTTTCCCCTAAAGAACAAAGCGAGTTGTTAAGTACCATACGTGAAGGCGCCATGAGGATGAATCGTCTCGTCTCCAATCTCTTAGGTATGGTGCGTCTAGAAAGTGGTATGTTGCGACTTCACCGCCATGCCACGGATCTGAGTGATGTGATCGGCGTCGCACTAAGACAAGTTGAGGACTCGATCGGTCAACGTCAAATCGATGTTTTTTTACCTACGTATCTGCCGCTTATCGCCATCGACGACGTCTTAATCGAACAAGTTCTTGTCAATGTCATAAGCAATGCACTCAAATATTCGGATGACGCAAGTCCGATTATGATTCAAGTTATCGTCTTAGAAAGCGAACTTATGCTTCACGTACGCGATTATGGTATCGGGATAGCCATCGATGAGTGTGAACGAATCTTCGAGAAATTTTATCGTGGCAAAAAAACATCTCGCATTCCTGGTACCGGTCTTGGCCTCGCGATTTGCAAAGGTATCTTGCAAGCGCATGGCGGTTCGATCTCGGCCAGACCTGCGCCAGATCAAGGCACCATTTTTTCAATTACCTTACCGATCACCGATGATCGCGGAGAAGTCGAAGTGGCGAGGAGGGGCATCTAAGTGGGAACCAAAATTTTGATTATCGATGATGAAGCACCGATTCGAAAGCTTTTACGTGTGACTCTCGAAGCACATGGGTACACGATGATCGAAGCGGCCACAGGACAAGCGGGCATTGTCGAAACGGGTATGCAAAAACCGGAATTGATCCTTCTTGATCTTGGCCTTCCCGACGTTGACGGACTTGACGTTTTGCAACAACTCCGAAGTTTTACCACGACGCCCATTCTCGTCTTGACCGTGCAAGAAGACGAGATGACGAAAGTATCGGCGCTCGACTATGGCGCAGATGATTACATTACTAAACCGTTTAGCATGAAAGAATTGCTCGCCCGTCTGCGCGTCGCCTTACGTCATGCTATTCCTTCGGTCGTTGAACCCATTCTTACCTTTGGTTCCATCACGTTGGATCTTTCCTTACGACAAGTGACACGCGACCAAGAAACTATCAAATTGACACCGATCGAATATGATCTTTTTCGTCTCCTCGCTGTGCATGCGGGTAAAGTGCTCACGCATCGCTTCTTACTGCAAGAAGTCTGGGGATACCACCATGATGAAACGGCGCAACATTATCTGCGCGTTTACATCGGCCATTTACGTAAAAAAATCGAAATGGATGCCGCCAAGCCGCAATTGATTCTCACCGAACCGGGTATCGGTTATCGGCTCATGCCACCTGCCACAGAATAAGCCAAGTAGATTGGCGGGCTACCCGTATTTTCCACAAAAAAAAGACGGGCATACACCCGTCTTAACTACTTTCGATCGATCAAACGGTGACCGAATCTTCGTGTACGCCAACTTCTTCAAGGAATTTCTCCACATCAAGTGCCGCCTTACATCCAGAACCAGCCGCCGTGATCGCCTGGCGATAACGCGAATCCATCACGTCGCCACAAGCGAATACGCCTTCCACATTGGTCGCGGACGTCACGCCGATCGTCTTCACATAACCGACAGGATCGAGATCGATCTGCCCTTTCAAAAACGCGGTGTTTGGCAAATGGCCGATCGCGACGAAAATCCCATCCGTTTCAAGCGTCTTCTTCTCTCCGCTCGTAGCATCAGCGACAAGAAGGCCTGTCACTTTTTGTCCATCATGCTGCACCAATTCAGGCACCATGCCCAGTTCAAAGCGAATCTTTGGATTGTTGCGGGCGCGTTCTTGCATCACTTTCGAGGCACGAAGTTCATGGCGACGATGCACGAGCACGACTTCCGTAGCGAATTTCGTCAAGAAAGTCGCTTCTTCCATCGCCGAATCGCCACCGCCGACGACGATGATTTTTTTACCGCGAAAGAAAAAGCCGTCACACGTCGCACAAGTGGATACACCGCGACCAGTCATCTCGATTTCATTTTCGATGCCAAGACGTTTGGAAGAAGCGCCTGTCGATAAGATGATGCTTTCGGTTTCGTAGACATCCGTATCATTGACGGTAACTTTGAAGGGGCGCTTCGACAGATCGACATCCGTAACCCAACCCGTTTCAAATTGAGCACCAAAGCGTTCTGCTTGCGCACGCATATTCGCCATCAATTCAGGCCCCATTACACCTTCTGGAAAACCAGGAAAATTCTCAACATCGGTGGTCAGTGTCAATTGACCGCCTGGTTCATTACCTTCAATAACGAGCGGTGCGAGATTCGCGCGTGCTGCATAGATCGCTGCCGTTAGCCCTGCCGGTCCTGTACCTAAGATCATTACACGTTGCTTCTTCATGGCCCCATCATCCCTCATTCATATTCTTTCTAAACTATCATCATCTTAGTACAATGAAGTCGACAGATCAAACGACAAATCTGGTATACTATGCCTGTGTTCGCTATAAGCAAATCAAAAACGGGGGGATTTTTTTTGCATAAGCCTTTAGAACCAAGAACGGTCGGCACAATTCTTGATGATACTTTTCGCCAATTTCGTATCTTTTTTGTCCCTGCCTTAGTAATCAGTATCACATTATATGGTCTCTATAACCTTCTCGAAGCTTTGATTTTTAGCTTCTTACCTTCTTCGAACTTCTATCAATCGATCATGGCTACACTTCTTCATGCCAAACAAGCTGCTTTACCAGCAACTACACCCTCTTCGCACGAAGTGGTTAGCGTTGTGATCGGCTCTACGCTCATAGCCCTGCTCTCACTGATCGCGATCAACACGATTTATCCTCTCATGCAAACCGTCTATGCTTTAATGATCAAAGATCATTTCGAAGAAAAACCAAAAGAGACTAACCTATTTACCTATCTTACACGTGCTTTGCCGTATTGGGGACGGTATGTTTCCACCTATTGGTTGTTGCTTGGTCTCAGTGCACTCGCCATCGTCATCCTCATGATCATCGGTATCATACTCGGTATTCTTTTTGCTGCCATCGGTCATAGTAGTGCATCCGTTTTTGGGATCTTAATCGTCATCGTATTCACGATCGCTGCCATGGTCGCCATCGTGTTTTTCTTGATTCGACTCTCGATGACACAGCTAACTATCGTTCTTGAAGAACGCAAAAATTGGTCTGCCATCAAACGATCCTTTTTCTTGACCCGTAAAGCATTTTGGCGAATTTTTTTAATCTCAGTTATCGCCGCCTCCGTGATCTCAGCAATTTCTTCAGGTCTTATTTTCGCTATCCAAATCATCCCTTCCACAGCTTTAAGCGAATTTATCAGCTCAATGATTCAGCTTGTCTGGATGCCAATCCTACCTTTTCTCATGATCAATCTTTATTTCGATCAAAAAACGCGTCGTGAACCATCTCACCAATAAAAGCAAAATGCGCTCTAAAAAGAGCGCATTGAACTATCGTGAATGTTCAAGAGCAGTCCAAGTTTCACGGTACGTTTTTATAAAATAATCTTCTCTTATCATCGATCATGTTTCCTCACTCTATACCTTCAAGGACAGAAACACTTGAAGAACGGATGATAGTCACATTCAGTTGTTTCATGAGGTCAACTTCTCGCGGTGACACTGAGGTGCCGTTGGCTAACCGAATGATACGTACAGTAGGTCTTGCGGGCATATCCGTGTCGATATTCGAGATGATACCGACTGAACCATCACTTAATGTCACTTCCGTACCGATCGGATAGGGAACAACTCGTTTACCAAATAATTGGACAAGATGAAAATCAAATTCGCTGCCTGCACGACTAAATAAATACTCCATGACATCACCTGGCGGCACGCCCTCACGATACGGGCGATGCATGACCATCGCATCATACACGTCTGCGATTGCGACGATTTTCGAGAGATAATGGATCTGCTCGCCTGTGATTCCGCGGGGATAACCGCTTCCATTGATGCGTTCATGATGTTCATGCGCACAGCGCGACACGATGACAGAAAACTCGTGTTGTTGTTTCAAGATTCGATATCCGATTGCCGCATGATCTTTCATTTGCCGATATTCATCTGGGGTAAGTGGACCTCGCTTCGTTAAGATCGAAGCAGGAATAAGCGTTTTGCCAATATCATGACATAACGCACCAATCGCTAAGTCCATCAACATCGTCTCACTTAAACCAAGCGCAACACCTATAATCAACGAATAAATCGTCACGTTAACAGAATGTACATACGTACCATTATCATAACCCGCAAGTGAAGCCATATTTTCTTTGATGATTTGCGTACCTCGCATCACTTCAAGCAAGGAGCGCACTTGAAGACGCATCGACTTAGCAAAGGACGCACTAAAAGAAACCCTCTTAAAACTCACTTGAGAGCGTAGTCGCGACCATTCTTCTTCTAGGGTCTTTTGTACCTGCACACGCAGTTCTTGGGGTATGACCTCATGAACAAGGATGCCCTCAGAAATTTCATCCTCAATCGTGATCACGGCCATGTGATTACGCAGTCGATGAATATGATATTCCGAAAGTTTTACGCCAGCTTGTAGCAATACACGTCCTTTGTCATCGTAAACAGAACGCGCCAACTGCATACCTGGACGCGCTAAGGTAACCGAGATCTGTCGTGCCAAAAAATCAACCCCTACACAAACGATGATATGGACAGAAAACCATTACCATCATACCATGATTTATTTCTTACGTGTCAGCATCTTGACGAGTTTTCATCGCTTGCAATTTCTCTTTATCAGGAAGACAGATTCGAAATTTTGTACCCTTTTTCACGGTTGAATCCACCTCAATTCGACCCTGATGGGCTTGTATGATCGAGTACGATACGCTTAATCCAAGCCCTGTCCCTCCTTTTTTCGTCGAAAAAAAAGGAATTCCAAGACGATCGATATCCTCCCTTTTCATCCCATCACCTTGATCGATCACTTCCACGTAGCCTTCATGCGACAAATAATCCTTACCCACGATCACGGTAACGATACCCGCATGGAAAGAAGCTTCAATCGCATTTTTTATGATATTATGTAAAACTTGTTTGATCTGATTTTCATCAAAAAGCATCCTATGCGCTTCCTGCGTACCTTCAACTACAACTTCGACACGAACGTTTTTTTCCTTTGCAATAAATTCTAACGAAGTCACCACGTCGTTGACAACTTCAGATAAGGAAGATTCGATGACATTGATCGGACGCATTCTCGATAATTGTAAAAAATCAACGAGTAAATGATTCGCACGTTTTACTTCATCGATGACAATATGCACATAACGAAGCAACACTGGGTCATCTTGTAATCGATCTGCGATCAGTTGCACAAAGCCTTGAATCGAAGTTAATGGATTTCGAATCTCATGAGCCATGCCTGCCGCCATCGTCCCTACGATCGACAATTTATCCTTCTCACGCAGCTTTTTCTCAGCAACCCGCAATTCAGCAACTGATTTTGAAAAATTTTGTTCTAAGCGCTTGATTGGCGTGATATCTCGTAGAAAACACAGCACTGCGAAGAGTTGCGCTTGATCATCCATGATTGGCGCCATAGCGAGTCGGACATCGAGCATTCTACCATCTCGACGAGATCGACTCGTCTCGATGCTAGGCATCGTAATACCTGCTTGCAGCAAGGATAAACAATCATGCCATTGTTCTTTTAGGGATTCAGGAATAAAGGAAGTTGAGGCGTGCGTAATCTCATCGGCTGTCCAGTCAAACATTCTCTCAAACGCCGCATTGACGATAAGAATACTACCATCAAGGCGGTGCACGCACATCGCTTCCACATTATCCATCAAGATGGCATCCATATCGATGGAGCCACCTAGAGAAGGCAAATAAACAAGTTTTTCTTGTTGCATAGAAGATTTATCATAAATCTTAACTTGAGAGACAATTTGGTCACTAAACCGAATCGGACTAGTTACTATCAACACATCTTTGATCAACCCATTTGTAACCAGTGAACTCGATACGATAATCGCATCCTTTTGCCATATGGCATGCGTAATATCGGGAAAAAGAGTGGTCAGCGCTACGTCTGGCCAGGGGCCGAAATCCCATCTCAATACGTCAAGAATTACATCGTCCTTGTAAAGAAGAATGCCGATAAGCTTATTTTTCATCGTGTTTCCGATCAACGAACGTTACCCCTTCACCTTACTGCTACGATCATCCACGTTCAAGCGGTGCACTATGCCCAAACTTTAAAGCAGGCACATCAGCAGGTGCTGCCCACTGCACAGCATTACTCAAGATTTTTTGCACGGTCTTATCATGATACGTCGGATACGTTTCATGTCCTGGTCGAAAATAGAATATCTTACCGAGTCCACGGCGGTATGTAATACCACTGCGAAATACTTCGCCACCTTGGAACCAACTGATCAAAACGACTTCATCCGGTGTAGGAATATCAAAAAATTCACCGTACATCTCTTCATGCTTCAATTCAATCGGACTTTCAATGCCCGCCACGATCGGGTGTGAGGGATCGACTACCCATAACCTTTCCATTTCTCCATCTTCTCGCCATTTCAGATCGCATGATGTACCCATTAATCGTTTGAACACTTTTGAAAAATGGCCGGAATGAAGAACGATTAGTCCCATACCTGCTAATACTCGTTCCACGACGCGTTCCACGATACGATCTTCGACGATATCATGCGCCTGATGCCCCCACCAAATCAGGACATCCGTCTCGGCTAGGATTTCCTTCGTCAATCCATGTTCCTGTTCATCAAGCGTAGCCGTACGCACTTCATGACCGATTGCTCGAAGAGGTTCTGCGATAGCACCATGGATACCATGAGGATACAAGGTAGCTACCTTAACATCAGATTGTTCATGGCGAAACTCATTCCACACCGTGATTTTCAAAAGTCATAACCTCTTTTCAAGTAAATGCTTCTTGCGAAAAAAAATGGCCACGCCAAAATCTTGGCATGGCCACGCTTCGCATTATCCCATTTTATACGTAATCCCATACCCGCCAGTCGGATATACCCATTCGATGTTGTAATCTGGGCAACCGATTCGGCAGGTTCCACATTCGATACAATTTTCATAAGCAACCGAAGTTTTCTTCTGATCCGAATGCCATTCGTACACATCAGCAGGGCAGAAGAAGTTGCACTCTTTCGTTTTACAAGACAGGCAAGTTTCTTGGTTTTTAATGATTAGATGCGATTGATCCGCCACTTTATAACGGATCGAAAAGAGACGTTCTTCGATACTCTGACTCATCCGTTAATCGCCCTCCATCCTTTTAAGCCAAGTCGCAAGAGTTCCATGTTGCCACCAGCAGCACTCTTAAGCGTACGAACAGCTTTTCTTTGTTTTTCTTTCTTAAAGACGCCGTCGACGAGCAACCATTCGTACGCCGCATCATTAAGCGCTTGCGGTAAGCTACCAAATAGCGTATCAGAGTTCATTTCTTTAAACAACCCATGAATGCCACGATATTTTTTCAAATCATTATGAATAAACGAGGATTTCACGCTACGATCGTATTCACCGAGTGCACGGATCGAGTAATCGCCAGCTTGATGCGCTTTTATCGCGATTTCACCCGCAATTTTACCAGAAGCAATCGCTAAGTTGGTTCCTTCGCGGTGAACAGCATTCACCATTTGCGCTGCATCGCCACAGATCATCCAACCATCACCAGAAAGTGGAGGCATGGAAGTAAAACCGCCTTCAGGAATCAAATGACCTGAGTATTCTTTAACTTCGCCACCTTGAATCAAACGACGAATCGAAGGATGTTGTTTGATCGAATCGAGCACTTCATACGGTTTGATTTTTTTCTTTTTCAGATCGTTCACCATGACACCGACACCGAGGGAAATCGTGTCTTGATTGGTGTAGATGAAGCCGAGACCTGCCATCCCGAACGTATCCCCGATAAATTCAATCGTACAACCTTCATTATCATCCAAGTTGAAGCGATCTTGAATTTTTTCCTTTGGCAAGGCGATGATTTCTTTTACCGCTAAGGAGACTTCATCAGGAGCCCATTCTTTATGAACACCAAGAGATTTTCCGAGCAAGGAGTTAACGCCATCCGCCAAGATGACGATATCGCCATACAAATCGCCATTTTCACGGTCTGTACGAACACCCACCACTTTACCGTTTTGGTGAATCAACTCGGTGACGACCGTTTCATAGATTGGAACCGCGCCAGCTTTTTCCGCTTTACCTGCTAACCACTGATCGAACTTTACCCGTAAACCAGTAAAACAATTCGGTGGTTCTTTATATTTTTCATTGCGATGACTGAATGTCACCGCTGATTCTTTACCAAGAATCCACATGCGTTGCTCGATGATTTGCCTTTCAATTGGTGCTTCTTTCCACCATTCAGGAATCAGTTCTTCGAGCTGTTTGCGGTATAATACACCACCAAACACATTTTTCGCACCAGGAAATTCTCCCCGCTCGATGAGGGCTACTTTTAACCCACCGGAAGCCATGGTGTAGGCTGCAGCACTACCTGCAGGACCTGCACCAACGACTATCGCGTCAAAACGTTCCTCTGCCAATATCTTCATCCCCGATCGTCACTGTTTAGGTTTTGTGGTTAACCGTTCGTCACCGCACTGGCCACAGCTGCTTGCTTGCCTTTTTTTGCGAGCGCAGCTTTTGTCAAAGCAGGGACGATCTCAAAAAGATCGCCGACGATCCCATAATTTGCAATCTTGAAAATCGGTGCTTCCGGATCTTTGTTGATCGCGATGATATAATCCGAACTTTGCATCCCGATCGTGTGCTGAATCGCGCCGGAAATTCCACAAGCGATATACAATTTAGGATGAACTGTAGAACCGGTTTGACCCACTTGATGATCATGCGTAATCCAGCCAGCTTCAAAAGCTGGCCTCGAAGCACCGACAACGCCACCTAAAGCATTCGCCAATTCCTGAAGGATCTTAAACCCTGCAGGACCACCAAGACCACGCCCACCCGATACGATCACTTCAGCATCTTCAAGATTAATGCCATGCGTTGATTCGACAAATTCAAGCACTTCAGTCGCAATTTCTTGCTCATCCATCTGAGGTTCAATGCGAATAATTTCGCCGACGCGACTATCATCACGTGGTAGTGATTGGAACACGCCAGAACGAGCTGTTGCCATCTGCGGCTTAAATTGCTTACACAAGATGGTCGCTAACATCTTTTCTGAGAAGGCTGGGCGACTTGCCATCAACAAACGTTCTTCATTGACGTCAAGTTGTGTGCAGTCAGCGGTGAGTCCCGTCGGAAGATGCGTTGCAATCGCTCCCGCAAGATCTCTTCCTGTGTAGGTAGCACCGAACAAAACGATCTCAGGTTTGAATTCGCGAATGACATGAAGACAGACTTTACTATAGGGACGGGTACGATAATCTTTGAGTTCTGGTGAATCACAGATAAAAACTTTATCAGCACCATAATAAATTGCTTCTTTAGCCACTTCTTCAACACCATGGCCAATCACCATCGCCATAAGCGGTGCATTCAGTTTATCAGCCATCCGTTTTGATTCACCGAGCAGTTGCCAAGATACTTTTTTCGCGCTGCCTTCACGCTGTTCTACGACAACGAGAATGCCTTGATAATCCGACCAATCGACTTCACCTTCAGGTTGAAGTCCCACTGCCGGTTTCTTCTTTTCTTCTGCCACAGTAAGCCCTCCTATGCCCAACCGAGTTTTGCTGGCAATTCTGTCGCATAGAGCGAATCGATCAACTGCTCAGCTAGTACGGCCGTCGATTCCGCTGTCAGCATTTGTGTCTCAACTTTTTTCGGTTCAGGTACCCATGTTTTTCCAACAATGGTTGGAGAGCCTTTTAAGCCGATTTTAGAACGATCGATGTCTGGGAAATCATTGGTTGTCCAGACGACAGGTTGATATCGTCCCGCTTTGAGGACACCGGGCAAACCTGCACGACGAGGCTTATTCAACTCGGCTAAAGCAGTGATTAAGACGGGTAATTTCGCTTTAACGCGCTCTACACCATCTTCGAGATGACGATGAACGATGATTTCTTTTTTAGCTTCATCGAGGTGTTCAACTTTCTCAACGTACGTGAGTTGATCATAATCGAGACGACAGGCTACACCTGGACCAACTTGTCCGGTATCACCATCAAGAGTTTGTTTTCCACAAAAAACGATATCAACAGGTCCCCACTCTTGCGCCGCTTTCTCGACAGCAAGCGCAACGACATAAGACGTCGCCAACGTATCAGCACCTGCAAATGCACGGTCGCTGATCAAAACGCCTTCGTCAGCACCCATGGACACACATAATTTCAGTGCCTTATCGGCTGAAGGGGGTCCCATCGTCACCACGGTAACACGGGCACCATATTCATCTTTGATACGCAATGCTTCCTCTAAACCATGTAAATCATAGAAATTGACGATCGCCGGTACGCCTTGACGAATCAATGTATTGGTTTTGGGGTCAATGCGTATCTCGCGACTATCCGGAACTTGCTTAATACACGCAACGATATGCAACAAGCGAGATACCTCCTTTGTACTTGAAACTTCTTTCACATAATGATCGACAGGTAAGTTATACTTCTATAAAACTACTCTAGATGAAAACGCTCAACAATGCCCATATGAATCAGAAATTATAGTCTTTTTGGACTATACGCAATTCATCACATTTCTAAATCGACTATAAACGGAACAATACACAAACGAGCAGCCAAGAGGATGTCTCCTCTTGGCTGCTCAAATTTGATCAGTAAGGTCACGATCATGCAATCAGACATTCACCCGTTTATTGCTTTCGATGGGACCAACTTCATAATGCATCGCTTTTCTGAACCAAGGAATGACCCAATAGTCCAAGCCGAATTTGGCAGCGTTGAAGCCTGCGACGAGAAGGATCATTTCAAGGATAAGCATATTCGGGTTGGTGCTCGTTGTACCGGCTAACAGATACGCCGAGTTCATAATTGCACCCATCAAAGCTGCAAAAGTAGTTACAAAACCAAGGATTAAAGCGATACCGACAAGCAGTTCTCCAAAGGAGATCACGTAACTAAAGAACGGAGCGGCAGGGATGGCAACACCATTGATGATACCTGCATACCAGCCTTGAACAGATGGATGAGCGCCAGAGCTTAACGAAGCGGCATGTTTTAGAAAGCCGCCAATACCCACACCTGCATGAGCACCAACCCAAGCCGAGGAAGTGACTTTATCCCAACCTGCGCTAATCCATTGCCAACCAAGCCACAATCTGACCAAGAGTAAAATCCAACGGGCGACAACGTTATTTCTCAACCAGGCAACCATGATTCAATCTCCCCTTTATCATAAAATCATCAAACCTTAAAACGAATAAGATAGTAAAAGTAAAAGCATAAAGTATGAAGAAGAATAAGTGCTACGATCTACCTAACCCTTCTCGCCTCCTTGCTGAGAGGTCTCTTACGGAATGATCTCCCGTTGACTAAAGTATGCCTCACTGTATCGCTTTGCAACAGAACCGTTCGCGTCATCTTTTATGAGATATTCCTTAGCCAATTACAACTACTTCTCGTAGTTATGTCGAACCAGTATAAAATTACCTTACCAAGTATTACTACTAGAAAAAGGGGCATCTCAGTCATTCTGAGCTGCCCCTTTTAAACAAAAACTATCGATAGTTAACGATGTTCAACCACAGGGATTCGCATACTTCCCTCTTTCATAAAACGGGAATGCCAAGACAATGCTTGATCAAGAACATGTGGCGTGTGCCCACCGAGTTTCAAAGCATCGCGATAATAATCCATCAAAGCATCCCGATAATACGGATGTGCACAATTGCGAATGATCACCTGCGCACGCTCACGTGGCGCTAGGCCACGTAAATCAGCAAGGCCTTGTTCTGTAACGAGAATATCAACATCATGCTCCGTGTGATCTACGTGAGAAGCCATCGGTACGATCGATGAAATCGCGCCGTTTTTTGCTGTCGATTTCGTCACGAAAATCGTGATATACGCATTGCGGGCAAAGTCGCCAGAACCACCAATGCCATTCATCATCTTCGTTCCCATCACATGCGTTGAATTCACATTGCCATAGATATCCGCCTCGATCGCCGTATTCATCGCGATGATACCAAGTCGTCGTACCAAGCCGGGATGATTCGAAATCTCTTGTGGACGCAAAACGATCTTATCTCGATAATCGGCAATACGATCAAGAACATCTTTTGCACGAGCTGGCGATAAAGTAATCGAACATCCTGAGGCATAACGCAATTTTCCAGAATCGATTAATTCAAATACCGAATCTTGCAGGACTTCAGAGTACATTTCAAGATTTTCAAAACGCGATTTTTTTAATCCGGATAAGACAGCATTCGCCACAGAACCGATGCCTGATTGCAAAGGATGTAAGGAATCGGTCATGCGCCCGGCTCGAATTTCATGTTCAAAGAAATCGAGTAAATGACCCGCAATCGCTTCGGTCTCTTCATCGACTGGTGACACAGGCGAAAAGTGGTCGAGTTTATTCGTGATGACGATACCAGCCACTTTATCCATATCGACAGGAATATAAGGCGTGCCGATACGATCACCGACTTCAAGGATTGGAATAGGTTCACGATTAGGACGATCAATCGGAATATAAACATCATGCATACCTTCTAAGGCGGCAGGCTGACCATAATTCAATTCGATAATCACTTTATCCGCCATTTTCACGAAGGTTGGTGAATTCCCTACGGAAGTCGACGGAATAATTCCTCCATCTTCCGTAATCGCGACAGCTTCGATGACGGCGATATCCAAATTGCCCAATTGACCATCACGGATCATCTCAACCGTCAAACTGAGATGTTGATCGAGATACATCACTTCACCACGATTGATCGCATCGCGCAAGAGCTTCTCGGATTGGTACGGCAATCGACGAGCTAGACAACCTGCTTCGGTCAAGGCGCGATCGACTTCTTCGGCGACGGATGCTCCTGTCCATAGATTGATGCGTATCGGTCTACCTAATCGCTTCGAACGTTCTGCCAGCGCAAGAGGAACTTCTTTCGCATCACCAGCACGCGTAAAACCACTCATACCAACTGTCATACCATCTTGAAAAAAAGCAGCAGCTTCATCTGCCGAAATTACTCGATCGCGCAGTGATGCATTACGAATTCGATCCTCATACATCGTGATTTCCCCTCTCATTTCACAAATCCATTCCCAATCGTTCACGTTTCCATTATGCCACGTGAACTTTTACTGTACAGGGCAGATTTGACTATGTTCACTAGTGCTTCACGACTACAGATGAACGAAAAAATAATTCACTAAAATATGATACAGCATGCCTATGCCTTTTAAAATAAGCGTTTGATAAGTAACACAGATCGTTCATAATTATAATACAGAAAAAAGGTGGCCCTACGCTGACGCGTAAGGTCACCTCATCCGAAGATGGCTACGTACGATTAAGCGAGCTGAGTAGAACCCATCAGATAGCGATCACACTCTCGTGCCGCTGCACGACCCTCATTGATCGCCCATACCACCAGACTTTGCCCACGGCGCATATCACCTGCTGCAAATACACCTTCAACACTCGTCTTAAAAGAGCCGTATTCTGCTTTTACATTGCTTCTCGCATCGCGCGAGACGCCGAGTTGTTCCAAAAGATCTTGCTCAGGTCCTAGAAAACCCATCGCCAGTAAAATCAATTGCGCAGGCCAAAATTCTTCAGATCCTGCGATTTCGACAGGATTCATTCGACCGTTCTCATCTTTTTGCCAACTGACGCGAACCGTCTCCAAACCTTTCACATTACCTTGTTCATCACCGACAAAACGTTTCGTCATAATCGCATACTCTCGCGGTTCTTTTCCGTAGACGGCGAGCGCTTCTTCCTGACCATAATCGAGTTTATAGACGCGAGGAAATTGCGGCCACGGATTTTCTTTCGTTCTCGATGTCGCAGGTTTATCAAGGATTTCTAACTGCGTGATGCTTTTGCATCCGTGGCGCAGTGATGTCCCTACACAGTCAGTTCCTGTATCACCACCACCGATCACGATGACATCCAAATCTTTAGCAGAGATGTAATTCCCATCTGCCAACGCAGAATCAAGCAGACTTTTTGTGTTTTTGTGTAAAAAATCAACAGCAAAATGAACGCCACTGAATTCACGCCCAGGGACAGAGAGATCCCTAGGTTTTGTCGCTCCTGTGCATAAGACGATCGCATCGAAGTCCTCTTGCAATTGCGAGACCGGATAATCTTTGCCAACTTCCGTATTCACACGAAATTCGATACCCTCTTGGCGCATAAGATCAACACGACGTTCCACGATTTTTTTATCGAGTTTCATGTTGGGGATTCCGTACATCAAAAGTCCGCCTACACGATCAGTTCGCTCAAATACAGTGACAAGATGGCCCGCCTGATTCAATTGAGCAGCACAGGACAGTCCAGCAGGTCCCGAACCGATGACCGCAACCTTTTTGCCTGTACGCACGTTAGGCGGGTGAGGAACCACCCAACCATTAGCGAACCCGCGCTCAATGATTTCATATTCGATGCTCTTAATCGTTACAGGTTGATCGACTAAACCCACGGTACACGAGCCTTCACAGGGTGCTGGACAGACACGACCCGTAAAATCAGGAAAGTTATTCGTCTTATGCAAGCGATCGAGCGCCTCTTGGTCATGGCCTTTGTAAATCAAGTCATTCCATTCAGGAATCAAATTATTAATCGGACACCCTGACGCCATGTTGGCGATCATCACACCACTATGACAGTAAGGAATCCCACAATCCATACAACGTGCGCCTTGCAATCGAAGCGCCTCATCTTCCACATGATCGTGAAACTCTTGCCAATCGCGGATGCGTTCTAATGGCGATCGATCGGCAGCGAGTTCACGCTTGTATTCCAAAAATCCCGTGCTTTTTCCCACGATTCGCTACTCCCTTTCGTATCGATTTAGTTTCCGCCGACGCGGGCAAGATCATTTTTGTTGGATTCAAAAGCTGCCATAATCGCTTGTGCACCCGTAAGTCCTGCTTCTTGCGCTTTTTGCACCGATGCCAGCATGCGTTTGAAATCTTTAGGCATGACACGGACAAACTTTGGCACATAATGTTCGAAATCCGCGAGGACTTCTTGCCCTTTAGGACTTCCCGTCCACTTGACATGTTGTTCGATCATCGCACGAACACTCGCGATTTCTTCCTCGTTCTCAAACGGCTCAAGAGCTACCATTTCCGCGTTGCAGTGTTGAGCAAAATCACCATGTTCGTCAAGTACGTAGGCGATTCCTCCACTCATCCCCGCTGCAAAATTGCGTCCTGTTTGCCCGAGTACGACGACGCGTCCGCCAGTCATGTATTCACAACCATGATCGCCAACACCTTCGACGACCGCCGTAGCACCACTGTTACGCACGGCAAAGCGTTCACCCGCTTGACCGCAAAAATAAGCTTCTCCAGCCGTTGCGCCGTACAATGCGACATTGCCAATAATGATGTTATCTTTCGCAACGAACTGCGCTTGTTGCGGTGGTTTAATCGCAATCCGTCCACCCGATAAACCTTTTCCCACGTAATCATTGGCATCACCGACGAGCGATAAAGTCATACCTTGAGGCATAAAGGCCCCGAAACTTTGGCCAGCTGATCCCGTAAATGCATAGTGAATCGTTCCGTCAGGCAAACCTTTTGCACCAAATTGACGACTGATGTCACTGCCCGTGATCGTACCTGTAACACGATGGATATTGCGAATAACAAACTCACCGTAGACCTTTTGTTGTGCCAAAAGTGCTGGTTGCGCCTTTTCAAGCAACACGGTCATATCGAGCGAATTTTGAATGCCATGATCTTGGGTTGTCTTTACCATCGGTTGCGTGACATCCGTATTTTGCGGACGGTATAAAAGTCGTGCTAGATCGATTTTTTTCGCACGATCGCTAAGATGCTTTTCATCAGCAAGCAGTAAATCACTGCGCCCCACCAATTCTTCTACCGTACGAATCCCTAATTGTGCCATGATTTCTCGCAATTCTTGCGCGATAAACCGCATAAAATTGACCACGTAAGCAGGATCACCCATGAAATTCTTGCGTAGTTCCGGATTTTGTGTAGCGATGCCTACTGGACAAGTATCAAGATGACATACGCGCATCATGACACATCCAAGCGTGATCAAAGGAGCTGTGGCAAAGCCAAACTCTTCAGCGCCTAACATCGCAGCAATCGCAACATCGCGACCTGTCATCAATTTGCCATCCGTCTCGACGACGATACGATCGCGCAAATTGTTAAGAAGCAGGGTTTGGTGCGTCTCAGCAAGACCGAGTTCCCAAGGCAATCCTGCATACTGAATGCTCGTTTCAGGACTCGCTCCCGTCCCACCGTCATACCCGCTGATCAATACCACGTCCGCTTTTCCTTTGGCGACACCCGCCGCAATCGTTCCAACGCCAACTTCCGAAACAAGTTTGACACTGATTCGAGCGTGGCGATTTGCATTTTTCAGATCATGAATCAATTCGGCAAGATCTTCGATCGAGTAGATATCATGATGGGGCGGCGGAGAGATCAACCCAACACCAGGTGTCGAGTTACGAACTTGCGCTACCCATGGGTACACTTTCTTCCCAGGCAACTGACCACCTTCACCCGGTTTTGCCCCTTGCGCCATCTTGATTTGAATCTCATCAGCATTGACGAGATAGTGACTGGTCACACCGAAACGACCTGAGGCAACTTGTTTGATCGCACTGCGTCGCGAATCCCCATTTTCATTCGGAATAAAACGCGCTGGATCTTCGCCGCCTTCACCTGTATTGCTTTTAGCGCCAAGTCGATTCATGGCTATCGCTAGACTTTCATGCGCTTCTTGACTGATCGAACCAAACGACATCGCACCCGTCTTAAAGCGCTTTACGATTTGATCGACCGATTCCACTTCGTCCAGTGCGATTGGCTTGCGATCATCAACAAACTTTAAAAGTCCGCGCAGATTCTTGTTGGTCCTCGTATGATCATTGACCATACTTGAATACGCCTTAAACTGTTGATAATCGTTCTTACGGCATGATTGTTGTAAAAGATGAATCGTCTCGGGATGAAAAAGGTGCTCTTCACCATCTTTACGCCATTGAATCTTGCCGCCTGATGGCAATTCATGAGCGTCTGCTGCTTGTCGGGCAAAGCATTGCTGGTGACGGGCAATTGCATCCACCGCGATCTCGTCAAGACCAATGCCTTCAATCCGGGTAGGCGTCCACGTAAAGTAACGGTCGATCACGTTTTGAGCAATACCGATCGCTTCAAAAATCTGGGCACCGTGATAGCTCTGAATCGTCGAGATCCCCATCTTGGAGAGTACTTTAACGACACCTTTGGTTGCTGCCTTGATGTATTTGGCAACCGCTTCATGATGTTTGAGGCCATGAATAACACCCTGGCGAATCAAATCATCGAGCGTTTCTAACGCGAGATACGGGTTAATAGCACTGGCTCCATAGCCGATTAACAGCGCAAAATGATGCACTTCACGCGGTTCTCCAGACTCGATCACAAGACCAACTTTGGTACGCGTACCTTGACGGATCAAGTGATGGTGCAGTCCTGCAACCGCAAGCAAAGCGGGAATCGGTGCGTTATGTTCATCAAACGTTCGATCGGAGAGTACGAGAACAGAAGCACCTTGCTCAATCGCTTCATCCGCTTTTTGAAATAACGTTTCAAGCGCCTGTTCAAGCCCTTGCCCGCCTTTTGCGATCGGAAATACGATAGGAAGCACTGAAGATTTCCAACCATCATGGTTCAAATGCAGCAATTTCGCAAATTCTTCATTCGTCATAATCGGCGTCTTCACTTCAATTTGACGGCAACTTTCAGGATCAGGCATCAAAAGATTGCGCTCGGGTCCTAACGCTGTCGTCGACATCGTGATAATCTCTTCACGAATCGCATCGATCGGCGGATTGGTCACCTGAGCAAACAATTGTTTGAAATAATTGTAAAGCAACTGTGGTTTATCTGATAAGACGGCTAGTGGCGTATCGACGCCCATTGAACCTAATGGATCTACACCTTCACTCGCCATCGGTTTGATCATTTTATTGATTTCTTCGTAGGTATAACCAAACGCCAACTGTCTTTTGCGTAACGTATCATGATCGACAGGATGAACATGAGGTGGTTCAGGCAGGGCATCGAGTGTGATCAAATGTTCATCAAGCCATGCTCTATATGGCGCATCGTTAGCGATTTCTTCTTTAATTTCATCGTCACTGATCATACGACCTTGTTCTAGGTCGATCAACAGCATCTTACCAGGTCGTAAACGATCTTTTTTCACGATATCTTCAGGTTTTACTTCGAGCACACCGACTTCGGAGGCAAGAATAATACGATCATCTTTCGTGATATAGTAGCGGGCTGGTCGCAAACCATTGCGATCGAGTACGGCTGCAATCTGCTTACCATCTGTGTACACCATCGCAGCAGGACCATCCCATGGTTCCATGAGACAACTATGATACTCATAAAAAGCTTTTTTCGTCGCACTCATCGATTCGTGATTCGCCCATGGTTCAGGAATCATCATCATCGCAGCGTGTGGCAAGGAACGACCCGATAACACAAGCAATTCGAGCACATTATCGAACATCGAAGAATCTGAACCTTCTTGATCAACCACAGGAAGGATTTTCTTAATGTCATCACCAAATAAAGGTGAAGAAAATAATGATTGTCTAGCATGCATCCAGTTAACATTTCCACGCAAAGTATTGATCTCACCATTATGAATCAGATAGCGATAGGGATGCGCTCTTTCCCAACTCGGAAATGTATTGGTACTAAACCGCGAATGCACAAGCGCTAAAGCAGAATCCACCGTCTCATCTTGTAAATCAAGAAAATAATTTCGCAATTGATCCGTCGTTAGCATTCCCTTATAAACGATCGTTCGCGATGACAGACTGCAAACATAAAACGATCTTCCATGTTCTACGCCGGATAAACGTAGTGCATTTTCCATTCTTTTTCGAACGATATATAACTTACGCTCGAACTCATCTTGTGTGAGAGATTGATCAAGTTTGCCGACAAAAATCTGCCTAATCAATGGTTCTACAGCTTTTGCTGTATCGCCGAGCATCTGATTATTGACAGGCACAGTCCGCCAACCAAGGACAGTTAACCCTTCCTCGCAAACCGTTTTTTCGAAGAGATCAGAAAATTCAGTATAAATAGTTTCATCTTGGGGCAAGAACACCATGCCCACACCATACTCACCGAGTTTCGGTAATGTGAAACTTAGCACTTGCGTTTTTGCAACAAAAAATGCATGTGGAATTTGGATCAGGATACCCGCTCCATCACCAGAATTCACTTCACTGCCTTGCGCACCTCGATGATCGAGATTCTGTAACACGGTCAGGGCATCACGTACAATTTGATGCGATCGCTGACCTTTGATATGCGCGACAAAACCGATACCGCAAGCATCATGCTCAAATTGCGGATCATACAATCCTTGTCGTTTCGGTAATCCGTTCACGATCATCGCTCCATTTCTATGACATCGCACGTAATTCGTATTTTCATACAAAATTATGAGATAATATTCTGAATGATAACACGAGTACTCTCGTATATCAATGTATAGATTAGGCGATTTACTGTGTTAAAGCGTATTATTATACAAAAAATCCGCATGAGAGCCGATTCTTTCGAGAAAGCTCACCTGCGGATCGGATTATTTCTTTTTTAACATCGCTTGCACTTCACTAGCGATCAGTGGTTTAGAAAGGAGAAATCCCTGCATCTCATCACAACGCCGTTCAAACAAAAATTTCTTTTGCTCCTCGGTCTCCACACCTTCCGCGATGACTTTTAGTCGTAAACTATGGCCCATGCTGATGATCGCCGTTGCGATTTCCGCATTGTCAGGATCCCAAGTAACATCGCGTATAAAGGATTGATCGATTTTTAACCGATCGAGCGGAAAGCGTTTAAGGTAACTGAGTGACGAATAACCCGTGCCGAAATCATCGATCGATATCTGTACACCTAGTGATTTGATCGTATAGAGCATCTGAATGATCGACTCGGTATTTTGCACGAGCAAACTTTCCGTAATCTCTAACTCCAGCCATCGCCCATCAAGTTTAGTTTCTTCGAGGATCGACTCTACCGTTTTCGCAAAATCTGATGATAAAAACTGTCGAGCGGAACTGTTGATCGCAATACAGATCGGTTCATAGCCCAAATCTTGCCACAAGCGATTTTGTGCGCAAGCCGACCGCATGACAAACTCGCCAATCTGTACGATCATCCCTGTCTCTTCAGCAAGCGGAATAAATTCTGCTGGTGACACCATGCCAAGTTCCTTGCTGTTCCAACGAAGTAATGCTTCTAGACCGACGATCTGACTCGATTTGAGATCGACTTTCGGCTGATAGACAAGATACAATTCATCGCGGACGATCGCTTTACGCAAAGCTCTTTCAAGCGTGACTTGTTTTGTGGCTATACTCGAACTATTCATCACGGAATGATAGAACTGATAATTATTCTTTCCTATTTTTTTCGCTCGGTACATCGCCATATCCGCATTGCGAAAAAGTGAAAGCGCATCCATACCATCGTCTGGAGAAACACTGATGCCGATACTCGCTGTAATAAAGATCTCTTCCCCATGTAAAAAGAACGGCTCTTTCGTCAAAGAATCCATCAGCGTTTTAACGATCGCCATCACTTCCGCGCGATGGGTAATATGCTCTAAGACGACAGTAAACTCATCGCCACCCACCCGAGCGACGGTCGCACCTTGTGGCACGGTAGCAAGAATCCGGCGACATACCAAGATTAATAGCTGATCACCGATACTATGTCCAAAAGAATCATTGATCATCTTGAATCGATCGAGATCAAGAAATAATACAGCCACAAGCGTAGCTGCACTAGCATTGGAAGCGATCGCTTCACCCAACTCATCTTGGAAGAGTCGGCGATTTGGCAAACCCGTCAATGAATCGTATTTCAACATATATTGCACAGCATTTTGTGCCGTAATGCGTTCTGTGATATCTCGTGCCATGACGAGCACAGCTTTATCGACGCCGTCAGAGACCAGAATCAACTTCACTTCGACATCGATCGTACTCCCATCGAGTCGCAAAAATCGTTCATGACATGGTTCGGTTCGATCACCGATATCGAGCAACGAATCCAAATTGCCCGTCATCTTCCTTTGATCATCGCGATGAAGACGATCCATAAAAGGACGGTCGACAAGTTCTTCCTCATGATGCGCACCAAACATCGCCATGCCCGCCGGATTGATATATTGAACAGACCCTGCTTTGATGATTAAAATCGTCTCCGGCGATTCTGTCACTAAGGTTCGATAACGCTCTTCACTTTGTTGTAAAGAAATTTGCAATTTTTCTATTACGTCGTTACCATTTATAAATTCTTGCTTATCCGATGCCATAACTCACCAATTCGATCTGTCATAAAGGTTGTGACTATGTATTCAAAAGTATTAATTCGTCGATTGTTGGGCGAATTCCTTCAAGTTCGACAAAAATCGACAAGAATTTCATCAATGATTCTACTCTTCTTATCCTGAAGCAAAAATTTCAAAAAAACAAGGTATGATATGAAAACATTTTTCCCATACTGATCCCATGGTGGTCATGAAGAGAAACGGCAGGTGAGATAAATGCCTAAATCAGGAAACTTATTGGGGAAAGTATGGACAGCAGAAGAAGATGAATGCTTACTGAATATGATGTATGAGGTGAAAGAACTCAAAGGCCATTACGCTGTCATCGCCAAAAAACAACTTGCAAGATCTTTACAACGCAGTGAAAAAGCAACGACACTTCGTTGGATGCGCCTTCTGATCCGTCATCAAACGCGCATTGAACACGAACGTATCAAACGTGGTTTAACTGTTGCCAAACAACGCGATACACATAAGATCAATCTCCAACAGGAAAACAAAGATTTTCAATCTGCCATTGAATTTTTACAACGCACTGCCACTAAGCACGACCAGCTTATCACATGTGTCCATGAACTTCTCCATGAAGTCGAGCAACTCCGTGCAAGTGTTATCTGGTATAAATCGCAAGCTGACGTCGCTAAAAAGGAACGGGATGACCTAGTCAACGCATTTGCTTTAGCGACTAAAATCGTCACCGAAGGAGATGATACCGTCACAAAATTACGAACGCTTAGTATCGATCGCATGGGTGTCGTCGGTTAGATCGTATAAGGCTTACCGTCTTTCTTGCGGATAAGCCTTTTTTTTTTGCGTATAAATGTCCTTGGGGAACTCTTACATTATGATATGATGGACTGAGAAACTATATAAACACAAAAGGTCGGGTATATATGATCACCATTGCCGATGTCGCCAGAAAAGCACATGTGTCTGCGATGACCGTATCACGCGTCA
>JABEUY010000062.1 GCA_013044175.1 Bacilli bacterium
CCTGCTCCCGTCTCGGCGATCACGCGTTTTTTTCCTGTCATTTTCGCGAGCAAACCTTGCCCGATCGTGTTGTTCATTTTATGAGCGCCAGTATGGTTTAAATCTTCTCGCTTCAGGTAAATTTTCGCACCACCCAGCGTCTCGGTTAAATGTTCGGCATAGTAAAGTGGTGTTTTGCGTCCGAGATAATGCGTAAGGTAATGCGCGAGTTGTTGTTGAAACTGCGGATCACGGGAAAAATGTTCATAATCTTTTTCGAGTTGTGTCAGTGCTGACATCAGTGTCTCTGGCACATACTTACCACCAAAACCGCCAAAGCGGCCAAGTTCATCAGGTACTTGACTGATCATACGTCGCTCTCCTCACTTCATCGACAAATCGTGCGATTTTAACGCTATCTTTTTGACCATTCGTCTCAATACCCGAAGAGACGTCTACCCCATCCACTTCGATAGATTGCAGTAACGTGGCGACATTTTCAGGCGTTAATCCTCCCGCTACGATCAAGGGGAGCGTCGGACAATAGGCTTTGATCGAACCGATCGCATCCCAAGAAAAAGGCTTGCCTGTTCCGCCTGCTTGCCCTGGTGCTTTTTTATCGAGTAAGATCGCATCGACGGACTCCGCGTACGTCATGATCTCTCGATCACGCTCGTCGCCGTACACACCCCACGCTTTCCAAACAGTAAGGTGATGGCGAACGCGTAGTGTATTACAAAGCGCTGGTGTTTCCTCACCACATAACTGTACATGGTTAACGCCAGTCTGTTGGCAAAGAGAGACGATCGTTTCCTCATCTTCATCGACGAGGACAAGCACAGGCTTTGGCGCATCCGGAACAGCTTGACGCCATGTTTCGACTTGTTCTGGGGTGACTTGACGACGACTTTTGGCTAAGACAAAACCGATGTAATCGGCCGATACATCGCGCGCGGCGATCACATCGCGTTCTTGCATCATACCGCATAATTTCGTGATCGGCGTCATGCAATATGCCCCAACAGTTGTGCCATCGTAAAACCCACTTGATCAAGACCTTGTCGCATGAGCGTCTCACCAACTAAAATCGCTTTCGCGCCAGCTTCTTTCACAAACTGCACATCAGCATGCGTCGCAATCCCACTTTCACTGACGAGTAAAGATCGCTCAGAAACGCGCGTAGCCACGTGACGCGTCTGCTCCAGATCGACCGAGAAGGTGTGCAAATCACGATTGTTAATGCCGATCAACGCAGAAGATAAATCGACGACGCGTTCATACTCCTCTTCGTTATGCACCTCGATGAGCACGTCAAGGGACAAAGATCGTGCAAGTTGGTACAGGTCACGCAGTGCTTGATCGGATAACGCAGCGACGATCAACAAGATGGCGTCAGCGCCAATAATTCTCGCCTCATACACTTGCCATGGATCGATGATAAAATCTTTACGCAAAATCGGAAGCTCTGTCACGGAACGAACTTGTCGTAAGATTTCGCAAGAACCTTGAAAATACGTTTCATCCGTCAAAATGGAAAGGGCGTGTGCTCCGCCATCTTCATACGCTTTGGCTTGTTTCAATGGTTGAAAATCCGGTTGAATGATGCCTTTTGAAGGTGATGCCTTTTTGATTTCCGCAATCAAGGCGACAGGTTCTTGATGCTGTAACGCCGCAGCGAAAGCTCGCGGTTTGCCCTGTTGTTGAACAAGACGATTCAAATCCTCAAACGACCATTTCTCGCGTAAAATTGCTACTTCTTTGCGCTTCGTTGCGATGATGTCTTCTAAAATCGTCACGCTAACATTCCTTCCATCGCACGACGCCGAAAGCTACTGACTTCGTGCAGTTTTTGTTGCACAAGACCTTGATCGATCAATTGCTCAGCCCGACGCGCACCTTGTAAAAAAGAGCTTACAGCGCCCGTCGCATAAAACCCAGCGGCTGCATTCATGACCACGACATCACGCATTGCTCCTTTTTCTCCGGCAAACACACGACGCAAAATCTCCGCATTATGAGCCGCATGACCACCTTGGATCGTAGCAAGATCATGAAAAGGCAACCCGAAATCGTGTGGCGTTAACGTATACGATTCAACGCGATCACCAAGCACTTCAAAGATGTACGTTGGCGCGGCGGTCGAAAGTTCATCAAGACCATCAGCAGCGTGGAGTACAAGTGCATGTTCCATATTGAGTTTACTTAGCACGTATGCCATTTTCTTAGCGATCGAAAGGCTTGGCGTACCGAGTACTTGTACGCGTGGTCGCGCTGGATTGGTTAACGGTCCTAGCACATTAAACATCGTACGAAAGCCGAGCTCTTTACGAATCGGTCCTACGTGTTTCATCGCAGGATGATACGCTTGCGCAAATAAGAAGCAAAAACCTGTCTCTTCAAGTGCCACTTTTGCCATTTCTGGTTCTAGGTCAAGAGGGATATCTAACGCTTGCAAGACATCAGCACTTCCTGTCTGACTTGATGAAGCGCGATTACCATGTTTGACGACATGCTGTCCGCCTGCAGCTAACACGAAAGACGCTGCCGTCGAGATATTAAACGTACCCGAATGATCCCCACCCGTTCCGCATGTATCGATCGCATCAACCGTGTATGACGGGAAAGCTACTGCATGATCACGCATAGCACGAACGCTTCCGAGCAGTTCCTCCACCGTCTCCCCTTTCGCGTGTAATAAGCTGAGATACGAAGCCATATGCACAGCACTGGCTTGCCCGCTCATCATCTGATGCATCGCTTCTTGCGCCATCGTTTCCGTCAAATCTTGACCGTTTGCCAAGGTTACCAAGAACTCTTTCATCTGAAGTACCTCCATTCGTATGGTCGCGTGCATGTAAAAAAAGAACTAAGGTTTCCCTTAGTTCGTGAACATCGCAGAAAATATACAACGGAGGTAAGGTTGTCACAACAACACGTACCCGTCAATTCTCACTATGCTCTGCTCAGCTCACGCTCACTAAGGCTTACGCCTTCTGTCTACCCATCGCCGTCGAAGGCTACCCTTCAACGCGCGCATATAAACTATGTCTATTGTAGTAGCAATACACAAAAGAATCAAGCGAAGATTTCTTTATGCAAAATAGCCGTGACGGCAGTCTCATCCACCGCTTTTTCGATGGTAACGTCACCGATTCTCGTCGGTAAAACAAAAGAAAGGCTCCGATTTTGTGCTTTTTTATCGTGACGCATCAATTCGATCAACGATGCAATTTGAGGTAATTCATCCATAACGGTATGCATGGATGTGGGGAGTTGACATAATGTCAAAGTAGCCACCAGGGCATCACGCACCTCAGATTGACATAATCCCAGATGCAACGCCAGATCGGTTTCCAGCACCATCCCGATCGCTACCGCCTCGCCGTGCGTTAATCGTTCGTTCGCAGCAATTTCGATCGCATGGCCGATCGTATGGCCAAAATTCAGAATCGCGCGAAGGCCATGTTCCTTCTCATCCACTTGAACGACTTGCGCTTTGACACGACAAGATTGATCTAACAAACGAGAAAGACAAGTCTCATCGCCACGAAGCAACAATTCAGCATGTTCTTTAATATACGTGAGCAAAGACGGTTCACGGATAATGCCATGCTTAATCGCTTCGGCAAGGCCTGACGATATTTCACGAAGAGGCAAAGTAGAAAGTGTGTGTACATCGTATAACACGAGCGCAGGTGGATGAAAAGCACCGACGAGATTTTTCCCGGATGGCAAATCGATCGCCACTTTTCCTCCGATGCTCGAATCATGCGCTAACAACGTAGTCGGTACTTGAATAAATTGAACGCCACGCATATAGGTTGCTGCAACAAATCCGGTCAAATCCCCGATGACACCGCCGCCTAGTGCAATAAATGCCGATTGACGATCCAAACCACAAGCAACACTATACTCGTAAATGCGCATCGCCTGCTCAATTGACTTCGAGGATTCGCCCGAGGGGACAGCGATCATAAACACATGGTCATACGTGGTTTGTAACGCAGTACGCAGTGACTGTTCATACCCATATTGCATAAGACGCTCATCGTAGACGATCATGATCGACGTCTGCTTTGGCAAAATCAGTTGCAGATACTTTTGCGCTTGCGAAAGCAAATCGGATCCGATGATCAATTCATACGTCGCTTTTGCAGCGACGATCGTTTCTTGATGCAAAACTGGCATGTTAAGATCGCTCCTTAACGCGCGCCAGATAGGCATCGTAATTGCGACGGATCTCTTCCATCGAATCACCGCCAAATTTATCGAGAAAAGCTTGAGCGATCACATAAGCTGCGACATTTTCGCCGACTACAGAAGCTGCAGGTACGGCACAAGCATCAGAACGTTCGATTGCCGCCACAAACGGTTCTCGCGAAACGACATCAACACTTGGCAGGGGTTTATACAGTGTTGGAATCGGCTTCATCGCCGCGCGAACGACGAGCGGCGATCCGTTGGAGATACCACCTTCCACACCGCCTGCTCCATTGGTCGCACGATAATAACCTTTTTCCTCATCATGATAAATCGCATCGTGAACTTTTGATCCTGGTAATCGAGCAGCCTCAAACCCAAGGCCGATCTCTACCCCTTTGATCGCTTGAATGCCCATTAACGCGCCAGCTAATCGCGCATCGAGTCGAAGGTCGGGCATCGCATAACTACCTAAGCCAACAGGAAGACCGGTTGCGATCACTTCAAAGACGCCACCTACCGTATCACCCGCTTCTTTAGCAGCATCGATCGCAGCGACCATTCCCTGCTCTGCCACTGGATCAGCGCAGCGTACGGACGACGCTTCGGCTTTAGTAGCTATCTCATCGAGCGCTAAGGGATGAAGCGTTTCACGCTCGATCGAAACGGAACCGATCGAAACGACATGGGACAATAGTTTTATACCGAAAGCTTCTAATAATTGTCTTGCGATCGCGCCAACAGCAACGAGCGTTGCGGTATTGCGCGCACTCGCCCGTTCCAGTACGTCTCGGACATCTTCCAAATCATACTTTAAGTAACCGGGTAAGTCGGCATGACCTGGTCTCGGCTTTGTAACGAGTGGCACTTCTTGAGTCTTAACACCTTGCGGATCCATGCGAGCAACCCAGTTTTTATAATCGCGGTTGCGAATTAGAAAGGCAATCGGTGTACCCATCGTCTTTTGAAAACGGACACCGGAAAGAACTTCAATCGTATCCGTTTCGATTTTCATGCGAAAACCACGACCATGACCTTGCTGACGACGCCATAGCTGATGGTTCACTTCATCGATTACAATCGGCATATTCGCAGGTAGACCTTCGATGATCGCCGTCAACGAAGGACCATGCGACTCACCGGCAGTCAGATATCGCAGCATGACGCCACTCCTATTCTCTCTCTTGATTTTTGCCCTAGTATACACATAAACCGCTCAATTGCGCTACTTAATTAACGCGATAAGGACATTTCGAAGTGCTTCGACATCCGCTTTGGCGGCGATTTGCATCTGTTGTTTGGCATGGCGAACAGGAAGGCTAAGTCCCCCTGCTGGTGTTCCCGCTTTAGTCAGAAAAAAAGCACCGGTATCGGACATGACTTTCGGAGCCACTTCAATTTGAGACGTGACACCCGCGCGTGAGAAAGCTTCCATAAGGCGGTCGCGCACACGATCAGACACGACCATAGACCCATCAAGCGCTTTGATGGCAGGTCCTGCGCCTAATTTTATCGCACTGCGTTTTGCACCTGGCGTATCACCAGTAGGCGTTAAACCAAGTGTCAGGATCAGATCTGCTTCCACTTGATAACCGGCGACTTTCGCACCGCGTGAACGAACACGATGTTGTACTGTGAATACTGCGATGACTTTTTTATCAGACACAGGCGTTTTTAAGACTTCCAGTAAAAGTGCACACGGTAAGACGCTATCGAGATGTGTGCCAAGATACACATCGTCATGCTCTTCATCAAACTCGCCGACTAAGGAAACAAAATCCCCGATCGAAGCGAGCGACTTCGCATGTTCTTGGTCTCGCGCCGCAAGATCGATATACAATTTACCAAAGGTGATATCCTGCCAATCAACCTGTTCTTCGACATCGATGATGCCAATTTGTCCGGTCTTACTGATGCGCACGCGTCGACCGATCCAAGCAATGGGATCTTGCTGACCAATACCTTCCACACGCAAAAAACCTGCTTCATCGATATCGACGATCGTACAAGCTGGTTCATCGAGGTGGGCACTTACAACGATCGTTTCGTGGTCACTGTTTTTGTTTTTCGCGTGCTTTACCGCATACAGATTACCTAACGCATCGTAATGAACTTCATCGACAAATTGTTTGACCTGATCTTCGATCACTTTCGCGCGTTTTCTTTCGTCACCTGTCGGCGCTGCGACGTTTGTTAATAAAGTAAGCCATTCGTTGATCATCCGATAAATCCTCCTTGTTCAAAACGGCGAAGTACAGCTTCAACCAGTGCGATGGCGCCTTCATAGTCATCCATACTGATCACCTGCGACGGTGCATGGATATAGCGCGTCGGCACGGAAATCGCAGCCCCGATAATTCCTTCTTTGGTAAGATGAATCGCGCCGATATCATTGGAACCGCCGATCGTGCGACGCAGTTGATACGTGATATCGTTTTGCTTTGCAACCTGACGGATATGGTCGAGAAATCCGCGATGAGCGATCGTTTTAGCATCGACAACCGAAAGCGCCGGACCATGTCCAACTTGCGTCGCGTGAAACTGTTCGGGCGTTCCCGCGACATCGGAACATACCGTCCCTTCAATCACGATAGCGTAATCGGGTGAAACGCGAAAAGCTGCCGGTGTCGCTCCGCGCAAACCGATCTCTTCTTGCACCGTAAAGGCAAACACGAGATTCAGATCAAAATT
Organism: Bacilli bacterium; assembly: GCA_013044175.1. Lineage (GTDB taxonomy): Bacteria > Bacillota > Bacilli > Alicyclobacillales > SLC66 > JABEUY01. The sequence continues at coordinate 6,871 of JABEUY010000062.1, forward strand.
TTTCTTAATCGTCTCAACCAATACGGAGCAACCAACGCGGTCATCGAACGATTTGGCTTTTGCACAACGTTCCCCAAAAGTCGCAAATTCCGTAGCAAATACCGCAATATCGCCAAGTTCAACATGTTCCAAGGCATCTTCTTTCGATGTTGCGCCAATATCGATAAATAATTGGTCTAAAGCGAGCGGTTGTTGCCGTTCTTCTGGTTTTTGAAGATGAACCGCTTTAGAACCAATCACGCCGATCAAACCCTTTTGACCGACTCGCACCATTTTGGCGACAAGGATGCGCAAATCGACGCCACCGATCGGACGAAACCGCAATAAGCCCGATTCTTCCACTCCGACGACCATCAAACTCACTTCGTCCATATGGGCGGCGAGCATAATTTTAGGACCTTTTGCTTCGGGATTCGTTTCGACAAAAAGCGAACCAAGCGTATCGGTGTAGATTTTTTGTGCAAATGGTTTTACTTCTTCATAGATAAGCTGCCGTATGGGTCCTTCAAAACCGGAAGGGCCGACCGCTTCGGTCAATCGTTTAAGTAACATGACAACCCCTCCACAAACTTTTCATCGATCGAAGCGATAAAGTGCGCTAATAATTTGCCGACCTGTTCGACATCTTGAAAATCGAGCATTTCCACGCAAGTATGCATGTAACGAAGAGGGATCGATAACAAGGCTGTCGGAATCCCTTCTTTTACTACTTGGACAGGATCAGCATCTGTCGACGTCACCGCTTGCGTCAATTCCAATTGCACATCCATCGCAAGATTTTTCGCCAGTTCTTTAAATCGTTGATACAGTTTAGGATGAATATTAGGGCCTAACGCGATCACAGGTCCACCACCGAGTTTTTGCACCAAATCACTCGCTACGCCAGGTGTCTCTCCGTGACAGACATCGATCGCTACGGCGATGTCGGGATGAATCGAATAGGCGCTCATTTGCGCGCCAAGACTCCCGATTTCTTCTGAAATCGTACCGACACCATACACGTCAACCATCGTTTCGCGTTGTTGTAATTCTTCCAAACAGACGCGCATCGCCGCGATCGAAGCGCGATTATCCATTGCTTTGCCTGCGATACGATCGTGCAAAAGCTCTTGGGCTTGTCGATGTAATGTCACACGATCACCAAGGCTGATATTTTCCTTGACCAACGCTTCAGGCATACCGACATCGATAAAAAGATCATCGAGCGGAACC
>JABEUY010000063.1 GCA_013044175.1 Bacilli bacterium
GATGGTGATGAAGTTCGCGTTTCTCGGGCGAGTTATGATACGATCTTGGTGAGATGGCAAGAAAGAAGTTTCTTTGGTATATTACGCAACAAATTACAGGGAGAGTTAGGCGAATGAAAGGTCAACGAATGCTTAAAATAAGAGAGATCATTTCAAAAGAAGTGATTGAGACACAAGAGGAGTTAGTGGAAGCGCTCCGCATCGCTGGTTTTTCCGTCACGCAAGCGACGATTTCGCGCGATATCAAAGAAATGCACTTGATGAAAACGCCGACATCAGATGGTCGTTATAAATATACGTTACCCACAGAACCGAGTACGATACTACCTGAAGTAAAACTACAAAGATTGTTAAATGACGCTTTCGTTGCTGTTGATTATGCGGAGAACCTCGTCGTTATGCGCACGATGCCCGGCAATGCGCATGCTGTTGCCATCTTATTTGATGGTTTAGATTGGTCGGATGTCCTTGGTACCGTTGCGGGTGATGATACCATTTTACTCATTTGTCGATCGAGGGATGCTTCAGCGCGTATTGTCGATAAAATCAAAGGTTTGTTATAAATGAAGTTAAGGAGGCGATCGCATTGCTTCGCGCTTTGCAAATTCGCCATTTAGCGCTAATTGAATCGCTGGATTTGCAATTGGAAGAAGACTTCACGTGCCTGACGGGGGAGACTGGTGCAGGGAAATCCATTCTTTTGGATGCTGTTGGTTTATTATTGGGTGTGCGCGCCAGTTCTGATCTCGTTCGGCAAGGTGCTCCGAGTGCAACCGTAGAAGGCATGTTTGAACTCTCCCAACAAACACGTCATGCGCTTTCCGATTTTTGTGAAGAGCATGGTATTTTTCTTGAAGACGATCAACTTGTCCTGTATCGCGAAGTGTCTGTGACGGGCAAAACGATCGCTCGCATCAATGGCCGTCTCGTAACGAATCAACTTTTGCGAGAAATTGGCCGTTATCTAATCCATCAGTACGGGCAAAATGATTCCATTGTATTGCAAAAAAAAGAAGAACATCTGCATCTTCTTGATCGATATGGTGCCAAAGAGATCGATCCGATTAAGACAGCGTATCAATCGACGTATCAACGCTATCAAGGGGCGAAGCAAGAACTTGCTCGCGCTTTGCAAAATGAGACAACGCGAGCAAGACGTATCGATGAATTAACCTATCAATTACAGGAAATTCGTCAAGCAAAACTGAAAACTGGTGAAGAGGAACGTCTGCGCGTGCTTCGAAGCCGCTATCAAAATGCAGAGAGATTGCGATCGGCAGTCGACCAAGTCTATGTGACGCTTGAAGAAGGCGCGGGCCGTTCGTCGATCAATGCTTTGTTATACACCATAGAAACGCAAGTAAAAAATGTCGAGTCGGATGATCCATCCTTGAGCACGCTCAGTGAATTACTTGAGACGGCGAGAGTTAACTTGCAAGAAGCAACGCTTTTTGTGAGTCATTATCGTGACGAGGTCGACTATGATCCTTTAAAATTGGAGAAAGTTGAAGACCGACTCGCTTTACTTGAGCGTTTGTACCGTAAATATGGTGCGACGATCGACGAAGTATTATCCTACGAACAAAAAGCTGCGCAAGAAATTGACGAATTATTGCATCATGATGAATGGCTTACGAACAAACAAGAAGTTGTGAAGCAACTTGAAGAGGAAGTTACTTCGCTTGCGAATCAATTGTCCGAAGTTCGTCAGGCAATGGCTATGCAAATTGAAAAGGCACTGCTTGCTGTATTTGATCGATTGATGATGCCTCACGTAACGCTTGCGATGCAATTTCAGAAAACGACATTTCGTCGAGATGGCGTCGATGATTTTGAAATTTTATTGAGTGCGAATCCAGGGGAAAAAGTAAAACCATTAGCGAAGATCGCTTCTGGTGGTGAATTATCACGTATTATGTTAGCTTTTGCCACGATTTTAGCTGGTGATTCTGTCGTGCCGACTTTGATTTTTGATGAGATCGATACGGGGATTTCTGGTCGTGCTGCGCAGGCGGTCGCACACGTGATGGCTGATATCGCAAAAAATGTTCAGTTATTGTGTGTTACGCATTTACCGCAAATGGCGAGTTTTGCTTCGCACCATCTTTTTATCGAAAAAATCGTGGAGGATAATCGTACAAAAACGATCGTAACATCGCTTGATGAAGAGGCGCGCGTTCGTGAACTAGCGCGAATGATTCACGGCGAGGCGGTCAGCGAACAGGCACTTGCCAATGCTAAGGAAATGTTACTTGTGCGAAGTCACCCTGTCGTGAATTGACCATGCGAGGTAACCTTTGATCAACATGCGTTTCATGCCTTGCGGGTACGATAGTACCACCAACGTGAGCGCATGGAGGGAGAAGCGATGGTGAAAAGATTTCGTATCGTTCTGATGTGTTTTTTTCTATTGCTTTTCGCCTTACCGGCACGTACTTCGCAAGGAAAAGAAGTTATTCTTGGCGGGCAGATGATCGGTATATCGCTTAAGACAAGTGGAATGAAAGTCGTCGGCTATTATTTCATTCGTCAACACGGTTTGCTTTTTTGTCCTGGCGAAAAAGCAGGTATCGCTATTGGTGATGAATTACTTGCCTTTGACAGTCAGCCGCTGATCATGACGGATGATGTTTCTCGCACCGTGAAGATACGCGGACAAGAAAGAAAGTCGATTCATGTCGTGGTCATGCATGAAAATAAAAAGAAACAAGTGCTATTGACGCCTGCTTATGATGAAATCGCCAAAGAGTATCGCATAGGTCTTTATTTACGCGATGCAACGAGTGGTGTTGGCACGTTGACGTTTATTGACCCCATAACTTTTCGTTATGGAGCACTTGGACATCGCATTCTTGATGAAGATTCACAAGGCACATTGAATCGACAAGGCAAGATTCGTGATGCGTTTGTCATAGCGATTGATCGAGCGAGAGAAGGTCATCCAGGTGCGAAGCAAAGCATAGTCGGTCGTAAGATTCTCGGTGAAGGAACGATTGATCGCAATTCATCATTTGGGATATATGGGAAACTGTCATCGCGGATTTTGCCACCACAAAATCGAATGCTTGCTCCTGTCGCCGATATTAGCCAAATTCATCCTGGGCAGGCTCAACTGTATACTGTTTTGCATGGTCAGGTTGTTCAACCTTTCGCAGTCCGTATTGAACGCGTATTTGCTCAAGATCACGCGCAAGGTAAGGGGATGCTTATTCGCGTTGTCGATCCTACGCTGATTCGAGAATCGGGAGGAATTTTACAAGGCATGTCGGGGAGCCCCATCGTTCAAGGCGGAAAACTTGTCGGTGCCGTTACGCATGTGTTTTTAAACAATCCGCTTGAGGGATATGCGATCTATGCGAAATGGATGGTATCGCAAGTGCAAGGTCTTCAAAGCAAATAGCCGCATAGGGCTATTTGCTTTTTTTGTCGAAAGTATATTGTCGAAAAGGCAAGAAGTTTGTCAAAATAACGCGGAAAGTTTTTCAAGTTAAGAACAAGGATACTCAAAACGCATGTCGAAGTTTAAAGCGAGGAGTTAGAAAGAGGAGGCTGTGTATTGGAATCGATTCGTGTGGTCATCGCAGATGACAATCGTGAGTTTGCAGAATTATTGAGGGAGTATATCAACGATCAAGAAGATATGGATGTGGTTGCTGTTGCACATCATGGTCAAGATGCTTTGCAATTTGTCGAGCAATTTGAACCGGATGTGTTAATCTTAGACATCATTATGCCTGTTCTCGATGGAATCGGCGTCTTAGAAAGAATGGTATCGCTTGATCATCATCCCAAAACGATTATGCTTACGGCTTTTGGTCAAGACGTGATCACAAGAAAAGCGCTTGATCTAGGTGCTTTGTATTATGTTCTTAAGCCATTTGATCTTGATGTCTTAATCGGACGAATTCGCGATGTTGCCAGTTCATATCCATTTGCCGATACGACGAATTCGATAAGACACCAAGGTACGATAGCAACTCTACCTGTCACGATGCAATCTCCCTCGGTTCTCGCGGTTCGTGGCAAACAAGCACAACAAAAGATCACGACGTTTATTCATGAGATCGGCATTCCAGCGCATATCAAAGGGTACCAATACTTACGTGAGGCGATTATTCTCGTGTATGAAGATGTCGAGTTGCTCGGGTCGATCACGAAGACGCTATACCCTGAGATCGCGACTAAATTTCAAACGACGCCATCGCGTGTCGAAAGAGCGATACGTCATGCCATCGAAGTGGCATGGAGCCGTGGTAACGCCGATACGATTAGTCATATGTTTGGTTTCACGGTGAACGTCAGTAAATCAAAACCGACGAATTCAGAATTTATCGCAATGATCGCCGATAAAATGCGCATCGATCTCAACAAACAAAGTAGTTAACAAACAAACTAGGCGATAGCAACGATGCCCATATAAATGCCAAATACCATGACGATACTCGATAATGTCCATACGCCATACTTGTAAAAACCTTTCATTCGCCAGGGTTTCGGCAACGCTTTTGCTTCTAAAGCGAGTAGAAAACCTAGAACGACAGGCAACAAGATCGCGTTCATCACTTCGACATCGATCGTCAAGCGTATTAAATTCACACTCGAAATCACCAGCAAAGCACCGCCGACATGGGAAACCGTATAAGCAAGATAAAAGAGTTTGGCATCTTTGAATTTACAATTTAGACTGTGCTGGAATCCGAAGGCTTCGCCAATACCCCAAGCACCGGCAAGGGATACGACGAGAGCAGCGACAAAGCTTGCCCCAAGAAAGCCAAGACCAAAGATATAGCGAGCAACGGTAGAACCGAGGATAGGCGTAAGTGCGTGAAAGATCTGAGCGATTGAAGCTAAGGGATGGTGCCAACCGTCTTGACCAATCGTTGCGGCGACGGTGATGATCACGGCGATCATGATGATCTGTGTCGCAAACGAACCAATCAGCGTATCGAGTCTTGATGCTTTTAAATTGCGTTTGCGCAATCCCTTATCAATCACAGCCCCTTGTTGATAAAAAATCATCCAGGGCATGATGACAGCACCTATATTGGCGGCAAGTAAATAAAGGTAATGCGTGTCAGCAAGCGGCTGGGATTGAAAACTCGTTAGCATGTCAAGTGGATGCGGATGAGATAAAAAAGCAGCCGGGATAAAGAGTAATTCAAGTAGCCCAATGGCGACACCGATGCGCTCGACACGACGATAGCTTCCTGACAGACCGATAATAATCAGCAATAATGTCGCCATGGATACGGTCAAACTCGGCGGTAGACCAAATAATTCGCCGACACCAGCAATCCCTGAAAATTCAGTAACGAGGGCGCCGATCGCAGCAAGAAAGAGCGTAATCACCGAAATCATCGCAAATCCGACACCGAAATGTTCTCGAATCAACTCGCCATGACCTTTGCGCGTAATGATGCCAAGGCGAATCGTGATTTCTTGAACGAAGTAAAGAATGGGTATCAATAAGATTTGTGGTAAGATAAGACGGTATCCATAAACAGCACCTGACTGTGCAGCGGTGATAACACTGCCAGCATCTGTATCGGCGAGCATCACCATGATACCAGGACCAATCGCTGCGCCAATCATGATCCATTTTTTAGTTTTTGTACGCTTTGGGCGAGTTAACTCTAAGGTAACCGTTGAATCTGTGTCGAACACAAGCGTTCCTCCTGAAGCGATGTTAAATTTTTATACTGTGCTTGACAAATATCATCATAGCACTTGAAGACTGTTTTGAAATCCTCATTTTGGACGGTTTATAGGTGTGAGCAATTGACGTATGATGCAGAGAAATGGAAGGATCTATAATGTCAACATGGAAAGATACAGAAATCACTTTTTATCTTAAAACAGAATATCCCATTATTCAAGCTGGCATGGCTGGTGTCTCGACAAAAGAAATGGTGGTTGCCGTTTCCGAAGCAGGGGGATTAGGTACAATTGCTGGAGGTTATTTGACAACTTTAGAATTGGAAGCTGAGATTCACTATGTGAAACAACATACCAATAAGCCTTTTTCTGTTAATTTATTCGTACTTTCTCCTACGATGGTGTTCTCTGAGCAACTCAATCAGGTGGAAAAGTATCTCGCTCCCATAAAAAAAGAACTTGGCATTGAACGAGTCGATAATCTCGTCTATCGCGATCAATCTCTTGATGAGAAAATCGAACTTATTATTGCGCTCAAAGTTCCTGTGGTGAGTTTTACGTTTGGTATTCCCACGGAGGATATGATTGATCGACTACGCGATGAAGGGATCATCGTCATTGGTACAGCAACATCGGTGAAAGAGGGATTACTGTGGGAAACGGCAGGTTGTCACATGCTTGTCGCCCAAGGGTTTGAGGCTGGCGGACATCGTGCCTCGTTTCTTGTCGAAGAGCATCATGAATATCCGATGATTGGTACGTTTAGTTTACTGCCGCAGATAACAGATACGGTCGTTATACCGATCATCGCTGCTGGCGGTATTATGGACGCACGTGGTGTTGTTGCGGCGATGGCGCTTGGCGCAAGGGGCGTACAGATGGGAACGGCATTTATCACGACCAAAGAAAGTGCTGCTTCAAAAAGTTATCAACAAGCTGTCTATGCGAGCAGCGATGATAGTACGATCATAACCAGCGTATTTTCCGGGAAACCGGCAAGAACGATACGCAATCGATTTACCGAAGAATTAGCTCATGTAGAGCATAATCTTCCTCCGTTTCCCGTTCAACACGCGTTGACCAAAGAAATTCGACAAGTAGCAAGTCAGAAAGAAGATACGCAGTGGATGTCACTTTTTGCAGGACAAAATGCCGGGATCGGCAAAATGACGAATGCCAAACGTTTGATTGAAAAAATAGTTGATGATATTGAACATTTCTCCTGGCATTATGAATTTGTCCCACATCGTGATGATGAAGACGAGGATTTTTGATGGCGATCATCAATAACTTGATCGCCATCCGCAAGGAATTGAAAGTCATCAACGAACGCGTAGTACGATTTTACCGATGTTTTGATTTTTCTCCATGTATTCATGAGCTTGTACTACTTCGTTGAAAGCAAAAACACGATCGACGACTGGTGAGAGTGTCTTTGCTTCGAAACGAGGCGTCGCAAAAGCCCAAAATTCTTGTGTCAATCGAATTTTCTCCGATAAGGTGCGGTTACGTAAGGCAGTACCGATGATCTGCTGACGTTTGGCAAGCAGTGAACCGAGATTGATTTGCGTTTTCGATCCCCCCATCGTACCGATGATTACCAAACGACCATCTAGCGCTAAAGCACGGAGATTAGCCTCAAGATAAGGGGCACCAATAAAATCGAGAATTATGTTTGCCCCGGTCTGATTAGTTTTGGCTAACACGACGTCTGCAAAATCTTGTTGATGATAATTAATGGCTTCGTCGGCACCTAGCGCAAGACAAGCATCGCGTTTTCTGTCCGATCCTACCGTGACAAAGCATGTAGCACCAAGGGCTTTGATGATCTGTATGGCAGCTGTGCCGACACCACTTGCGCCGGCATGCACTAAAACGGTATCTTCGGATGTAAGGTGAGCTAACCACATGAGATTGGAGTAGGCGGTATAAAATACTTCAGGAATGGCTGCAGCTTGCTCAAAGCTCATGGAATCAGGAATTTTTGCTGCCATCGCAGCTGGGACTACGACCGACTCAGCATAGCCTCCTCCAGGAAGTAGTGCACAGATTCGATCGCCGACTTGAAGCGATGTGACGCCACGACCGACTTGTGTTATGATTCCTGCCATTTCAAGGCCAAGAATTTCACTTTCCCCTTTTGGCGGTGGATAGGCGCCACGTCGTTGTAACAAATCAGCTCGATTGATGGCGGTTGCATAGATATCAACACGAACGCCACCTTCGATCATCGGTGGTTGTTCGAGTTCGATAATTTTTAGACATGCAGGATCTCCAGGTTGATCAAACCAGACAGCTTTCATAGGTTATATTCCTCCTCTTGCGTGAATCCTAGAAAGATAACACTTGCAGCTTCAAGTATCGTGTATAATCAAGGCAAAGGCAACCGGATCGCGTTGTTTTGTGATGAAATGGGAGGTACATGATTTTGGGAAGAATTAAGCGGACCCTTGGCATCGGGGCTGCGGTCATCGTTGTCGTCGTCGGAGGAACAATAGCACTCGCCAATACGAGCACGAAAGCTGCACCGATCGTTCAAACGATCAAGCCTTTGCCGATGACGGCAGATTTACATGCAAAAAATTTGAATCTATCTGGAATGGCTTCTGAATTAATCGACGCGAATACAGGGCAGATTCTCTATGCACATAATATTACAGTTCGGCATTATCCAGCTTCGTTGGTTAAAATGATGACGAGTCTGATCGCTTTTGATGCTGTTCATCATCACCAACTTACCTTAAATTCGATTATTCCGGTCGATCAAAATGCATTTACGGTAGCCCAAACACCCGGACTGTCCGTTGCCTATCTTAACCCTTCGGAAAAAATACCTTTATGGAAAATGTTCGAGTATATGTATATCGTTTCTGCCGATGATGCTGCCGTTGCATTGGGCGATGCTTTAGGTGGTTCCCCCAATGCCTTTGCCGTTATGATGAACCAAAAAGCGAAAAGCCTAGGTTTAACAGGCACGCATTATACGAACGCTTCAGGACTTCAAGATCCAAAGCAATACACGAACGCTCAAGATATGGCGAAGCTTGCCCGCTATTTGATCAATAAAGATCCGATCGTGCTTAAATATGCATCGATGAAAGGCATGTATATCCATCCTGGTCAATACGGTCCGAACTATGATCAGCTTTTAGGGCAATATCAAGGGTTAGATGGTCTTAAGACCGGTTCGACGAATCAAGCTGGATATTGTTTTGTCGGCACAGCCAAACGGGGTAATTTGCGTTTGATCAGCGTCGTTTTAGATGCACCATCTTTTCAAAATGTTTTTCAAGATACGCAAGAGCTTCTCGATTACGGATTTCACCAGTTTCATCAACAGATTTTTCAAAAGGCAAACGTACCTTTAACGCAGAGCATCTTTGTTAAAAATGGTTCAACCCAGCTGATTCAAATTGCGCCTCATCAGAACGTATTGCTTTCGACGATGAAAGGTGAGGGGAATCCGCAAGTTGTCGTATCGACAACATCAACAACCGCGCCGATTAAAGCAGGGCAACAGATTGGTTTTGAACAGATCGTGGTGGGAAAAGGCAATACCGTGCTTAAAGTGCCTGTGTATGCAGTTAAATCCGATCCGACCGTTAATTTTCTCGTCAAAATATGGCGATCCGTTTTTGCGTCGGCTCACCTAGGAGCTAAGCATCTTGTTTCGTTTGCCTTAAAGAAGCTTGGCAAATTATAAAAGACCTGTAGCCTAGTAATCCCGCCGTACTTTTAACGGCGGGAATTGAACGTTTTTCGCCATAGATACACGGCAGCAACGGCAAGAAAAATGACGACGACAATTTTAAAGACAACCGTAATAACCGCGCTGATGATGACAAATGCGATGATGAGCAAAATGATCATTGCAAGAATGCGAAGTAGATCACCAAACATGATAGAACCTCCTGAAGGGGACAAGCTTTTACTAGTAGCCTATCATGTTGGCTTGCAACTGCCAATGCGACTTTAGTCGGATTTTGGATTGGTTTGATGGATTAGCTCATCTGTGATCGGTTCATCGAAGGTAAATACGCCGCCTCCTTCGTCAATCATGCGATCCAATTCCTCTTGCAAGGAAAGTGATTCATCCTTCTTGTAGTCATTTTGAGTTGGTTGTTTATGCTTAGTGTCTTGATCCATTTTTCTTAAATGCACCCGCCTTTATGTGGTATAATCGACAGTGAATCCCCATGCTATTGGTCGATATGGATTAGGATGAGGACGAGCTTCGGAAAATATGTAGCATTTATTATTTTTTAGAAAGAGAGGCTTGATTTCATGTCAGCAGTTACCGATGCTTTCGGTGCACGCAGTCAAATCCAAGTATCAGGCAAGTCGATCAACTATTATCGTTTGGCTGCCCTTGAAGAGGCGGGTATCGCTTCTGTTTCCAAGTTACCTTTCTCGATCAAAATTCTTCTTGAGAACGTTCTTCGCAAAGTGGACGGGTATGTGATTACGGACGAACACGTAAAACAACTGGCAAACTGGTCGCCAACACCTGATCAGACGAAAGAAATTCCGTTTATGCCAGCACGTATTCTATTACAAGATTTTACTGGAGTTCCTGTTGTCGTTGATCTCGCGAGCCTACGTGCTGCGATGCATCGCCTCGGTGGTGATCCGAAGAAAATCAACCCGCTTGTTCCTGTGGATCTAGTTATCGACCACTCCGTACAAGTTGACAATTTTGGTGAAGATGTTTCTTTGCAACAAAATGAAGATCTTGAATTTGCGCGTAATGAAGAACGTTATAAATTTTTACATTGGGCGACGAAAGCATTTTCGAATTTCCGCGTCGTGCCACCTTCGACAGGTATTGTTCACCAGGTCAATGTCGAGTACTTAGCATCTGTCGTTCAAGTTGACGAGTCAGAAAATGGTTTGGTTGCCTATCCCGATTCACTCGTCGGTACTGACTCTCATACGACGATGGTTAATGGCCTTGGCGTTTTTGGTTGGGGTGTTGGCGGTATCGAAGCGGAAGCTGGCATGCTAGGTCAGCCGTTATATTTTGTTACTCCTCAAGTGGTCGGTTTTCGTTTGACAGGCAAGTTGCCTGAAGGTGCTACTGCGACCGATCTCGCTTTGACGGTTACTAATATCTTGCGCAAAAAAGGTGTTGTCGGTAAATTCGTCGAGTTTTTTGGCGCCGGCCTTAGCAATATCACCTTGGCCGATCGTGCTACGATCGCCAACATGGCGCCAGAATATGGTGCGACGATGGGCTTTTTCCCTGTCGATGAAGAGACGCTTCGTTATCTGCGTGCAACGGGTCGCGATGAAGACCATGTCAAGATCGTTGAAGCGTATGCGAAAGCACAAGGTATCTACCGCACAGATGAAACGCCAGATCCTGTCTACTCCGATGTGGTTGAACTCGATCTCTCTACGGTCGTGCCAAGTCTTGCTGGTCCAAAACGTCCGCAAGATAAAGTTGCATTAACGGATATGAAAGAAAACTTCCGCAAAAGTCTTTCGTTGCCGATCAAAGAAAGTGGCTTTGGCTTAACGGAAGAACAAAAGAACAAAGAAGTTGTCGTGAAACAGGCCAATGGGCTTTCGTCCACGATGAAGGCAGGTTCCATAGGGATAGCTGCCATCACGAGTTGTACCAACACTTCCAATCCGAGCGTTATGCTCGCTGCCGGTCTGCTTGCTAAAAAAGCGGTTGAACGTGGCTTACAGCGTGCTGCTCATGTGAAAACAACCCTTGGACCAGGTTCGCGTGTTGTTACCGAATATCTTGAAAAATCGGGTACGATGCCTTATCTTGCTGAACTCGGCTTCCATGTTGTCGGCTACGGCTGTACCGTATGTATTGGGAATAGTGGTCCACTTATTCCTGAAGTCGAAGACGCCATTCGTGAAAATGAACTGGTTGCCACTTCTGTACTTAGCGGTAACCGCAACTTCGAAGGGCGCATTCATCAACTGATCAAAGCGAACTACCTTGCTTCACCACCGCTGGTTGTCGCTTATGCGATCGCTGGTACGGTTGATTTGGATCTGGCTACAGAACCTTTGGGGCATGACCAAGCAGGCAATCCTGTGTATCTGCGTGATATCTGGCCAACTTCGCAAGAAGTGGAAGAAGCGATCGGTCAATTTGTCACACCCGAGTTATTCAAATCGAAGTATCAAAATGTGTTTGAAGGCAATGAACGCTGGAATGCTTTACCGACGCCTGAAGGCGAGCTTTATGAATGGGATCGTACTTCGACGTATATTCAAGAGCCACCCTTTTTCGAAGGTATCGAGCACGCAGATCTTTCGATTGCGCCTGTTCAAGATGCGCGTGTTCTCGCACTTCTTGGTGATTCGGTCACGACCGATCATATCTCACCTGCAGGGTCGATCAATCCGAAAAGTCCTGCTGGGCTTTACTTGCAAGAGCATGGTGTGGAAAAAGCTGATTTTAATTCCTATGGATCACGTCGCGGAAATCACGAAGTGATGATGCGTGGAACCTTTGCGAATGTTCGTATTCGTAATGAAATGGCGCCGGGAACAGAAGGTGGTGTAACCACCTATGTGCATTCTGGTGAAGTGATGCCAATCTATGATGCGGCTATGCAGTATGTCGCGAAAAAAGAACCAACTTTCGTCTTTGCTGGTAAGGAATATGGCACAGGAAGTTCACGCGACTGGGCAGCTAAAGGTACGTATCTCCTTGGCGTAAAAGCGGTGGTTGCTGAAAGTTTCGAGCGTATTCATCGTAGTAATCTGGTTGGTATGGGCGTATTGCCGATCCAACTCGATGCCGATGTCAGTTGGCGTAGTGTTGGTGTTACAGGTCAAGAAACTTTTACGATTGAAGGACTTGACGAGTCGATTCATCCCCAACAACGCGTAACGATCGTCGCTACCCGACCAGATCAAAGTCAGTTTACGTTTGAAGCGACCGTCCGTCTTGACAGTCAAATCGAAATCGACTACTTCCGTAACGGTGGTATCTTGCAGATGGTACTGCGTCACCTGATGAAGTAATCGATCTTATCGTTAAATGAAAAACCCTCTCGAACAGCGGTAAGTGCCGCTTGTAAGAGAGGGTTTTTGATGTTAACTACGGATATGTTGGTTGTTGCAGCGGTTGCACCTGAAGATTCGCAATGATGGATGAACCAGTCAAAGGATGTGTGATGTACGAATTATTATAGATGATCGAAAGACGCTGATAATTGCCATCTGTCCATTGAATCAATCCTCCTTTTGATGAGAATTGATTCCCTAACGTAGATGATAAAATTATATTTTGTGCACTTAGGCCACCGTCAATTACTAAATTTGCGATCATACCAGAAATGAATATATTGCTGTTACTTACGAGATAGGCATGTAAAGTAAAGGGGGAACTGCCCATGATTGTACTTAAAGTAAATGCAGTAATATTGCCTAAAGAAAGAACTTCGAGTCTAGAAATATTGCCGGCGGGGATATTGGCAAGTGTTGACTCACCATCCACATAGATTGTTCCTTGATTTCCTGAGGCATCAGGCTCCATATCACCTCTCATTAGAAAATTTCCTGTAATATATATCGGTTGTCCATCATTAACGATATTTGTTACTGAGTCATTTTGATCAATATAGGAGGGCACGACAAGATCACCTTGGACATAAAGCGGTTGTTGAAGGCCGCCTTTTGGTAACCACAAGATATTGTTATAGGGATCGAATTCTACTTGTGTGAGACGATCATTTTCAGCGAGAGAAAAAATGGTATTCTCTGCAGACGAAAGTTGTGAAGATAAATCGATGGCTGTATTTGCATTGACACTTGAAGCGTATTCAATATAATATCCACTTCTTGAATCATAATAAAAAGAAGCTTTTTGTAATGAACTTTCCGATTGAAAAGCTGCATTTACCAGAGATGAAATCGTTGTTGTAGTAGAAGAAGTGAAATTTAACCAAGTCGGATTGCCGTTGACCGATGAACTTAATGATGACGGTGTTCTAGTCAACGTTGAGTTCCAAATGACATTCGGATTTGATCCATTATATAAAAGTTGGTTGGCGTTGTTTAAAAAATTAGGATCACCGGCATCACCGAAGTATTTGCTTTTCGTTACACCATTAAAAATCGCGATCGCATTGTGTACACTGAGTGATCCTATAATTGTTGGTAGATTTACCTTGCCGTTAGCAAGATCAGATAACGGTTCTCTTTCAAAATTAGTTATCATTGAGGGAAGATAATAGGATTGTAATGAGTTTTGTAATGAATAAGGATCAACAGCATAGGACGGATCAAGAGGCTGAACGTAAGAAACAGTATTCGAAGGATTACTGTCATTTTTGACAATGCCCAACCACGGATGCGTATCTAGATACAGACTATTGCCAACATAGACATCGCCTTGTAGGGAGGGGCTACCAGCGATGACGAGGTTACCAGGCGTATAAGCGACATAATTTAAAGCGGGTATGGTTCCGGATATAACAAACGTATCGTTGAGCACAGCAGTATTTTGTCCGGAAATTCCTGTTACTGATACATTGAAATCTTGATAGAGACCTGTGGACTCAGTAGCGGAAGTAAGATCATTTGCACCTGAAGTAACGGATACGGTGAATGCACTATTTGCAGTAGTTAACTGTGCGGTTTCTGTGGTGACGAATTGGGATAAGGTGGCTTCTGCTGTAGTTAAGGCGATGGATCCGCCTTGGCTGATTGTCGTTGTTACACCATTCCATGTCGTGTTCCAGGCTTTATTCAAGTCCTGATAGGTCATTTCGAGGCCACTTCGTGCGTTCATTAAAGCTTGCGAATGACTGATCGTCGCATTGACTGTTGAAGTATTGGTAAAGGTAGCACTATACATGGAAACTAGCATAATTGAAGTAATCAGCATGATAAAGAGTACGGTTAAAAGGGTAGACCCTTCTTCTTTATGCATTATCCCAATCCTCCTCCTGCAACAAGCGTACTTGTCATACTTTGCGAAGGCAACGAAGGTTTTAAAAGAGAAGTAACTTTGATCATGATCGTCGCTGTGCTGTGATCCGTAGTTGCGAACGTCGTCCCTGAAAAAGTAATCGTGGGGCTGGTGATCGTCTGATCTTGCGTTTGGTGTGTCGTTGCGATGGTTGTTTGGATGATTATCGCCTGACCTTGTTCAAAAATGTCAACCGTATTGTTATTTACATCTTGAGCTATAAGCGTATTGTTGGTCACAGTGAGGGTAGTCGGTTTTAAATTCTGAAATTCATTGACGAGCGCTTGTTGAGCTGTCGCAATGGAACTGTTCATGAGATTTTTTGGTAATGTTGTTTGGAAAGCTTGCATAATCATTGTTAAAAAATATGAAAGAATAGAAAAGATAATGATACTTATGAGGATAGCGCCCAATAATTCGATCAAGGTAAGACCGCGTTCTTCATGAAGCGTCATGAGGGAAAGGCCTCGGTCAGTACGACATCACCTTGAGCAGGATGTCCGAAAGATGTGTAATTCCAACTGACGTCAACGTTGACATCAATCATCCCACTAGCCCATGTTGGTTCGGAAGTTGTAATATTCGTCAGCGTGATCGTATAAAGGATATGGCCATACATCGTTGTAAAGGGTGAAGGATGACTTGCAAGATACGAAAGCGGATTACTGGCAAGCGCATTTATTTGCGCATTGGCAATCATATAGGCGGCTTGTTTTTGTGCTGTGTCTGAAGTCTGTTGTGCGATGCCACCGATGATGGCGATAAGAACATAGCCAAACAAAGATAGAACAACGATGGTAGCGAGCAACTCCAACAGGGTAAATCCTTCTTCTCGGTGAAATTTATATAAAGAAATCTTAAGCAATTCAAAAACTCCTTTAAGCTTATGACGTAAGCATAACATAAATTATCAGGTTTATAGGTTTTGTAATCATAAATCTAATGAATTTTTATTTGTAATTGATACATTGACACAAAAAAAGCCTTATCCGAGAGGATAAGGCTTACAGAGTATTCGTGCTACAGGACTAGACCTTATTGCAGGGATTGATCGGTGATCGATTGAACGGTGATCGGCGATGAAGCATTTGGCCACCAAGTAACGGTAACATGATCGCCTTTTTGTACAAAAGGTACGACATTAGGATCGACAGAAAGGCTTGCACGATAGGACTTTCCGTTGATTAAGAACAGCCAGTATTCTTTGACGGCTGCGCTATTTGCACCACTTGATTCAAGCAGTGTTGCGACGCGAGAGACAATTCCTGTCGTCAGGTTTGGTTTTATGGTTGAGGGCGCGCCATTGCCAGGGTTGCCCGCAAGATAAGATTGCCAACCTGCGACAGCATCACTGATATTGCCAGCAATGATTGGTTGTGCGACGTTTTTCGGATCGGTAATCGCAACTTGTTGAACGATTCCAGATTGGTTGACGACAGGTGCGATGTAAGCGAGTGTTCCAGCGACATTATATAGGAGTGCGCGCCCTGATTGTAAGGAACTGTTGATCGTGGCACCATCGATACGTTGCGAAATGGAGAGATCGTTTTGCATCCCTGTAAAGGCGGTATACGTGACTTTATTCGTCTCGGCATCAACGAGGATAATACCCGATAACGAATTATCACCAGGATTTGGTGATGTCATAGGAATTTCCCATCCAAGTCCGCCATTGCCTAACAAGACATTGTATGGCGTTGCATGAACAGGTTGTGTGGTGTTAGCATGCGTGAATGTTGCGGCGATAAAGCCAGAGCGATCCCATCCGAAGCGTTGCGCTTCATTTTGCGCGAAGTTAGGACCGACGATTTGACTGACCCAAGTCGGCTGTTGTCCTAATGGATAATAGGTGACTTGACCTGTTGTTGGATTGGTAAGGGCAGATCCGACGATAACACGAGTAACCAAACCAGCAAGACCGGGTGCGGGTTCATAAAGCGAAGTCACCCAGTAGCCATTGCCTTTGGGATCGATCTCCCAATCAGAAGTACCGATGATTTTCGTCGGAAAATGTTGATACAAGACTCTGGTCAAGTTATAGGAAAAGCCAGCTTCTGGCGTGATCATATACGACTGATTAAGAACGAGCACCGGTTTGGAAGAAGGGTTGTTCGCAGAGGTATAGATATAGCCGGGTGAATAGTGTTTTGTCAACCAGATTAGGCCATTGTTATAATCGAGCGGTGCTGTCCATACCAATTGACCTTGATAGCGCACAAGCGAAAGACTTCGTTGTGAGACATGAAACTGAGGTCCTAGTGATCCGATCGCGTTGGATAAGACAAGACTTGCACTGTCTTTCTCGACGATCGGTACATCATTGACGTTGATTGGCGGTAAGGTTGACGTAACTTTTGCATGGACGAGATCAACTTGAGGTCCGTACGTAAAGGCAGCTGTCACATTGACAGCAGAGCCTGAGATGATCAGAGATAGCAATAATGCGGCTGTCGTTCCAGCAAAAAGTACGGTAAGTGGTCCGAGTTTTTGTAAACTTCGTCGAAAGCCTTCGATACCCGATAACCAACCACCCGCTTCGCTGAGGGGACGCGGACCGCGTGGACGTCGTGCACCCGAGAAAGCCGACCAGATCCCGATCGCGACAAAGATAATCGCACCAAAGCCAAATACACTCATAAGAATGAAGGCAAAAATGATGAGGAGGATAATCAATAATCGTCGATTCTTCGTGAGCATAGGGACAATTCGTTCTAACACCATGCGTATGCCCCAGACTGCGAGGACGAACAAGAGCATGAATACGAGAAATGGCCACGTGATGGCAGGAAAATAACCAACAAAATAATCGATGATCGCTAAAGCGACCACGACGACACTCATGATGCCGTACCCGCGTAAAGGAATATGGCGAGGTCCCCAGCCCAGTACGACGGCGATCATTAACAGCAGTGGCGCGATAAGATATACGTACACGAAGATCACTCCAAAACTACAGTTTGTTCTACATTTTACCCTTAATACCGAAAGAATGCGAAGGTTTCTTTGACGGTTTCGTGAGGTTTCAGCTAGATATGGTAAAATGAATGCTATCCTAATTAAAGTGAGCGTACTTACAATGATCCATTTACAAAACGTAACGGTTATGCGCCAAGGTAAGGCGATTCTTCAAGATATCACTTGGCATAATGAGCACCATCATTATGCGATTTTAGGTGCGAATGGCGCTGGCAAAACCACGTTATTACAATTGATTATGGGGTATTTATGGCCCACGCAAGGT
Source organism: Bacilli bacterium (assembly GCA_013044175.1). Lineage (GTDB taxonomy): Bacteria > Bacillota > Bacilli > Alicyclobacillales > SLC66 > JABEUY01. Next base: position 17,844 of record JABEUY010000063.1, read on the forward strand.
TCGATCCGTGTACTTGGCCATACGTTAGGCAAGTACGATGTGAGAGAATTGCGAAAAGAAATAGGTTTTGTTAGTTCTGCCCTCGATCAACGTCTCGATAACACAGAAGAAGCGCTTAACATCGTGATAAGCGGTCGTCATGCTACCCATGCGATGTACCATACGATCACACAGGCAGAGCGAGAGTTCGCGATGCACCAATTACATCGAGTCGGAGCAACGAACATCGCGACGACACGCTTTGGCGCGTTATCGCATGGCGAAAAACAAAAAGTTCTTCTTGCACGATCCTTAATGGCTCAAGCCAAAATGTTGATTTTGGATGAACCTTGTAATGGATTGGATTTTCCCTCACGTGAAGATTTGTTAGACACGATCGAGGCGGTTGCTCAATCATCCGATGCACCGATTTTGTTGTATGTAACACATTATCCTAATGAAATCGTACCTTCAATCTCGCATGCGTTACTCGTAAAAGCAGGAAAAGTATGGAACGAAGGTGCGAAAGCTGACGTTTTAACATCGCAATGGCTTACTTCATTGTATGATCGTGATGTTGCAGTTTCCTTTGCCAATGGTTATCCGATCGTGACCTCAAAACGATCATAAAGGGGGGGTATGTGGTATGCGTTGCCAACTCTTGATCGGTCGTGCTGGAACGGGAAAAACGACAAAAATTATCGATCAGATCGTTATGTCGGTCGTGGCTGATCCTTTGGGCCCACCGATTTATCTGATCGTTCCGGACCAAGCTGCTTATGAAATGGAAAAAAAGCTGACGCAAAAAATGCCACGTCACACGTCAGTACGTGCAATCGTACTGCCTTTTCACCGACTTGCCGAGCAATATGATCAAGATGGGATGATGACTCCGCTTGCGCGAATTCGGGAAGCGGGTAAATATGCTTTTTTTATTCAGGCGTATCGTGAAGTTGAAGATCAATTGACGATCTTGCGCCGCCAAGAACAGACACCTACTTTTTTGTTGTCTGTCTTGTCGTGGTTAGAGGAATGCCAACAATATAATATGACACCGAGCATGGTAGAAAGTGCGTTAGCAGAAGGTTCTTTTGATCCATTTCTGGAACAAAAGCTCACTGATATGCATAAAATCTATGCCGCTTATCGTCGCCGAATCGAGGAACGATATCTCGATCCTTATGATCTGTTGCCGCAGTTTGCGCATGGTCTTTCATTATGGCCAAGCATGCGTGATGCGCAGATCTATATCGATGGCTTTATTGGTTTTACCGTACAAGAATTACAGGTGATCGAAGCTTTTTTACAGGCACCGATCCAGGCTTTGACGATCACCCTATCAGCGCCGATGGAAGAACTCCGTCAACCTCAGCATGTTCATCGCGAACCGTCGATATTTATGCAGGCGATCGATACGTATGACCGTATACAGCGCATGGCAAGACAGCAAGAACGTCAATTTGATCTCATCGATCATGTCACAAAGTATCGCTTTCAACGTGCGCAACAGCTAAATCATCTCGAAGAGAATCTATTTTCGTCAAGTCATACGTTGATGCCTTCCAAAAGCCAACCTCAATCGGCGATCATGCTTGCTTCTGCTCGTTCTCGCAAGACAGAAGTGTATGGTGTTGTTGCGGACATCCTAGCAAAAGTCAAAGCCAAGACACATACTTTTGATGATTTTGTTATCTTGGTTCCCAAACTCGATTCCTATGCGGGCATCATCCATGAAGTTTTACAAGAAGCCAATTTGCCGTATTTCATGGATGAACGAAAACCTCTCCATCATCATCCAATCGCTGTTTTTATCTTACATGCGTTGAAGTTGGTGACGTCGTCCTTTCAAACGCGCGCTTTACTCGATCTTATCAAGACAGACCTCTTTCCGATGTCTCGCCTCCAAGCGGATCGTTTAGAGAATTATGCACTTGCTCATGGCATTGAAGGTGAGATGTGGTTGTCGCCAGTTCTAGACACGAGTCAACGTGATGAATGGAACGAATTACGTAAGATCATCATCGCCTCTTTGCGCCCTTTTTACCTCGCATTGCAAGGGAACTTTGATGCAAAAACGTTAGCCCATCAACTTTATGCACTCTGTGAAGCTGTTGGTGTCGAAGCGAAGTTGTTATCTTGGATGGAAGAAGAAAGGGCGAAGGGGCGTTTGCTCGTTGCGACGATGCATGAACGCGTGTATCGCGCTTTTGTGCATGCTCTCGATGATTTGGTGCTTGCCATCGGGGATGAACCTTTGGCATCAGATGATGCCTATCTGCTTTTTGCCCAAGTGTTTCAAGGGCTGACGATCGGTGTTATCCCTGCTACACTATCGGCGATAAGAGTAATCGAAGTCGCTCGCGTTCGAGCTTTTGAAGTTAAAACTGTCTATTTGCTAGGTTGTGTTGAAGGCGCGATCCCTGTGAAGCGTTCTCAAGATGTATTTATGTCGGACGCAGAACGAGAACGATTACGAGAACAAGGTATTGAGATCGGTCCTGCTTCCTTGCGTCAAGATCGTTACGAAAAGTACCGCGTGTATATCGCGCTAACACGTGCGACACAACATTTGCATCTTTCTTATCCTGTGGAGGAGCAAGGCAGACCACGAACTCCTTCGTTGCTTTTTCAAGAGATGGCCATGATGTTTCGTCCTGAAGATCTCACAACATGCCATGAGCAAGATACGATAACAGGTCAGGATAAGGAAGACTTTTCTCTTTGTATCACGGCGAAACGAACTGCCAGGTATCTTGTTACGGTACTTCGTCGTGTTCAACAGGGTGATCGATTGGCGCCGATCTGGTATGCCTTCTATACGTGGTTAGCGACAACCGATGAAGATTTGACAGTGATTCAATCCCTATTTCTTGGTCTAACCCATCGCGTTAAAAGTGAAAAATTGGATGACTTGATAGCTCGTCAATTGTATGGCGAACAACTTACGCTCAGTGTGTCACGTCTTGAGCATTTTGCCACTTGTTCGTTTGCCCATTTTGCGCGTTATGGTCTTGCTTTACGAGAAAGAGAAAGATACGGAATCGATCTTGCTGATCGTGGTACCTATTTACATGAGATCTTGCATGCTTTCACCGTATCGCTACAAGAGGATGGCTTGTCGTTAGGGCAGTTATCCGATGAAGTGATTGAGCAGCGAGCTCGTTCGCTTTTTGCGAGAAAAAAAGATTCCTTTGAAGATGCAGCTTTACTCGCATCGGCGCGATCGACCTATCTAGCTAGTCAACTTGAGGCGATTTTTCTGCGCGTACTCGCCGTGTTAACCGAGCACGCAAGACGAAGCGAGTTTCGTCCTTACCAGACGGAATTGTCGTTTGGTTATGCGCAAGATGAGCAATCTGATGCTTATCACATCGCCTTGACCAACGGCCAATTGCGATTTCGAGGCCGTATCGATCGCCTTGATATCGCTCGTGATGATGACACCATTTGGTATCGCATCATCGATTATAAAAGCTCAAAACGCGATTTTTCCTTTGCGAAAATGTATTACGGCTTATCCATTCAACTTCCGTTTTATGCAAGTTTGATCTATCCCAGACTTGTTAGGGAACTTGGTCAACCTGTTGAACTTGCCGGTCTCTTTTACTTTCCACTGATCGATCCTGTGACTTTAGTAGAAAGTAAAACCGATGAACAAGAGGCGCGCATTGTACAACGCAAAGAATTGCGGATGAAAGGAATATTGCGAAAGGATTCGCGCATCGTGCCTTTACTCGACGCCAAACAAGTGAGAGATGGATCGATCGATCTTTTTAGTAAATTGGTAAAAAAAGATGGTGAATTTGTCGCCAATGTCTCTGCGGTGACCACGTATGAATGGCATGCGATCGAGTCCTTTCTCGTGCGACTCACGCAGTCATTCGGCAATGCGATTCTTCAAGGGGATACGACGATCAATCCGTATCGAATGAGCAAAACCGATTACGCTTGCGCCAGTTGTTCGATGAAAGCGATCTGTCAAATTGAACCGGGCGAGCATGCCGCAACGTATCGGTATTTATCGTCACTTTCGCGCGACGAAGTCCTTGCGAATATCGTACAGACACAGAAGGAGTTGGTGGATGGTGAGGACATGGTCGACGACACAACGACAAGCGATTGAGCTTCGCGAGCAGGCAGTTCTGGTATCGGCTGGTGCGGGTTCGGGAAAAACGAGCGTTTTGGTCGAACGTGTCATCACACGCGTCTTACAAGAAGACGTAGATATCGATCGTATCTTGCTGGTTACTTTTACCGAAGCTGCAGCGCATGAAATGAAAGAGCGTATCGCTAAAGCTCTTCGTGATCAGGTGAATGACCCTAAGCTAGGCGCTAAAATTCGTCGTCAGCAAGATTTATTAGAGCGTGCTACGATTTCAACTTTACATAGTTTTTGTATGATGGTGATTCGTTTGGCGATATTGCAATTGCCGATTGAACCTGGTTTTCGCATGATGGACGATGGCGAGCAAAAGGCGTTGCGTGAGCAAGTTCTCGATGCTATGTTAGAAGATTTTTTTCAAGAAGGAGATCCGCTATTTCTTGATTTTGTGAGAAGTTATGGCAGCGCAAAGGGAGAGGAAGCTATCCGCTCCTTGATCGTGGATGTCTATACCTTTGCAACGAGTCAGCCAAATCCTTTGTCATGGTTGGATGATGCTGTCATTTCATATGCGAAAGCTGCGGATGAACCATTATCACAAAGTGCGATCGGCCAAGCGTTTTTGCGCTTCGTCAACGATGCGTTTGAACAGGCGCTTGCTTTGTGGCAAGAAGCGTTATTGCTTTGTCAAGCCCAGGCCGGACCAGAAAAGTATCTCGCGATCCTTGAGGATGAGCGAGAAAAAATCATGATCGCATTCGGTTATCTGCGCGAGGGAGACATGGTCAAAACGCGCGAAGCGATCTCATTCTCGTTTTTGCGGTTACCCGCTGATAAATCGGCAGAGGAGCGCGTGAAAGAACGCATTAAAGCGCTTCGTGATGCAGGGAAAAAAATCTTGGCTTCCTTACAAGAAGGGGTTTTTGCGCGAAATCCAGAAGTTTGGCAAGAAGAAGTAAGAATGACGTTGCCGCACGTGCGACAACTTGTCCATCTCGTGAAAGAGTTTGCAAGCCGCTTTTTTACGGCGAAAAGAAAACTGCACGCGCTCGAATTCTCAGACTTGGAACATCTCGCCTACGAAGCTTTATGCCAACAAGGACAACGGACAACACTTGCCGATCAGTTATCGGAACACTTTATCGAAGTGATGGTCGATGAATTTCAAGATACCAGTCCGATTCAAGATGCGTTAATCGCCCAGATCGCGCATCCCGATGGGAGAAATACGTTTTTTGTCGGCGATGTGAAACAAAGTATCTATCGATTTCGCATGGCAGAACCTCAACTGTTTCTCAATCGGTTAGCGATGAATCGCACTTCGCCAACAGGTATATCGATTTTATTAACGCAAAATTATCGTTCGCGCTTCGCCGTGGTTGACGTCGTTAATGATGTTTTTGCTAAAATCTTCGTTCCTGCACTTGGTGGCATGTCGTATGATCGTGATGCGCAAATGATATCTGGTGCAAAGTATCCGGTATGTCAAGAGAAAGTTGCGCTAGATGAGCCGGTTCAAGTTGCTTTTTTGCTTGATGATTTGGCTCATGACGAGCAAGAGGATGAAGATAACCATGAAGATTCTGCCGATCGAACGGACGAGGAGCAAGAGAATTTTGCATCCGATGGGTTAACGCGAACACAAGTGGAACGAGAAGCGATCTGGATCGGGCATAAAATCAAAGCGTTATTGGCTGAACAAAGACAAGTGTTTGATCCTTCTCTTGACGCCTATCGACCACTTGCTTATCGCGACATTGCGATTTTACTTCGCTCTTCACGAGGACGAGCCTCATCGTATATGCAAATATTACAAAAAATGAACATCCCGATTGCGGGTGAAGTTCAAGAAGGTTTTTTTGAGCATTATGAAGTGCGATTATCGCTTGCCCTTCTCGCCATTCTTGATAATCCTTTGCAAGATATACCTCTTGTGGCTGTTTTACGTTCACCGTTGTTCGGTTTTCGTTCTTCCGAACTCGCGCAAATACGACTTGCCAAAAAAGGTGCCTATTTTGATGCACTTTATCAAGTGCTTCGAGAGGACAAACAACAACAAACACAACTGCGATCAAAGATCGATCACTTCGTAACGCAATTACAGCATTGGCGAACGATTACTCGACTTTATTCTGTGGCGGATGCTGTCTCGATGGTCTTCGTTGAAAGTGGTATGGATGGCGTTGCTTTGGCACTTTCCAATCCTACTTTACGACAAAAAAATCTTGAAGCGATCGTTGCAATTGCCCGTTTTTATGATGAAGCTTATCGTCAACCGTTTGCAGAATTCGTCCAGTTTCTTTCTCACTATGAGGAACAAGCAATACCGCTCGGGGATGCGATGAAAGCGGAAGTTTCGGATGCGGTTTCTTTGATGACGATTCATAAAAGCAAAGGGTTAGAATTTCCTGTCGTCTTTATGGCCGGATTGAGTCAGCGATTTCGGTTAAAAGATAAGCAACCACTCTTTGCTCTTCATCGCACCAACGGATTCGGACCTCAATTTGTCGATGCGCATTTACGCCTGCGCTATGATACGATCGCTTCATTAGGTCTTCGCGACGGAGAATTGCGTGACCGTCTGGCTGAAGAAGCTCGTATCTTATACGTAGGGATGACGAGAGCGCGTGAAAGTCTTATTCTTGTAGCAACAATGAAGGAAAATCAACTGCGTGCTTTGCCATCGCTTTTTTTGCAAGCGGATGATGAAGCACCATTACCCGATTCTCAAGTGTTACTGGCAAGATCCTATATGGATTGGTTATTGCCGATTATTCAAAAAGATCGTCGCCGTGAATCGCCATTATGGGTGGTGACAGAAGTACCATTATCTTTGCGTGATGGGATTGAGGAACTACAAGAGAGTGGCCAAGAAAATCTCGGCATAAAGAATGATGAGATTGATTGGGATGCGGTAAAAACTTTTGCTATTGATGCCTTACCGGTCGCGCTTTCAATACGTGAAGAAAGTCAAAAATGGTTGGAAGCCTTTCAAGAAAGATTTTCTCCTTCCGATAAAGCACAAGAAGCGATGCCGACAAAAATCGGCGTAACAGCTTGGAAGCAACAACATGAAGAGCAAGAAGAGCAGACGCTCGGCCGCTTACCTTCATGGCATGAGGCAAACATGCAGCCAAAAACGAGTGAACTACCTAAACCATCGTTTTTATTTGAACAAAAACTGACCCCGGCTCAAAAGGGAACCGCCTTTCATAAAGTCATGCAACGCCTCGCCATTACGGCTGCTTGTCTGCAAGAAAAAGAGCTTGAGGAGGTGTTGCACAACTTTGTTTTGCACAATGTACTCAGCGAACAAGAAGTTCAAGCGATCGATCGTGCCGCTATCATCGCTTTTTTTCAGACAGACATTGGTCGAAAAATGATCGAAAATCCGCAAGCGGTGCGTCGTGAAGTATCTTTTACGATGGCGGTTTCTACCGAAGAAATTCGTCAAGGTCGCTTGCTAGAAGGCACATGGGATGCGAACCAGACTGTGATCGTGCAAGGGACGGTCGATGCGATCTACTTGGAGGAAGACAAAATCACGATCATCGACTATAAGACAGATCGACTTGCTAAAGGTCAAATTCTGCCGATCGAAAGATATGAGATGCAAATGGCGATCTATCGCGCTGCGATGGAACGTGCTTTTTATTTGCCTGTGACGAAAGTTTGTTTATACTTTACGCAAGCGAGAAAAATCGAAATGATCGATCAGGTCGGATCGTAACGTTACGACTGATCGTAAGGAGTGGGAAATGATTACGTACGATACGGAGAAAAAGCCTTTACCATTACGGATGCAAGAAAAAATATTGCTATTAGATGGCGCAATGGGAACGATGATTCAACAGCGCAATTTGACGGAAGATGATTTCGGTGGCGCAGCGTATGACGGTTGCAATGAATATCTTGTGGTGACTAGACCAGATGTGATTTCGTCGATTCATCGTGCTTACTTAGAAGCTGGCTCAGATATTATTGAGACCAATACCTTTGGCGCAACTTCGATCGTTCTTGCGGAATATGATCTCGCCGATCAGGCTAGGGAAATGAATCTTATCGCTGCCAAACTTGCGATTGAAGAAGCGGCAAAATTCAGCACGAAAGAGCATCCGCGCTATGTGGCAGGGGCGATGGGGCCGACAACCAAAACATTATCGGTCACAGGTGGTGTGACGTTTGAAGCGCTGGTTGAAAGTTACTATGAACAAGTGATCGCACTCTTGGAAGCGGGTGTTGATGCCTTACTACTTGAGACGGTTCAAGATACGCTTAACGTCAAAGCTGGTGGTATTGCGATTCTTCGTGCTTTCGAGACACTGGGTCGTCAAGTACCGATCATGATCTCAGGCACGATCGAACCGATGGGTACGACGTTAGCTGGGCAGAATATCGAAGCGTTCTATCTTTCTATCGAACATCTTCAACCGATCAGTGTCGGATTGAATTGTGCGACAGGTCCTGAATTTATGAAAGATCATTTGCGTACACTCTCCCAATTGAGCCTAAGTGGCGTCAGTTGTTATCCCAATGCCGGCTTGCCGGATGAAGATGGCCATTACCATGAGACGCCTTCAGGTCTTGCGACGAAGATGGCGGCATTTGCCAAAGAAGGTTGGCTGAATATCGCAGGGGGCTGTTGTGGCACGACGCCAGATCATATCCGAGAACTCGCTAAAGCGTTAGCACCCATCGCGCCAAGAAAACCCGCAGTTGACCATCTTCCTGCGATTTCAGGGATCGAAGCGGTGTTTGTCGAAGCAGATAATCGACCGCTACTCGTTGGTGAACGAACGAACGTAATTGGTTCGCGAAAATTTCGTCGCCTTATCGCAGACGGCTTGTATGAAGAAGCTTCAGAGATCGCACGAGCCCAGGTGAAAAAAGGGGCGGCTGTGATCGACGTCTGCCTCGCCGATCCCGATCGTGATGAAATTCAAGACATGGAACGCTTTTTACAATTTGCTGCAAAAAAAGTGAAAGCCCCATTAATGATCGATTCTACAGACGCGGCGGTGCTTGAGCGTGCATTAACGTACAGCCAAGGAAAAGCGATCATCAATTCGGTGAATTTAGAGGATGGCTTAAAACGTTTTGATGAAGTGCTTCCACTCGTTCATCGCTTTGGTGCTGCCTTAGTTGTCGGAACGATCGATGAAGAAGGTATGGCGGTTGATCGTCATCGTAAACTAGCGATCGCAAAACGTTCGTATGAGATTTTGACGAAAGATTATGGAATCAACCCTAAAGATATCATTTTTGATCCGCTCGTGTTTCCGGTGGGAACGGGTGATGAAAATTACCTTGGATCTGCCGTTGAGACGATCGAAGGGATCGCCCTCTTAAAACAAGAACTGCCTGAATGTCAGACGATTCTTGGCTTAAGTAACGTTTCCTTTGGTTTGCCTAATGCAGGACGAGAAGTCTTGAATGCGGTGTTTCTTTATCACTGCACGAAAGCGGGTCTTGATTATGCGATCGTCAATGCTGAAAAGTTAGAACGTTATGCCTCGATTCCCGAAGCAGAACGCGAACTCGCCGAAAAATTGCTTTTTGCGACTTCTGATGAAACAGTAGCGACATTCACCGCTTTTTATCGTGAAAAGAAAACGGTCGAAAAGGCGCCCACGATCACGTTGCCTCTTGAAGAACGGTTAGCGCGTTATGTGGTGGAAGGATCAAAGGAAGGTTTGCTCCCTGATCTTGACGAGGCTCTGCAAAAGTATCCTCCGCTTGAAGTTATCAATGGACCTTTGATGGCAGGTATGGATGAAGTGGGTAAGTTGTTTAACGCCAATGAATTGATCGTCGCCGAAGTGTTACAAAGTGCGGAAGTGATGAAAACGGCCGTCGCATACCTTGAACCTCACATGGAAAAAAATGAATCAGCGGTGAAAGGTAAGATTATTCTTGCCACGGTAAAAGGTGATGTGCATGATATCGGTAAAAATCTCGTTGAAATTATTTTAGCCAATAACGGTTATCATGTGGTCAATCTTGGAATTAAAGTGCCACCTGACCAGTTGATCGAAGCGTATCGTAAAGAGCAACCTGATTTTATCGGGTTATCCGGGCTCTTGGTCAAATCGGCACAACAGATGGTCATTACGGCGCAAGATCTTGCTGCGGCAGGTATTGATGTTCCCTTGCTCGTGGGTGGCGCTGCGCTTACCAAGAAATTTACCGAAACACGAATATTACCCGAATACGGTGGTTTGGTGTTATACGCAAAAGATGCGATGAATGGTTTGGAAATCGCTAATCAAGTGATCGATCCCAAAGAAAGGGATAAATTGATCGCTCGTCTTCGTGAGGTGGTCCAATCGGATGTGATGACGTCACCGATACGCGAAGAAACAGCAACGCCTTCGCAACGAGAACCTTTGCGTTCTACGATTGATCGTGATGTTCCTGTATTTCAACCTGTCGATCTTGAACGCCATGTTTTACGTGATTATCCTCTTTCTTTTTTACGACCTTATCTTAATTGGCAAATGCTATTAGGTCGTCATCTTGGCTTAAAAGGCAACGTCGAAAAGCGACTCGCTGCCCTCGATGAGCAAGCGGTAACGTTAAAAGATCAAGTCGAAGCATTAATTGATGAATGTTCGAAAAGTAAGGTATTGCAGGCTCATGCGACGTATCGGTTTTTCCCAGCGCAAGCTTTTGGTGATCAATTGCGCATCTATGATCCGAAGGATACGACGCGCGTTGTAGAAACGTTTGATTTTCCAAGGCAAAAAGGGGACCTCCACTTGTGCCTTTCCGATTTTGTCAAACCTGTCGAATCGGGCGTTATGGATTATGTCTCGTTTTTTGTCGTCACAACGGGCGTTGCTGTGCGTGAACAGGCAGAAGCGTGGAAGGCATCAGGAGATTATCTGCGTTCGTACATGCTTCAAGCTGTCGCTTTGGAGCTAGCCGAATCCTTTGCTGAACGACTTCATCATATCTTGCGCGATTCTTGGGGATTCCCCGATTCACAAGAAATGACGATGCATGAGCGGTTTATCGCAAAATACCAAGGTATTCGCGTATCGTTTGGCTATCCTGCCTGTCCTAATCTCGATGATCAAGAACAGCTATTTCGTCTGCTACAGCCAGCGGATATCGGTGTCGAGTTAACGGATGGATCGATGATGGAACCTGAAGCTTCCGTTTCAGCCCTCGTCTTTTCCCATCCACAAGCACGTTATTTTAATGTGGAGGCGTAGATAAAAGCCATGCGCATAGGAATCATGGGTGCAGGTGCTGTTGGCGGCTATTATGGAGCAAAATTGATCCATAGCCAAGCGGATGTTACTTTTCTGGTTCGTGAAAATCGCAAAAAGCAAATCGAACAACATGGACTTATCGTCAAGTCGACTTCAGGTCATTATGCCTTAAAGCCAAGATGTGTCACCGATGTGACGCAAGGTGGCCCCTATGATGTCGTGATCGTCGCTTTTAAAAATTATCACTTGACGGATGCGATGGAGGATTTACGCACCCTGGTGGAACAAGGTGCGATCATCTTACCGTTATTAAACGGCGTTATGCATATGGATCATCTTATTGCGCAACTCGGTGCCAACCATGTCTTGGGTGGATCTTGTTACATCGAAACGACGTTAGGTTCTGAAGGTGAAGTACTTCAGACGGGCGGAACATGCGAGATCGTCTTTGGGATGACGAAAGAAGGCATGCATGATCCTCATAGCAAGGATGTGGTCAATCACTTGCAAGATCTTTTCGTAAAAGCTGGCGTTCCTGTGCGTCATCATTCGTCGATTCGGACAGAGATGTGGAAAAAATACATTTTCTTATGTGCGTTAAGTGGCATGACGGCAGCCTGCCGACTACCTTTAGGCAGGATTATGGCTGATTCAAAAGCGCGACTAACGTATCACGCGATGCTTCGTGAATTGGTTACGGTGGCGAGGGCGAAAGGTATGGAAATTCCGCTGGATTTTGCGGATAAAACGATCGAAAGATCAGCCGCGATTGATCCGATGTTAACTTCGTCTATGCATCGCGATTTAGAGAAAGGATTGCCGATTGAAGTCGATAGTCTTCAAGGCGCTCTCATTGAAATGGCGCAGCACGTGAATATTCCCGTTCCTGTGCATGAAACGATATATGCTGTATTGTCAGGTCACAAACAAGGCAAGCGCACAGTTTCTCATTACGTTTGAATAACAAATAAAGACAAATAGCGTGTTTCTCTTTGAAGGTACCTTCGAAAAATGACGCTTTTTGTCTTTTTTTCTTTACCTAAGTACGTTAGGATAGAAGGAGAACGTGGTATCCGATGGTGGAGGCGTTTAGGCTATGCAGAGTTGGTCTTTCAATGACATGGAGATCGAAACGATAAACCTCATTCCCCAAGGCGATTTGATGGAAGCCTTGCCCGTGCTGGTTCAAGATCGCCCTGGTTTTATGACCGACGACACGATCATCGTGATTCCGCGTTATTTTGTGCGTGTGATTGGCATCGAGGATGATGAGGACGAGATGCAGTATCGACAACGCATGACGAACTGGGTGCGACAAATACTGGATTTTGGTGAATTCGCCTTGTGTTTGCTCGATGGTTTTGATACGACGGTCGATGAGGACATACGTTTGCGCACACGCACGGCGTTGGATCGAATGCTGATGATGAACGAGATCACACCCGAAGTGGTCGTGCAATTACTGGAGAAAGAGGGTGTGCTTCCTTCCTTTCCGAAAGCTGCTTTACATGCACAAATTCGCGAAAATTTAAAATCTTTGCTGCTGTATTATTTTGAACGACAAGAAGATTTGATCAATCCGGAGGCATTTTGTGCACTCTTAACGTTTTTTTGTCAGGCAATGCATCAGTATCTTTCTCGACTTTTTCTCGTCTTTGATTATGCGCGTATCAATCCAAAGGTACTTTATTATGGCGATATCGATCTGATCGGTGGCTATTTCTTGTTGTATCTTGCCAGTTTTGGCTGTGATGTTGTCTATGTGAATCCACAACGAGAAGGCCCATTTGCTGCTATTGATCCAAACGGGATTTTTTCCTTTGAGCAAAAAAGCTATCGGCGTGGACCCATCGTCTCCCTTTCGGTCAACACCGAAACTTCGCGCATCATGACGTTAGCCGCTGCTTCTTCAAAAGAAGTCGATAGTTGGATGGGGACGACCGCTTCCGTGTTGACCAAACCATGGCAGTGTATCGGCTATGCCGTGCACACGAAGATCTTGTCGACAACGTATGACGAATTGTCGTTTTTGCTGTTGGAGGATGCGATGTTGCGAAGCGGATGGCGTGTAGACGAACATACGGTGACGATTCCTACGATATTTGCAAGGATTGTCGGTGTGCATCATGATCGGCAAAAAGATGAAAAAATCGCTCAAGCGCTTAAAAGCGCCAATAACGTCCTTGATTGCGATCGTTTTCCCTTATCTTTGTATCTGAGCGAAGAAGAGCAGTCACGACGGGGTGATATGGCATATCAGCGCCTTCGCACCGATTTAACGCAACTTCTTGAGCTGAAAATTGCGACATATCGGGCAAAACCTGCGGTTATCGAAGCTAACCTTCAGACTGATGATTTTGAAATTCTCTGGCGACTTTGTGATGAAGTTTTGCAAGCGTTGATGTCTTTTGATTTTCCCAAAGCTACACCAAAAATCGTGATTCACAATGATGAAGATGCGGGTGTATGTTCGGTACAAGATGCGATCGTTGTCTCCTTTTTGGCTTCTCTTGGCTTTGATATCGTGATATTTAGCCCGAAAGGGTATAGTGATATCGACAAATTTCTCAAAGAAGGCTATATCGACATGCATATTCTTGAAAAAATGGATGTATCGGTAGGCAAAAATAAAGGTAAAAATCAGATTGTAGGATCAACATGGTTAGGTAAAATTTTTGATCGATAATGGGGGACAAAAGATATGCGATTTCAACCATATTCGGCATCGTCAGAACAACCTGTTGAAGGTGTGCTCGAAGTCCAGGATGTAGCGTTAACCACAGACCAAGAAGCACTTATGCTTGCACCGAAGGTGATTGCGCTTGCCCAGCAATTCGATGTGACGGACGATCAAGCGATCGTTTCATTTGGTGAACAATCGGCGAGTCAGATCGCGACGTTTGCCGATCGAATCTTAACGGTAGTCAAGAGCAGTGCCCTTCAGGATTCCAATAAAATGCTGCAAAAATTAACGCTTTTGATGAAAAAATTCGATATTGATGAGTTGAAAAATCATCATGAAGGTTTGTTTGAGAAACTGATCGGTGGTGGTAAATCGGCGATCGAAAAACTGTTGAGCAAATACCAGTCGCTCGGTCATGAATTGGATGATATCGTAAAAGAAATCAATCTTTATAAAAATGAGTGCAATCGAAATAATGAAACGCTAGAAGCGTTGTTTCAGGAAAACTTGCAATATTATCAAGCGCTCAATGAATACATCGCGGCAGCGAAGTTGGTTATCCAGGAAATCGAAGCAGAAGATGTACCGGTATTTGAAGAAAAAGCGAAAAGTGGCGATCCTGTTGATCTGATCGCGCTCGATCAAGTGAAAAATAAAATCGAATTGTTACAACGCCGTGTGTATGATTTGGAAATGGCGAAAGTGGTATCCATGCAAACGGCGCCACAAATCCGAACGATTCAAAAAGGCAATTACAACTTGATCATGAAGATTCACAGTGCCTTTATCGTGACGATTCCAGCGTTTAAAATCGGTTTGATTCAAGCGGTGACCTTAAAGCAACAGGAAAATGCGGCCAAAGGTCTTGCAGGTCTTGATCAGGCGACGGAAGAAATCTTAACGCGTAATGCGCAACGATCGGCAAAACAAAGTGTGGAGATCGCTAAATTGGCTACGAATCCGAGCATTTCTGTAGCGACTGTGGAGCAAAATTGGCGAACGATCGTCGCGGGAATCGACGAAGTATCCCGTATCGAATCGGAAGCGGCAAAAAGCCGAGAGGAAGGCTTAAAGCAACTCGCCTCTTTACAGACTGAATTTAAGCAAAAAATGTTTTCTTTGTCTTCCCAGCGCACAACGCAGTGAGGATATTTTTTGAGATGGTATCTTGTCGATGGAGGCGAATAGGCATTGTTTTCTTTTCAAGGTTTTTCTGTCGGTGCGCTGATCCTGATTTTAGTTCTTGATTTGGCGCTCTCTGTGGATAACGCGGGGGTCAATGCGGCGATTGTGCGCAGTTATCCGAAAGCTTCACGCAATAAAGTATTAATGATCGGTGTCATTGCTGCGATCGTTTTTCGCATCGTGTTGATCTTCGTCGCAGGATGGCTGTATCATGTGCCAGGATTAAAACTTGTGGGTGGCATTTGGGTGTTTTTGATGGCAATTAAAATGTTTAACGTGGAGGAAGAGGAAGAACGTATCGTAAGCAATACCCGTAGTTTCGTGATGGCTGCGATCTTGCTGGGCTGGACGGACTTGACGATGTCCACCGACAACGTCCTCGCGCTGATCGGTGCTGCCAATGGCGATATGCTCTTAGTGACGATCGGTGTGATCATCACGATTCCGCTTTTGTTTCTTGCGACCAAAGCGATCGTGTCGTTGATCGAAAAGTATCCGCGACTTAATTGGATTTTTGCCGGATTGCTCGGGTATGTTGGCGTTAAAATGATCCTCGAAGATGGGCAGAGTATCACGGATTTTATCCATTGGTTAAATGTGCATGTTTCCATTTCCATAGCGTCCATCGCCGGCTTTGTGATCGTTATCCTCTTTGGTCTTTATTTCGAATTTCGGGACAAGCAGTTGGCACGTGCAGTCAAAAACAAAGCAGAGTAAGTCATATGAATTCACCAGACGAATTGCACTTGGGAGGTGATGTTGCTTTTTTCGTCGCTTCATCATAACAAAACTTAGGGGGATTTTGACATGGCTCGATTTGCACCACGTAATGAAGTAACGCAAGCACAAGTTGCCTCGACAGCTGTCGCAACGAAACGCTTCCCTTTTCAAAATGTCTATGGCTGTGCGGAAGGTGACATGATTTATATCAATATGGAAGCGGTCGATGCGCTTCGCAATGGTATGACCTGTGTGCGCGATATCGCCTTGATCGTCGATATCTCAGGTTCGATGAAACCTTATTACGTCAGTGGCGATGTTACCTCGATGATTTCCACGATCGTCGACTCGCTCGCATGGGCGGATGATGATGGGCTTGATGTGTACTTTTTTGCGAATGGACTCGTTTTTGAGACAAACATCAAAGACGCGAATGGTGTGAAAGAAGCTGTCGATAAAGCTTTGTTAGCGAATGGCGCGATGGGATCGACAATGCCGATGCCAGCGTTTGATAAATTCGCGAAACAATGCATGGCAAAAAAACGGGCAGGTACTGTGTTGTTCTTGACCGATGGCATGATGGATGACGCCGGCAAAGAACTGCAAGATTTTTATCGTAATGTATTACATACACAATTTAAGACACGTGATCAATTTTATTGCTATGCGATTGAGTTTGGACGCAGTGCGTTTGGTGCGCTCAATAAACTTGATGGGCTTTATGCGCCAGAACAAGGACCGGAGGATCTGTTTGACTTAGACAGCGCCGATCATCTTGCGCATATCGCTGAAGTCTTGCAACAAGTCGGTGGCATGAGTGCTGTCGGATCAGAGACTGTTTCGGTCGATGCGAGTGTAGATGCTGACGCGAAAATCGATATGGTCAATACGGATCTGATCGAAGGTGGGATGAGTTCGATCTCAGGGCTCATCAATCAAGTGATGAGTTTTCGCGTTCGTGCGAAAGGTCCTTTTATGATGCAGATCAAAATTACTGGTTTCGATGATATGGTCATGAAAGTGACACCAAGCGGTGTCGATGTGAAAGTAGAAATGCAATAACTAGTAAGGGCTTAGAAAGGGGTAAAGCTATGGCACGATTTAAAGCGGCTTCGGATGTGCAACTCGTCCAAGGCAATGCGGCTCATCCATTTCACAACATTTACGGTTGTGCAGAAGGCGATATGGTGTATATCAACATGGAAGCGGTCGCGAAATTGACAAAAAACATGACCACACAACGCGACATGTACCTGATCGTCGATATGTCAGGTTCCATGCAATATCACTACAAACCAAGCGGATTTTTTACGCGTAAGCCTTCCGATATGGAAAAAATGTTGACGAACATCATCGAACATATCGCGCAGTTTGATGATGATGGCGTCGATGTGTTGTTCTTTTCGCAGCGCCTTGTGCACTGGGCGAACATCGCTTCGGCAGGGGAAGTTCCACGGGCGTTGCAAACAGCGATGGACAAGTTCGGCGCGTTTGGTACGACCAACCCGATGGAAGCTTTTCAGGCTGTCGTCGATCAGATGCGGCAAAAAAAGCGGGCGGCAACCGTGTTTTTCCTCACCGATGGCGAGCTTGACGATCAAGGAAAGTCGTTAAGTAAGTTTTATCGTGAAGTATTGCACGAAGAATTTAAAACGCGCGATCAGTTTTATTGCTATGCGATTGAATTTGGTGATGATGCCGAAGGCGCCTTGTCGGCGCTTGATGGTCAGTATCAGCCTGAACAAGGACCGGAAGATTTGTTTGATATGGAAAGTGCAGACAATCTTCATGAAATTACGCAAGTGTTGCGGCAGGTTGGCAGCATGAGTGCTGTTGGGTCGAGCGATCAGGTGACTGTTACGGTCGATCAAAACCACGTGATCGATATGATTAATACCGATTTGATTGAAGGGGGAACGAAGTCGGCGACAGGTGAAATGAATCAAGTGATGAGTTTTCGCGTGCGAGCCAAAGACGCGTTTACCTTGACCTTACAAGTTCAAGGGTATGATGACATGGTCATTCGCTGTGTGCCACAAGGCGTGGATGTGATGATTACGGTACAGTGAGATAAAGTACACGAGGGAAAAGACAAACGGCCGACTCTCTGTAAGGAGGCGGTCGTTTATTTGATGTTCATTCTTAACCAAAACCCTTTCTACGTCTAAAATTCCCCCTCAGTCGCACACGCCAACGGCATTTTTTTTGTGTCCGTTACCCTTTGCTTTTTCTTCAACTTTTTTTAGTAAAAAAATTATTCGACATTTTTCGCTATGGAAAGAGTTCATTCTATTGTTTACAATAATATTGGAAACTATGAATTGGATATAAAGGAAATCAAATAACAGGTTTACTCGTTCGAATGAAACTTCTTGATACGTTTTGATAGATAAACTAAATACTATTAAAATTATATTAATAATAAATAAAATGGTTGACTA
>JABEUY010000064.1 GCA_013044175.1 Bacilli bacterium
AACTGGACTCACAGTGTTTGACCTGATAATAGTACTGCCGTCTGGAAAAACGTACTTTACAGTCGATCCAACAGGAATAGCATCACTCATAGCTTGTGTTCTAAATGCAGAGTTGTTGCAATCTGCATTTTCAAATAAATGCTGTGCAACCGTAGGGTTGTCTCGCAAGTAGGAATATAGTTGTTGACCTTCATTGGATGCCACAAAAGCGTCCGTGGATTGATTAATATTTGAAGCAAACATGTCTTTGACCAACTTTTGCTTATCTGTGGGCAAACTTGCAATGAAGTTCGCTTCCGTACCTGAAATTTGTGACTGGTTGGCTGGAGTAGATACCCAGACAGTGCTTGGAGTATTGACATTCAAAACTGTGCTCAACGGATCAGAAAGTGAATTGGAACTTGAAGTCTTTTGAATAGGGGTATTAGGGGTTGGAAGAGTATTCGCGAATACACTAGTTGTATTGCCCATCAAAAAAAATGCAGTAAATGCGGAAATTGCCAGAAATTTTTTTCAATTTGTTTCCTCCTTTGCTTTTCTGTACTTAAATCTTATCATATTCACTTCATTTTAAAATACCCAAAATAGGGTATTGACAGCAGTCGCCGTGATATATATAATTTTATGGAAACAGCATATCATGAAATTGAGCGTTTTGTTGAATCAATTTTCTGCTAGATTTGAAAAGCGATCAGTGGATCAAGCCCTAATTGTGGTGTAAATTCATCTTTGGCATAAATCGCATTATGTTAACTACTCATGCTGATTTTTGCGTCTTGTTTTACCTGCTTTGTATGCTACTCACATTGCCTTGTTCAGTGAGTCGGTAGTACTTCCTCCGCCCACCTTGGTTCTCATCGCCCCAGTACGATTGGATCATTTTTTGTTTTTCGAGCCTTCGCAGACTCGCATACAGCGTCGGTTCCTTCATCTCATATTCGTCATCACTTCTGTGGCGTATGGCTTTAATAATTTCGTATCCATACTGGTCCTGTGCCATTAGCACACAGAGAATAATCGTGTCGATATTCCCTCGAATCAGATCACCACTTACGGAATCACTCATGAGCTCACCCCAACAAAAAAACTGTGCTTGAACAACACACAGTTTTCGTCTCAGCCCCAGACTATTTACTTTCTCTCCCACTAAAAAAAATCGTGGTCATATTGCACACTACGGCCAGTTAGCGCAACAAGGTGTACCACCAACAAAATGACACAAAACCCACGTTAAGAAAATCTATAGATTCGAATCTTTGTTTTTTCCTACGCTAAGAGTAAGAAACGCGGTTTCGCAACAAGAAATCACATGTCGTTAATGTCACACGGGCCGTTTATTCGTGGAATGTCTTTAGATAATAAAGTGATTTCCATTGTTGTTTTTCGTCTGCGACTCGCCACAAATCGTAACAAATGTCTGCCAGAGTAAAACGGTGTACGTCCTTCGGGCCTTTGAATAGCAAGTGTCTCATCGCGTCCTCTAAGTCTCCGTCGGTAAAGGATCCCTGTTCACTGGGTGGGTAATCAATGACCACATTGTCTTCTTCAGACTTATAAATTGTTTCCGTCATTTTCACTACGGTTGACAAGCCAACCCGCCATTCCAAATCAGTTTGATAAATTCGTTTTGAGCCACTTTTGATCGGTGTGATCGAAATGAAAGTGATCCACACAATTTCCAATTCTACGTTTCCCAAGAAGGCTAGAGATTGTCCAGATCAACAGCAGGGTGGGAGCGAAAAGGATGATCACAGTGGCTCAATATCATCGTATCAAAAGGCTGCACGAACGGGAAGGAATCTCGCAATACGGTCAAGAAATACATCACTTTGGTTAGAACTCCACGTCGAGAAACCCAGCGGTGGAAATATACCGTTTCGGCTACCGCGGCTGTGATTGTGGTTGAGATCGCCTGTTCTCCTATTGTCGCAAGCGCGCTGCAGAAGGTTCCCTTCGCCAAAGTCGTTTTAAATTGGGTCAAAAGGACTGATGCTGCTCCTTATGTTCGAAATGTCCAACAATCATTCATCGACCACGGGATTACGATGAAGATCACGGTTGTACTTTACGGACCGTCGCAACTTTCGTTCGGCTACTCTGTTTTGCCTGGACAATCAGGCTTTCCACATGGCGTCGCTTTTGGGTTAGGGGCTCCATAAGATTGGGAATCAGAGAGAAACTTGGAAGTTCAATGTTCCAGTTTCTCGATCTAGTATGACACCTCAACAATCGTTCTTACCGATGGTTAGCATCACAGAAGTTCAGTTGTACCCTACCTGCGCAATGCTTCACCACGAACGGCGGAATCTCATGTGGTTCACGGTGACGTCGAAACATGGTCATATGCTCAATCTTCGCGAATTCCGGGTAAACAGCAATCTATTTGGGAAAATGATAATCACCGGGGTGGAGATAAAAGGGTCCCCGTGAAAATGCGATTGCGTATCGTTTTCACCTCGACGAGCAGCGATTATGATCTTGGATAAAAAACACAATCGCATTTTGACTTTTAATTGTATATACTTTATATATACAAAGAGTTCTTGATGAAAGTTCTTCCAATGACCAAAAAAGCAAATACAAAAGAGTGAAGGGAATGTGTGAGGTGCAAACAAAGGCAAGAAAGTGGGGGAATAGCGTAGGAATAAGGATTCCTAATGCTTTTGCAGAGGGTACCAACATTCATGATGGGACTCCTGTGGAAATAATTTTTTCGCCAGAAAATAAAGAAATAATAATTCGTCGCCTCAACCGACCAAAGAAGTATTCGCTCAAAGAGTTACTCGCTACTATGCCTCAACACCAAGAAGAACTTCACGGCGAGACGGATTGGGGTGAGCCGGCAGGAGATGAAATTTGGTGATTTATGTCCCTGGTCGGGGTGATTTAATAACAGTTAACTTCAATCCGCAAGTTGGCCACGAACAATCAGGACGAAGACCGGCACTTGTTGTGTCTCCTAAAGAGTACAACCTGAAAAGTGGACTGGCTCTTATATGTTCGATCACTAGCAAGGTGAAGAATTACCCCTTTGAAGTACCTATACCACCGAACTTACCAATTCGTGGCGTTGTACTTGCTGATCAATTGAAAAGCGTTGACTGGAAAGGTAGACAAGCGCAATTGGTGCATCTCTTTGACAATGAATGCCTTGAATTTGTATACGATGTTCTGGCTCGAATTGAAACATTAATCAGTTAACCCATAGTTGTCCCAGGGTAGTGCTTATTTTTTTAGTTATAGAATTTTATTTGCGGTAGCGCGTGATGCGGCAAATCCATTGCATTTGTCGACTGCATAGGGCACTACCAACACAGAATATTAGGATTTCACGCTAGATAATGCATGTCGTAGCTCTTAAGCCCCGAACCCCTCTATTAGCGATATTCGTATCTGACAAGCATTACTTTCCCGCCATCGCCAGCGTGTCACTTACTCTCAACGATGTACCCACAATTACTGGTTGATTCGCCACGGGTAGCACAGTTTCGGTTGCGAGCCGTTTCAGGTTTCGTGCTGCATTGGTATCATGATCATGGTGTGTTCCACATTGCGGGCAATCCCACTCGCGTGTTTTAAGTTCGAGTTTCGGTAACACATAGTTGCAGACGGAGCATTTCTTCGATGATGAGTAGAAACGATCTGCCCATACTACGGTGGTATCGTACCATTTCGCCTTGTACTCGATCTGCCTGCGAAATTCGCCAAATCCCACATCAGCCAATGCTCGTGCCAACTTGTGATTTTTCGTCATTCCACACACATTAAGATCTTCGATCCCGATGGCTTGGTTTTCGCTCACCAGTCTTGTGGTCGTCTTATGGGTGAAATCACTTCGTAGATTGGCAATTCGAATGTGTAACTTAGCGACTTTCATGGATGCTTTGCGACGATTATTCGATACAGGAAGACGTGTGCCTTTCGGCATCGCTCCTGTAATTCCCGCTTGCTTCTTGGCTACTTTAAGTTTGTGACTAATTCGCCGTTGCCTGATTTTCAACCGTCGCAGTACTTCTTTAGGAGAACAGGGGATTTGAACCCCTGACCCCTGCGCTGGCAGCGCAGGGGTCTACCACCATGGTCGGTTTCACTACCCAAATTCACCGCAGTCAGTCTCATGTCATTCAAAAATCTCTTGTAAATGAATATTGCAATTTTCAAAAACACTGATTGTGACAACATCATTCTTATTATAGACAATAGGAAATGCGTTTTCTTGGAGTTGATAGACCTCGACGAATTGATTCGCAGGGTCGACAATCCAATATTCACGAACTCCAGCAGTCTTATAAATTCGCAACTTGGCCGTTTTGTCCTTATAAGCTGTACTCGGCGACAGAACTTCCAGTACCATGTCGGGAACACCCACACATCCCTTATGGTGTATCTTCGCCGGGTCACAGATAATAGTGATGTCGGGTTCAACATAATCATCGCTCGTGTTGTCCAACCACACCCCAAAAGGCGCAACAAACGCTTTACATGATTTCCCTTTTAGATAATTGCTGATTTCACGATATAAATTACCAACAATACCTTGATGTACTGACGTTGGTGGAGGCGTCATGTCATAGATGACACCATCAATCCGTTCCCAGCGTTCCATATTTTCCTGATCGGTTTGATTGGCTCGCACACGCGATCCCACCTTTCGTTATATACTCATGATCATGCTCCAGAGGATTTATGTCAAGGATACTCACTGCGGGAAAGCAATCATGCGTTTACTCAGAGCGGAATTGGATTTGGTGTGAGGCAGACAAAATCATCAGTATATAAAGCGAAACACGATTGACGTAACGATATACCATCTCTGCCCACTTACGTGCACGAACAACAAAGAGCCTCCAAACACCTCACGGCATTTAAAGGCTCTTGCGTTCACTTTGGTGGAGAATAGCGGACTCGAACCGCTGACCCTCGCGCTGCCAGCGCGATGCTCTACCAGCTGAGCTAATTCCCCATGTCGATTTGCACTACGTTAGTATATAGAAATGATCAGCAAAATGCAAGAATTTTATATGATGTAATTTCATCCAATTAAGCAAAAAATAACTCATTTTCGACGACAAGAGCCGACCGATGCCTACGCATACGGCCGACTCAACTTGTCCTCTTGGTCTTACTTTTGTAATACCTCAACTACCTGTGCCCCCACTTTGATCGGCCCTAAGCCGCGAGGAAACTCAACGGATTCGCGTCGACCAGCGCCGAGCGCCTTTGTTATATAGTCGCACGCTACATTCGGATCAATGCGGTCACCACAGGTGTACACATCAATGCTCGCATAGCCATGCTCTGGAAAACTATGAATCGTCAGGTGCGATTCCGAAATGATAACGACACCGCTCACACCTTGCGGTGCAAACTTGTGAAACGCTACCTCCCGTACTTCTGCCCCGGATTCGAGCGCAGCCGTCACCATGACGCGTTCGATCTTATCGAGGTCGTTCAAAATATCTTGGTTACATTCCCATAATTCAGCAATAACGTGGCGTCCAGCTGTATCCACGGTTACTCCCCCTTTGTTACAAAAATCCCGTGCCCTCCCAAGCACGGCGGGACCTGCGCCATCCACCACGGGGGAAAGTTAGTCCTGTGAGGTCCTAACCCTTTAAGAGGATGCTGGTTCCTATTTTTTCAAAAAAAGTTTAGCTCCAAACGTACGTACTGTAGTATAAGTCTAGGCAGTCCAATTTGCAACTACTTAAACGAAGAAATATGCTTCATTTAAGATATTTTATTGTACTCAATCCCACATGGAACGGACAACGCCATATTCCGCCATCAACTTCTCATAAAGTTCCGGTTGATCGAGCTTTAATTTCATCCGCAGACGCTTCCAGGCTTGTGCTTCTGGACCGTAATAGTCATGAATTAAATCCCAAAGTTCGGGGTCTTCTTCTCGGATTAACGCAAACATCTTCATCACGACGTGACGCGTATCGAGTTGCGCGCCAGGCGTCCAGATACGTTGCGGAAATACAGCTTCGATTAAGGTTGTGAAGTTAAACTCCATCATATAATGAAGCTCGACAGAGACTGGCGCAACCGATCGGGCTGCTTGCAGCCGTTTCTTATGAATCGGATCTTCCGTTTGCGGGTCGATACCATGCACCAATTTGCGATACGCTTCAAGATGGGCTTCTCCGATTTCCTTATAGATCGGATCATCATCTTCAACAGGCGGAACAAAGACAGTCGCTTCATTGGCGCGAAGGCCACCGCATGCGCGCATGTTCATCGTCGTATACGTGATCAGATGATCATACACTACTTTTGATGTACGAAATTCGAAGCGTGCTGACTCGCCACGAAAGATGGCTAGTGTATCACCTTTTTTGATGATGTTAAGCGGCCGTTTTACATTATCCGTGTCGGGTTTGCCGAGATAGACAGCAGCCGCGTGCGCCAACGATTGACGCGTGGGATCAGTATAACGGATGAGTTTGACCGAAGAGGTATCGCTCATCGTGCTCGCCTCCTTTGCTTTAGCTTGTCCATCATACCACAAAGGTGCGTGTCGCGATAACCTTGAGCAGAAGTGCTATACTAAGTTCAGATTGTCCAAAGTTTTTGTTTGAAAAGGTGGTGTTTCTTCCATGAATTCTTTAAAAACATGGGTGCTCATGGCCGCATTAACCGCGATTTTAATCGTGATCGGCGGCGTCATCGGCGGGCGTGGTGGTGCGCTCATCGCGCTTGTCATCGGTCTTGTCATGAACGGGGCCAGCTACTTCTTCAGTGATCAGATCGCCATCTCGATGGCAGGAGCGCAACCTGCCAGTGAAACCAATTATCCGCAACTTTATACCCTTGTGCGTCACTTAACGAATCGGGCAGGTCTTCCGTTGCCAAGACTGTATGTCTCGCCTTCCGATCAACCGAACGCTTTTGCAACAGGACGTGATCCTCAACATGCTGCGGTAGTCGTCAACGCTGGACTTATGCATCTGTTGTCCGAACGAGAACTGGCTGGCGTACTGGCCCATGAGATTTCGCATATTCGTCATCGCGACATCCTCATCGCTTCGATGGCAGCGACGCTTGCCGGTGCAATCACGTGGATTGCTCAGATGCTTCAATGGGAAATGTTCTGGGGCGGTACTGGTGATCGTCGCGATCAAAACGTCCTTGCCGATCTCGCGCTCATGATCTTAGCACCGATCGCTGCGACGATGGTACAACTGGCGATTTCTCGCTCACGCGAATTTAAAGCGGATGCTGGCGCAGCACATCTCACGCAAGATCCGGACGGTCTTGCTGATGCACTGGCCAAGCTTGATCATGCACCGCGTTTTGGCTATACCAACACAAACAGACAAAAGCGTCCATCGACAGCAGCTGCCGCGATGGCACACATGTACATCGTCAATCCTCTTCGTGGTCAACAGATCGCCAATCTCTTTAGTACCCACCCTGCGACGGAAGAACGCATTCGTCGCCTGCGGCTGATGCGCATCGGAAATTGACAGTAAAAAAGCGAGAACGCCATTTGGCGCTCTCGCTTTTTTACGATTAGTAGCTGTAAGGTTGTTGTGCTGATGCATACCCTGGCGATGGTTGTCCATACGGTGCTGCACTGGCATACCGATAATAGCTCGGTGTCGCTTCTTGCTGATCGACGAAACGATCTGCTTGCATGACTTGTGCCAAAGGTGATCCATACGAATTAATTCCTGCAGGTTGTGCATAAGCTTGACCATAAGCCTGAGCACCTTGAACGATACCTTGCTGTGCCGATTGCATAGCAATCGACAGCTCAGTAGCTGCTTGTTGACATAAAGAAAATGCACGAGCAACATTTTGCGTTACATTCGCTTGCATCATAACGCCCCCTTTACGTTGTTTGTCCAGCCTTCTTAGTTTGTCAACTTGATTCCCACGTTACTCATGGCATAACTTGGATTGTGTAAAATCGCAACGACGTCTCATACTACCTCCATCTACTCTGCGAGGTGAATGCTGTGCTCCTCAAGTCGTTCCTACTGTTTTTGACACTGCCCATCACGATGACAACGCCTTCCTTGGTTTCCCCATCAACTTCAACCGTGGAAATGTTTTATCATCAATCCGCCAAAGCCTATGGAATTGCGTGGTCATGGCTCGCTGCACTTGATATGTACAGCAAGACCACGGCAAAGCGCACTCGTCACATTTCCAGTCAATCCTCTTTACCGAAAGGATTTACGTTATCACCGTATGCGTGGCAAGGGATAGCAAACCCCATCCAAAATGACCATGATCCCAAAACGATTGCACTTTTTTCAGGCTACGGCAAAGATGTGGATAAGGATGGGCTGGCTAATCCAGCCAGTGAGGCAGATCGCATCGCATCGCTTGCCCATTGGTTACGTCATCAGGGTACATCAAACACCGGAGTTCGCCGAGTTCTTTGGGATTACTACCAAGATGACTTGATCGTCGAGCGAATCACTGGCTTTGAAAGCGTGATCCACCATTTCAATCGGATCTCGCTCACCGAACGTGCTTTTCCAGTCATCAAACGAGCCAGCTATTCGTATCGCGATACATGGGGAGATGGAAGGAGCTTTGGAGGGCGTCGCATGCATGAAGGTACTGATATCTTCGCACCGTATGGCACGCCCGTACTTAGCGCGTGTTACGGCTATGTCGATCTGATCGGATGGAATCGACTCGGTGGTTGGCGTATCGGCCTACGCTCTGTGGATAATCACTATTTCTACTATGCCCACCTTTCATCTTTTGCTAAAGGCATCCGAGCGAAAACGATCGTTCAACCTGGTCAGGTAATCGGTTATGTAGGAAGCAGTGGGTATGGACGGCCAGGCACGTCAGGCAAATTTCCACCGCATCTTCACTTTGGCATTTACCATGATACGGGCGTCCATGAGTGGGCTTTTGACCCTTATCCTTCGTTAAAAAGATGGGAGAAAAAGCGGCAAATCGTCTACGAGCCATCTTGGCGTCAGCCGAAACGACCAGTTACATAATCTTCAGTTCGCGTATCTTTTGGCGTAGTAAATAAATCCATCGTATCACTAAATTCGATCAATTCACCATTAAGGAAAAAGGCTGTCTTATCCGCGACACGTGCTGCTTGTTGCAAATTATGCGTGACGATTAAAATCGTATAGTGCATCTTCAAATCATCGATGATTTCTTCAATTTGCAAAGTGCCCATCGGACTTAACATCGAAGCAGGTTCATCGAGCAAAAGCACATCTGGACTCACAGCCAACGCCCTTGCGATACAGAGTTGCTGTTGTTCGATCAAAGACAGCGCGAGAGCAGGTCGTTGTAGACGATCTTTCACCTCATCCCATAAGGACGCCATGCGCAGCGTTCGTTCGACATGATCGGCAACTTCCGACCGCTGCTTAATACCTTGCAGGTACAAACCTGCGGCGACATTATCAAAGACGGTCATCGTCGGAAATGGATTCGGACTGGCAAATACCATGCCGATTTTTCGTCGTACCTCTTCTTTGGGTAACGTCGTGATATCGATGCCCCCAAGCTTTACTTGACCAGTCACTTTCGCATCGGGCGTCGCTTCA
Organism: Bacilli bacterium; assembly: GCA_013044175.1. GTDB lineage: Bacteria > Bacillota > Bacilli > Alicyclobacillales > SLC66 > JABEUY01. Next base: position 9,543 of record JABEUY010000064.1, read on the forward strand.
ATCAAACGATTAAGGCAGCGAACAAACGTGGATTTACCACAACCTGGAGGCCCTATAATCGCAGTGATTTCTCCAGGAATAATTGTTAACGAAATATTATGCAACACTTTTTTTTGACCATAGTATGCACTGATTTCAAAAGCTGTCACACTTTCACCCACTGCAATCGCCCCCTTACAACATCCTATTGGCAGAATTTGTAATTCGTCTTGCCAACCATAAAATCATCAAAATCAAGAGTAATAATAAGAAAGCAAAACCATATGCCCGTGTGAGTGCATCATAACTTGCATTGACCACAGCATGATCGATGGCAACGGAAAGAAAGATGGCTTGACCTCCTTTGACGAAAAGTAACAAAGATGCCGTCTCACCGATCACGCGCGCGAGTTGTTGCAAATACACAGCCAGGACTTGCGCTCTATGGCTTGGTAATAACACCTTAAAAATCATCTGTGATTTGGTCGCACCAATCGCCAACGCACCTTCTCGCAAAATCGGAGAGGTCGTACGAAACACATCATAGGTCGTACGAATAAATCGTGGTAATCCGATCGCCGTGAGTGTTGCTGCGAGATACAGCAAAGTGACCCAGGTTGAATTCGTGTTTGGAAATCCAAGCACGATAACCATTCCCGTCAAAAGTGCTGGCATATCCGAAAAAGCACGAAGCCACGTCATCAAAAAAGCGAGTCGTTTGCCCGATAGCCATTCGGAGAGATATAACGCTGAAAAAAGCGTAATCGGTGAGGCGACCAACATCGTGAGGATAGCGACGATGATCGTGCCAAGAAACGAATACAAGAGGGCTTGAGCATAATAGGGATTCTGCGCACTAAACCCATCAAAAAACAAGGCAAAAAGTCCGCGTACCACGACGACGATCACGAGGCTAAGGACGGGAATCAGCGCGATAAACCCAAGAATCATCCAAAACAACACGAATCCTTGACTCTTGATTTTTCGCCATGCAAGAGGCTCCATCACCTTACCTCCTTCGCCATTTTACCGGTACGAGTCACAAGGAATCTTCCAAACAAGGATGTTGCAATCGTGATCACCATCAGGATGAAGCCTAATTGGTACGGAGCGTTAAAACTCACTTGTCCTTCATGTAGCATCGTCATCAAAATCGCAAAAGTTATCGTCACACTATGATGCGCGATGGCCGTTTGCGCGAGAACCGAATGGCCAATAACCATGATAACGACGATCGTTTCTCCCATCGCGCGCGTCAACGCCACAAAAGCACTACCAATAATACCTCTTCTTGCATAGGGAAGAATGACGAGGCGTATCATCTCCTCTTTGGTCGCACCAATCGCCAGGGCACCATGTTGCCATTCAATCGGTACATTTTCCATAACTTTACGAACTATAGCTACAATCGTTGGCGATAACATCAGAGAAACGACAAAACTATACGCGATAAGATTGGGTTGTATCGACAATGTCTGCATAACGGTGATGCCCCAGAGACCATAGATAACACTTGGAATCACTAACATACTATCTACGATAAAACGCATCGGTCGGGTTAACCAACTTTGCGCATACTGCGTAATTAAAATCGCGAGTGATACGCCCGTGAGCAAAGCAATGCCTGTCGCGAGCAATGAGGTAAGAATCGTATTTACCAATAACGTACCATTTTGCCAGAGCGTTAAGCCAAAGGAAGACTCGAACGCATTTTTCGCTATCAAGGTGACGATCGCGATAAATAAAAAGATAACCACCAAAAAAGCGATCGTAGCGATTTGTAGAAAGCGACGATCGCCAAGACTTACCTTACGCGAAGGCAACACGAACCATCACCCGTCTTTTCCTTGAAACCTTAATCATTGATCTTGCACCTTGTTATACTCGATTTTTGCTGATTTGTTAAGGTTTTTATCGATTGAAGTGCTACTTTCTTCCCTTCTGGGATAACTGACATCGTGTTGTGGATGCATGAAATGCCCAGTAAGTTGCGCAAATTCCCAAGCAAATGTCTCGGACGTCTCTTGCTCATTTCGTGCTTGCTTCGGATTTTTAGTCAATTCCCTTACCCCCTTCACGCTTTGCTCAGCATAGCGTATGCAAGAAGGTTGCTGTCTATTTAACTAGACAACTGGAATTTTTACTCGCTGACGAGAAATCCTTCGTCGGTTAAAAAGTTAAACTTGAAGCAAACTACGAGAGAAGTCAGATCGCTAGGAGGGATGTTCATGAAGGTCGAAAATATCATGACTCGTGAAGTTATCACATGCTCGCCACACGATTCCGTTCTTACGGTTGCAAAACAAATGAAAGAACACGGTATCGGTGCCCTTCCCGTCGTTGCCAAGCAAGAAGTTCAGGGCATCATTACTGACCGCGATATCATTATCCGCTGCGTTGCCACGCGCGAAGATCCTACCGAATCACATGTAAGCGATTGCATGACAAGAAATCCGGTTAGCTGTACGCCTGAGACTGACGAGTTTGCCGCTTCCGAGATCATGGCACAAAATCAAGTCCGTCGATTGCCCGTACTACGTAATCGGCAACTGATGGGCATCATTTCACTTGGCGATCTCGCTCGTCAGCACAATAACGCCTATGAAACTGGCGAGGCTCTGCAAGAAATCGCCGATCCTTCCCCTTTGCATTGACCTCTGCATAACATGGAAAGCATAGCGATTCGATCGCTATGCTTTCCTTATGCAATAAGATAAGGATGAACCCTCGCATTCGCGAGGGTTCATCCTAGATAACTCGCTTAGGAAGAGCGACCTGCCAGTTGCTGCTCAGCAAGCGCAACCAACTTCCTCGTGATATGACCACCAATCGAACCTGCATCACGCGTCGTCATCGTACCCCAATACCCGTCTTGCGGGGGTTGAATACCGAGTTCACCTGCTACTTCGTACTTCAACTGATCGAGAGCGCGACTTGCACCTTTAACCAGAAGCGTGTTGGACTTTTGTCCTTGTGCCACGCTGACCACCTCCTTCGTGGTACTATTTTGCCCACGAAACAAGGTCATACTCTTGTAAGTTTTGGTTTA
>JABEUY010000065.1 GCA_013044175.1 Bacilli bacterium
CCCTACATTTTGATTCGCCACAAAGACAGCTGCCATCAAAAGAATCTGACCGTTGGAAAAATGCTGTATATACTGAACGTGTACGTCACGCTTCTCCGTTTCTTCCGTCGTTTCGCCAATCCAATCCATCGCTTGCTTAGAAGCCAGAATTTGTTCCTGATCGCCTTTGGTCAACGTCACCAAATGTTCTGGGTCATACGACGACTTGCGCTCACCGAGATTGCGCAAGTCAGACGTATACACCCTCACATTAACACCACGAAAGTGCAAAGCTGTCAAAAAAGGTTTGGTGACCGAAGCAAACGATTCACTTTCGATCTTTTCTCCGATATTTTGCTCATTAATCGCATCACGCAAGGCAAACGAAAGATTACTTTGACCCGCAACAACAAGCGCTTGCTGTAAAGATTCTACCTGAATGATGCCGATTACGATCAGTAATATACCAATCACAGCGCCATAACGTAGAAATAAGCTGCGTAAAAGTGTTGTTTTGCGAAAAGCGAATCGAGGCTTCCACTTCACTGCACATCAATGCGATAACCTACACCGCGAACTGTTCTGATCAATTGGCGTTTGTGGTCATCAAGCTTATGACGTAAATAACGAACATACACTTCAAGGATATTGTCTTCCCCTGTAAAATCTTCTCCCCAGACATGACGCAAAATCTGCTCACGAGAGATCGCAACACCTGGTGATTCGAGCAAAACATCGAGTAATGCATACTCCGTTCTCGAAAGGCCAAGGGATTTACCGTCATAGCGAATCAAGCGTTGTGACTTATCGACTTCAAAGCGTCCGATACGACGCACACTTAATAATTCAGGAAATTGATTGCGAATTCGTGCATCGATTCTCGCCTTAAGTTCCGCAAAAGCAAACGGTTTAACCACATAATCATCCGCACCCGTCTCTAACCCGCGTACTCGATCCTCAATATCTTCTTTCGCTGTCAACATGATGATCGATACGCGCGCTTTTTGCCGCATCAATTGGCACACTTCATACCCATCCATGCCGGGTAACATTATGTCCAGAAGAACGATGTGGGGTAGAAAACTTTCCAGAAGCGCCAAAGCTTCTTCGCCATCGCGTGCTGTCTTGACATGGTAACCTTCATCAAGTAAACCAAAACGCAAAAAATCGCGAATACCCTGCTCATCATCCACAATCAAAATACGTCCTGGCTTCGCGCTTACTGCTTCGCTATCTGCTGAATCCAAGGTTAAACCACCGCTTTCTAGTAAGCCTTTTTGTTCACTCACAATCTAACCCTCCAATAATTAAGGACAACCTGCGATTTTGTGGTTAGCAAACTTCAAACCAAGTATAATGAATTTATCTTACAATCATTATAAATCAATCGCGCAAGTCATAATAGATTAGGATGGAATACCGTGCAAAAAAAACGCACTTCTGCAACAAAAAAGAAAAAAACATCAACAAAATCTGTTAAAAACCAAAATCCGATTGCCTATGGCATGTCCAAGCAACCAACAAGTAAAACATCCTCGCCTTCGACAGCCAAAAAAACCGGAAAACCGACAACCAAAAAAACGGCTCCCAAATCGCAAAAAGGGAAAAAAAGAAAAAAACGTCGATTGCGAATCGGACGTGTTTTATTCTTGTTGATCATTGCGATCGGATTGGGTTATATCGCCATCTGGACTGCACGTACTGGCATTCCCCTCCTGATCAAGCGGCTACAAAAAGATTGGCTCCAAATCAACAGTGCGCCAATCGCTTTTTCAAAAAAAGCGTATCAACGACTCGATCAAACACTTCAAAATGATGTTAATCAATATGTAGGCCAAGGGTTATCCATTGCCGGACAAGATCTAGTTACGGGCGTTTCTTTTGGTATCGCATCCCATCATACCGTTAACGCAGCTTCTTGGATCGCTCTCCCTGTCACCATGACGCTTTATAATGACATCATTCAAGGGACTGTTTCGGAAAAAGCAATCGTCAAACTCACGACAGCCGATCGACAGGCTGGACCGGGTTACTTAAGTGGCATGCCGATCGGCTCGTCTTATACCGTGACTCAATTAGCTAAGGCTGCCATTGTTCAACATGATACTACGGCGATCAATATGTTGATTCGCTATTTAGGCCGTGGGCAAATCACCACATTCATGAATACGATGGGATCCCAAGAAACGATGCAACGCCCTTACTTAACGACGTCGTATGATATGACACTTTTCTATTCTTATCTTTATTCGATGGATCAAGCACATCCTGCCCAAATGGGTTCTTTGATGCAGGATTTGGCTCTTGCAGACCCGCTAATTCGCCTAAGCAGTGTAAAACGGCCAACTATAAATGTAGTTCATACCATTAGTAACTGGCCCTTTGAATTTTATGATGCAGGAATACTTACTGTCGATCATCATCCGATAGCGATCGCAATCTCAACCACGCACGCGACGATCCTTCAAGCTAACGCAGAAGAACGGACGATCGCAGCACAGCTCGTCGCCTTTGCCCAAAAAGGCTATTGATGGTTTACACGCATTTTTTCGACGAGTTTTCTTTTTAATTCGAATAACGAATAACTCAAATCGACATGATACGTATGCGGATTTTTCTGCCGAAGTGTTTCTCGCGATAGCGTACTCAATTGCTCTTGTGCATAAGCCCTGATTTCATCAAGCGTAGGTAACGTATAAACGAGTTCGCCAGAAGTAAAAATCGGCACGAGTAACTCCTTGACCGTATAAGTTGTAAGCGTCTTTTGTTTGTAGGTATGTACTGGGTCAAAAAGCGTCACACGTTCGGCAGTTGGTATTTTTTCTTCATCAAGCATGATCAAATCTGCGCTTGCAATACCATCGACGTAAAATCGCACTACTTTTTTCTTACCTGGATTGGTGATCTTGATCGGATTTTCAGATACTTTAATCGTTGGTGTGAGTACACCTTCTTTTTCTGTCGCACAGAGTTTGTAGACACAACCAAGAGCCGGCCAATCTTTTGATGTAATTAAGGCAGTTCCTACACCATAACCGTCAATCGGTGCGCCTTGAAGATGTAGATCGCGAATCGTCTCTTCATCTAAATCATCAGAAACGATAATCTGTGTATGTTTAAAGCCGGCAGCATCCAATAATTTACGAGTTTCTTTTGAAAGATACGCTAAATCACCGGAATCGATGCGAACGCCGAGCAGGTCATACCCTTGTTCACGCAATTTTTTACCGACGGCGATTGCATTGATAACGCCGGACGCAAGGACATCATACGTATCGACAAGCAAAATCGCTCGATCGGGATACACTTGCACATAAGCTTCAAACGCTTCTCGCTCACTATCAAACGATTGAATCCAACTATGAGCTTGAGTACCCGATACGGGAATAGCAAAATTCATGCCTGCAGCGACATTACTCGTACTTGTACAACCACCAAGATAGGAAGCTCGGGCACCGAATACGGCGGCACTTTCGTTTTGTGCACGGCGTAAGCCAAATTCACTGATCGAATGAGTTTCATCAATCTGTAAACCTTTGGTCGCTTGCACCATTCTTGCCGCTTTGGTCGCGATCAAACTTTGGTGGTTAATAAAGCAAAGTAGCGCTGATTCAATTAACTGAAGCTCAAAAATCCTACCTTCAACGCGTAAGATCGGTTCAAATGGAAATACTGGCGTACCTTCTGGTACGGCATAAAGCGTGCCTGTAAATCGAAAGTCCTCAAGTTCACGCAAAAAGCTGTCATCAAAACGGTCAAGAGTTCGTAAATAATCGATTTCCACTTGCGTAAAGCGCAACTGGTGAAGATAGAGAATCACTTGCTCGAGACCGGCAGCAAGAACGTACCCATTACCTGAAGGATTCACACGAAAAAAAAGATCAAAGACTGCCTTTTTGTCCATCGAGTGATTCTTAAAATAACCGTACATCATCGTCAACTGATAAAGGTCGGTTAACAAACCACTTCCAGCTTGTTGATAGACCGGAAGGGTTTCGAGATGTTGTAAAGTAGTTGGCAACGCTTATTCACCTTCTTAGCTTCTTTACTCAAAAACGTCAAAGCGATTATTCGACCTGTAAATCAGTCAATAATTGTGCATGAATCTTCCCATTTGTCGCAGCGATATGTCGGGTTTCTAGCGCATAGTCTGCTCCTTCAAGATCCGTCACTCTACCACCTGCCAAACGAATCAACGTAGCACCAGCACTTAAATCCCAAGCGTTTAAATCATTTTCCCAAAAACCATCAAGCCTGCCTGCTGCAACATACGCTAAATGCAACGCTGCAGAACCCATCGCGCGTACATTTCTCACATGTTCACCAAAACGGCGAATCTGTTCCGCATTTTTTCCTCGATAATGTCCTGTTGGAAAACCACTGGCTAATACAGCATGAGAGAGTTGTTCTGTCTCAGACACGTGGATGATTTCGCCATTTAGAAAAGCATTGGCACCTTCATAGCCGCTAAACATCTCGTCACGAATGGGATCATAAATGACGCCAAGGACATCTTTCCCCTCCAAAACCAGACCAATCGACACTGTACACGCTGGAATGCCACGGATAAAGTTAAGCGTTCCATCAATCGGATCGACAACCCATAAAAATTGACGTTCTACATGCTCAACAGCTTCCATCGCAGCCTGTGCACCAGCAGCTACTCCTTCTTCACCGAGGATAACGCTCGTCGGAAATGCATCTTGTAAAATTCGTGTTATCATTTCTTGACATGCTTTATCGACTTCGGTAACAAGATCGTGCGGGGAAGACTTCGCTGTGGTCGACTTGGGTCGACCGATCCATGTACGAATTAAAGATCCAGCCTCTCGCGCTGCTTCTTTCGCCGTTAGATGCGCCAATTCCAAATCAACTTTCATAAGATCTTAAATCTTCCTTTCTTTCGACAAATTCTTAGCTATTTACACGTGAAACATGCCACTAGAACATTCGACGACGTTAACCTTAACAAATTGTATCACAACGATTGACTGATCGCGGTATACAAGTTCGTTTGGAGGTCTTATAATCAAAGCCATAAGGCTTTCACCCGAAAGAGGCGGTACAAGCATGAATTCCGTTCAAAAAAACGAAAAAGAATTGCTTCGCCTTCGAGCACTCAATAATTTATTAAAATCGATTCGGGACAAAATCGATACGGCCGAATTGCTCGAAGCTATTAAAATGACAGTCACCGATCTCTTGACTGTAGATCGCCTCGGCCTTTTAGTCGCTGAGCCAAAGGGTAAATTTTGCATTATTCATGAATATGTGACGAAAGATTTCCTTCCCTTTTGCCCACCGGGATCGGTCATGGCCATTGAGAATTCTGCCATCGAGTGGGTCTTTCGCGAGAATCGTTACCATTACAATCCCGATCTTTCGATCAAACAACAATTCGAAGAAGATGCATTCCTTCATGCTGATGGTATTTTTTCCATCGTACGTATTCCCTTTTTTCACGCGGGAACCGCTTATGGCGTCATGACGGTAAAATCGACAAATCCTCATCATTTTTCTGAAGAGGATATCGATTTTTTGATTGAACTCGCTGACCATGTCAGTGCTTCTTTATATTACGCAAAAGTACTGATGGAATTTAAATTAATGTCATACACCGATCCGTTAACAGGTCTTTTCAACCGACGTGCCCTTCACCAAATTACCGATCAATCATCATTAATTCAATTTATGGATGATCTACTGATCCATTATGATTTTGGTGAAGATATTCATTCCCTTGCTGTGTTATTGATCGATTTAGATGGCTTTAAAGATTTTAATGATCGGCATGGTCACTTACAAGGTGATCAACGCCTACAAACTGTGGCCAAAATCCTACGCTATGCTACACCTGGTCACCAACTGATTTTTCGTTTTGGTGGCGATGAGTTTGTTATTTTATTGCCAAATGCTAACGAAATCATCGCACACAATACAGCCGCTCACATCCGACAAGCAGGGTTAAAATTGGCGGATCAGACGAATGAACCGATCTACATGAGTATCGGTATTCACAATGATATCTGGAGTGAATTATCCTTTCTGCTTGCGAAAGCTGATGCGATGATGTATTCTAACAAACGCTATCGTTCGACTGGAGAAATGCATTCCTTATAAGCTAGGTGGACTTCATGCTCATCGAATATTGTGCTTCGAACTCTATGAAGCACCAACTTGACGCCATACGTCGTGAAGGGCATGAGGTAGTAGAGTATCCCTGCCTTGATCGCTGCGAGACTTGTAGATTATTCGCTTACGTTCTTGCCGATGGGATGTCTGTAGAAGGGCATGATGAACAGACAGTCATCAGCATGCTTCAAATCTTGCAAGACATGACATAAAGCCGTTGCGGACATTTTCGCAACGGCTTTACAACTTTTTATTACTATATGCATTTCACTAAAATCGTAAATCTCTTTCTCCCGCTACAATTCTCTCTAGACGATCGCGCGTTGCTTGCCTTGCTTTTTCGTTAGGAATTTCCTCAAGATGGTGCGTTACTAATGCATCACCGAGCGTCTGTAATTCCTCATCACCATAATCGATTTGATATTCTTTAAATGTCATAATCGCATTAGGTTGGCACACATTTTGAATTTGCCCCGATTTTGCTAATTGCATAAAGCGGTCCCCTGTACGGCCTGCACGATAACATGCGGTACAATAACTTGGAATGTATCCACCCTCAGAGAGACTCTTGATGATTTCAAGGGGCGAACGATGATCTCCTACTTGGAATTGTGGCGTTCCTTTTGTTTCACTACGATGTTCATCCACATAGCCCCCCACACCGGTACAAGAACCTGCACTGATTTGCGAAATGCCAAGCGCCAAAACTTCATCACGATATTGTGCATCTTCGCGCGTCGAAAGGATCATGCCTGTATAAGGAACGGCAAGGCGCAAAACGGCCACGATTTTTTTAAAATCCTCATCCGAAACCAAATGCTCATATTGACTCGGATCGACATTTTCTGCTTTGCGAAGTCTTGGCACGGAAATCGTATGTGGTCCCACACCTAACTCTCGGTCGAGATGCTCCGCATGCATGAGCATCGCCACCGTATCATAGCGAAAATCATAAAGACCATAGAGTACACCAAGACCAACATCATCGATACCAGCTCGCATCGCACGATCATGCGCCGTCGTGTGCCAATCATAATCATGCTTTGGTCCATTCGGATGCATTTTCGCATACGTTTCACGATGGTACGTTTCTTGAAAAAGAATATACGTACCGATCTCAGCATCTTTGAGTTTCTTGTAATTTTCTTCTGTTGTAGCAGCGATATTGATATTAACACGACGAATACTCCCATTGTTCACTTTCACCGAGTAGATCGTCTGAATCGCATCAAGGACGTATTCGATCGGACAATTCACCGGATCTTCTCCAGCTTCGATGACCAAACGCTTATGCCCGAGCGATTCCAGAATTTCGACTTCAGTACGAAGCTCTTCCATCGTCAAACGCCGACGCGTAAAGCCATCATTCGTATGTTTGTACCCGCAATATTCGCAGTTGTTCACGCAATAATCACTGACATATAACGGAGCGAATAACACGATTCGTTTACCATAAATCTTCTCTTTGACTTGTTTGGCCACCCGGAAGGCCATATCCCAAAGATCCGATTCTTGCATCTCTAACAAGAGCGCAGCTTCTTCATGCGTTAATCCTTTCGCCTGTGCAGCTTTATCAAGGATTTGTTGAACGAGCGTACGATCATGGCAATTTGCTTTTGCATACGCAAGCGTGCGCCTGATTTCTACCTCATCGATAAAATCAGCGACTTGTGTTGTTCTCATGGAATACCCCTCCCGATTCATTTTATTCGTTTGATGATTGTGTTTTCGCCTTGTAATGCGTATGAAGCAATTCATGCGCGACATGGCTGTTGGGTTCGCCGAGAAACTCATCATAGATGCGTTTAATATCAGGATTTTTGTGTGATTTGCGAATCGGCATATCGACATCTTCGGCGTAAATCGCTTTGGCACGAAGGGCACGTACATCGACTTTCGATCGTACTTTAGCTGGAACAATCGGTTGTCCACCACCTGCAATACAACCGCCTGGACAGGCCATCACTTCGATAAAATCATAATTTTTTTCGCCTTTGCGAATGTGATCCATCACTTTACGTGCATTTGCAAGTCCGTGAATAACCGCTGTTCGTATTTTTTGACCATTCGGCAATTCAAGCTCATTTTCTTTAATGCCATCAAGACCACGAACTGCCGTATATTCAATAGTATCGAGTTCCTCACCAGCGAGAATTTCATAGACCGTGCGAAGAGCTGCTTCCGCAACGCCACCTGTCGCACCAAAAATTACACCAGCACCACTACCACGACCAAATGGATCGTCAAACTCACCTTCTTTGAGATCGACAAAATCGATGCCCAATTGTTTGATCATCCGCGCGAGTTCACGCGTCGTCAGAACGTAATCAACGTCTTGCATCCCTTCCACAGAGAGTTCTTCACGTTGTTGTTCATACTTTTTGCCAACACAAGGCATGATCGAGACGACAACGATATCTTGTGGATTGACGTTCATTTTTTTTGCGAAATAACTTTTGATAATGGCGCCCTCCATCTCATGGGGCGACTTAGCCGATGACAAGTTCGGAATCAAGTCTGGAAATTGTCCCTCGACAAACTTCACCCAACCTGGGCAGCAAGAGGTCATCAACGGTAATTGTTCACCCGACGTCAGCCGAGTAATCAGTTCAGTGCCTTCTTCCATGATCGTAAGATCAGCACCAAAATCCGTATCGAATACTTTATCAAAACCAAGCATGCGCAAGGCTGAGACCATTTTGCCTGTCACGCGCGTGCCGATCGGCATGCCGAATTCTTCACCAAGAGCCACACGAACGGCAGGTGCCGTTTGCACGACCACGACCTTTTGTGGGTCTGCAATCGCATCCCATACATCATCGATGCTTTCTCTTTCTTGTAAAGCGCCGACAGGACAAACCATGATACATTGACCACAATTGATACAAGTTGATTCGGCAAGTGATCGTCCAAACGGAGAACCGACAACCGTTTCAAATCCACGATTAATCAGTCCGATAGCACTGACACTTTGCGTATTTTTACAGACAGCCACACAACGACCGCAAAGCACACACTTTTCTTGGTCGCGAACGAGCGAAGGTGAAACATCATCAAGTGCGACTTCCTTACGACGTCCGGTATAATGCATGCGATCGATCTTGAGATCGTACGATAGGGATTGCAATTCACAATTCCCCGTGCGCGAGCATAGCGTACATTCTTCTTTGTGATTCGAAAGCAGGAATTCAACGACCGTTTTACGCGCCGACCGTACCTTTTGCGTATTCGTCTTAATCTGCATATTCGGTTCAGCGACAAGAGAACAGGAGGCCAACAGTTTAGGACCCGCTTCAACAAGACAGACGCGACAACCAGACGTTTGACTAATCCCCTTGAGATAACAAAGCGTCGGAATCGCGATACCGACCGATTTCGCTGCTTCGAGAACGGTAGTACCTTTTTCGACTTCCACTTCTTGTCCATCGATCATGAATTTGACGAGCTCAGCCATTTTTCTCACCTCACATCAATGCGTCGCGACCGCGTCGAAATTACATACATCTGCGCAAGTACCACAGCGTATGCAAAGATCGTCATCGATCAAATGCGCGCTTTTAATCTCGCCGGTAATCGCTTCAACCGGACAATTTTTCGCACAAACCCCACAGCCTTTGCAAGCTTGTGCATCGATCTCATAATGCACGAGTGACTTACAAACACCCGCTGGGCAACGTTTTTCAACCACATGCGCCACGTATTCATCGTAAAAATAGTTAAGCGTTGATAAAACGGGATTCGGCGCTGTTTGCCCTAAACCACAAAGCGAAGCCACTTTGATCTGTTCTCCGAGATTGCGAAGAGCATCAAGATCATCCATCGTCCCTTTACCCATCGTGATTTTTTCGAGAATTTCAAGGAGACGAACCGTTCCAATCCGACAAGGCGAGCATTTACCGCACGATTCATCTTTCGTGAAATCAAGGTAAAAGCGGGCGACATCCACCATGCAAGTATCTTCATCCATGATGATCATGCCACCGGATCCCATCATCGATCCCAATTTGATCAGCGTATCGTATTCAATCGGCGTATCGAGGAATTCTTCTGTAATACAGCCACCAGATGGGCCACCCGTCTGCACCGCTTTAAACTTTTTACCTTTTGGAATGCCGCCACCGATATCGAAGATCACTTGACGAAGCGTCGTCCCCATTGGCACTTCGACAAGACCTGTATGATTGATGTTGCCACCTAACGCGAAGACTTTCGTCCCTTTGCTTCGCTCCGTTCCGATACTTGAAAACCAATCGGCACCACGTAAGAAGATTGGAGGAATGCTCGCTAACGTCTCTACATTGTTGATGACGGTCGGTTTACCCCAAAGTCCACTCACTGCCGGGAAAGGTGGTTTTGGATTTGGCATTCCGCGTTTTCCTTCTATTGAATTGATTAAAGCGGTCTCTTCGCCACACACAAAAGCACCAGCGCCAAGACGAATATCAATGTCAAATGCGAAGCCTGTGCCTAGAATATTGTCACCGAGCAAGCCGTACGTTCTTGCCTGTTCAATCGCCAGTTGTAACCGTTCGACAGCGACAGGGTATTCCGCTCGCACATAGATAAAGCCTTGATGCGAACCGATGGCATACCCGCCTATCGTCATCGCTTCGAGGACGGAATGCGGATCACTCTCAAGTACAGAGCGATCCATAAAAGCTCCCGGGTCTCCCTCATCGCCATTACAGATCATATATTTCACCGTATTATCTTGTTTCGCCGCAAACTCCCACTTATTACCTGTAGGAAATCCGCCGCCGCCTCGACCACGCAATCCTGATTTTTTCATCTCGTCGATCACTTGATCGGGTGTCATTGTCGTCAATACTTTTGCGAGCGCTTTATAACCTTGAACTGCGATATATTCATCGATATTTTCAGGATCGATCATGCCACAATTGCGTAGCGCAATCCTCACTTGATCTTTAAAAAAAGGAATATTATCAATGGCGGGGATACGTTCACTGCGTAGTTCATTTTCAGGTGCGATCAACCGTTCAACAGGCGTGCCTGCGACGAGATGTTCTTTTACAATCGCTTCGACATCACTTGCCGTAACATGGGAGTACACGATGCCTTCCGGATAGACGATGACGACAGGTTCAAATTCACAAAGCGATAGACACCCTGCCCGCACTAATTCAATTTGATCGGCAAGATTATTTTTGGTCAGCGCCCGCCGCATCATCTTCACGATATTCTTATCGGCGTGCTTAGCGTGACAGTCGATGCCATCACTCACGACGATCTGACGTTGTTGCGTTGCCATCACGATTACCTCCTCAATCAAGCTTCTAACACGGTGTAGTCATTGAGCAGGTGATCGTTAGCAACGTGAAGCGTATACTCTGCGACGACTTGACCACCTAGGATATGTTCTTCAATGACGCGCTGCATGCGCTCTTTATCCATCTTGACGTACGTCACTTTCTCATTGCCTGGTACGAGGACATCGACAAGCGGATCAAGACGACACATACCTACGCAGCCTTTTTTGACGACTTGAACTTCTACATCAGTCGATCCATCAAATCTTGTGTGCATCAGATCCATAATCGCTTGACTACCTGCCGCAATACCCCCTGTTGCCATACATGTTGCGATCCGAATCACAGTACGCGCAGGACTTTGATCGATTCGGTCTTTGGTCTTTTGTGCGATGATGTCAAGATCTTCAATCGTGATCATTCAAGCTCACATCCTTATCGATAGAGATCGAGTATTTTCGTTGCATCATCCGGCAATAATTTGCCATGAACATGATCTTCAATCGCCAAAACTGGCGCAAGACCACATGCGCCGAGACAACGCATCGCTTCTAGCGTAAATTTACCGTCTGGTGTCGTTTTACCAACTGGAATCGCCAATTGTTCACTCAACTTATCCAAAACAGCTTGTGAACCTTTGACATAACAAGCTGTACCTAAACATACGCGAATGACATGTTCCCCTTTCGGTTCTAACGAGAAGAAAGAGTAAAAGGTAGCTACCCCGTAGATCTCCGCCATCGCGATTTGCATTTGTTCGGAAACAAGGGTTAAAGCTTCTTCCGGCAAGTAACCAAACATATCTTGAATATCATGAAGTACAGGAATTAATGCCCCTCTTACATGACGATGGCGTTCGATCGCTTTTAACACGCGCTCTCTGCGTTCTAAACCTCCACAGCAAGTTTCCTTTTCGGTTCGCAGTTCGACTTGCCCCATGCGTTATCACTCCTTTAGCAAAATCTTTGTGATTCCATTCACATGATATATCCCTGTAAAGACAGTCGATGCATTTCATCTCTTTTTCGTGCTGTCTAAGGTTCATCTCAAGAATATTTGATTTTGGAAATTTCAACATGACACAAAATGCTTGGATTACATTCTCCCCTAAGACTAGTCATATACGACTACGACAGCACGAACTAGAGCAATATCAACGATGTATGCGCTTACAAAATAGTTTGGTCACCGATACACTTCGCTAGCAATTCTAAAAACTTTTCTTTTCGCTCCTATCCGTAATTTGTCATCGATTTGCCTTTTTGATTTCCAAAAATAGAGGTATAATAAAAATTGAGGTGGGACCGCTATAAGGCGATTTCTCGCATAAAGGAGCGTGTTCACAATGATGACTGCAGCAGATATGATGATTCGCGATCTTATCTATGTTCAC
>JABEUY010000066.1 GCA_013044175.1 Bacilli bacterium
GACACTGACTTTTGTCCCTTTCATGAGTTCGCTTTCAATGTTGATCGAACCATGATGAGCTTCAACAATCCACTTTGCTATGGACAGTCCTAGACCACTACCTTGGTTTTCTCTGTGTCTAGCTCTGTCCCCTCTTACAAATCGATCGAAAACGTGCGGTAACACTTTCGGATCGATCCCCATTCCTGTGTCGACGACAGTCAAGGCGGTGTGCAGCGTCGTGCTTTCTAATCTCAAAGAAATCGTCGCACCTTCATACGAGTAACGTAGCCCATTATCAATCAGAATGAGTAAAAGCTGGCGAAGTCGAGGTCGATCGCCTAATGTGAAGCAGGAAGATTCTGGCATCAATGCTGTAATTGTTTTGTTTTGCAACTCGGCGACAGGACGGATTGTCTCGACAACTTCCTCGATCAGTTGCGACATATTCACCGCAATATGCTCGATCAGTTGTTCATTGGAATCCGCACGGGCTAACGTCAATAGATCACTGATCAGTGAGGCGGTTCGTGTCACCTCTTCATACGCATTGGCAAGATAGGTCATTTCAGTAGCAATCGTGTGTTCGGGATTGCGTAAGAGCACGTCGAGATTGGTTTTAATGATCGACAGTGGTGTACGCAACTCATGCGAAGCATCGGCAACAAACTGTTGTTGTCGTTGCCATGACCGTATGATCGGCTCAATGGATCGATTGGCCAAAAGAATGGCTACGATTAAAATCATCACGAGTGCCGCAAGTCCAGAGGCCGTCAACGTCCATAACAAACTGGTTAGCGTAGCATTCGCTGACGCGAGAGAGCGTGTCGTATAGATCAAATATTTCCCTTGCGTTGTGTTGATTACAGCCGTAAAAGCACGATAATTAGAGCCACCGATGTACGTGTTTTCATACATGTTTTTTCCCGACTGTTGAACGGAAGCGTAAAGTTTTCGAATGTTGATAAAGGGATCGCCATCGATAAATTGTGCCGATGCCTTTTTTTTAACCACGACGACATGCCATAGACTAAAGGTGATCGATTGATTCGTGATTTGTGTCGTACTTTTACGATGCTGATCTTGATTATGGATATAATCATGCAAGATATGCTGTGCTGTGTTGTTTAATTGCATATCGACGACGTTATACAATTGTTGTGCCATCAACGTATAGACGATCGATAATAATACAATCAAAATAGCAAGTAATGCGCCAAGGTTAATGGCAAAAAGGCGCCAGCGGACGGCGCGGTAGGGATTGCTTTTCATCCTTCGGCTTTCTTTAATAGGTACCCGACGCCGCGTACCGTTTGAATACTAGGACCTTCAATGGCAGCAAGACGTTTACGCAGATGATGGACATACGTATCGAGAACGCCTTCAAGGACATCCGCTTCATATCCCCAGACGGTATCCATCAACTGTTGTCTTGTGAGCACCTGCCCACTGTGGCGAATCAACATCTCCAAGATGGAAGCTTCTTTGGGTGAAAGTACTTCTTGTTGATTTTGATAGCTCACCGTTCTTGTCGTTAAATCAAAACGCATATCTTCATACAAAATCGTCGTATCGGGCATAAAATCATTGGGGCGTCTTGCGAGAGCATGAACACGAGCGATCAGTTCTTCGGTAGCAAACGGTTTCACGAGATAGTCATCGGCACCAGCATTCAAGCCTTCGACACGATTGGCTACCGCATCTTTAGCTGTCAACATTAAGATCGGTGTCGAGATAGTACGAGCACGTACCTGCGTGACGATATCGATACCACTCATTCCCGGTAGCATCCAATCGAGTACGATCGCTTCATAAGGCACTGTTGTTGCTAATAAAAAGGCTTCTTCGCCGTCGTGGGTCATGTCGACCTGGAAATTTTCTTCTTCTAGTAGGCGAGCAATCGCTTGCGCTAAGCTGACTTCATCTTCGACGACTAGGACACGCATCGAGAAATCCTCCTTTTCAACATGCCAACATCAAGTTAACCATAACATACATCAGTAGAGAAAGGAAAATACCGAAGCAGGCGATGGAGAACCATCGCCTGCTCACGGCATATAACGTAGGCGGATAACTTAGTGCAGTACAGTAACTTGATGATCATTCAATGAAAGTTCACGATCGATTCGTTCAAAGGATAGATCAGACCCTGCTTCTTCTACACTGATATTGGCTGTTTCTCTACCGAAAAGTACAATGGGAAAACTGAATACGAGCAATACGAAAGCGATTCCTACAAAGATCCATGTGTTGCCAAATGAAGCTAGAAGTACAGGGATAAAGAAAATGGTGACGACACCACTGACAAGACGTGCTGTCATTTCATCCATGTAGACACCTTTTCCGCGTAAGCGTGTAGGGTATTGCTCGGCTACGGTCAGCTTTGAGACGGGGAAAACGCCAAGGCCGAAAAAGGACGTCAAGAAGGCGGCAAGCAAGGTAAGTGCCGTGACGGTACTGAGCGCAAAGAGCAAAGAGCCAAAGGAAGCGAGTGCGAAGTAAATCATCAAGGTTATTCTTCGACCATAGCGGTCAGCGAAATACCCTTGGATAATGGAACCAACTCCAGCTGTTAGCATCATTAAGCCGATTTCGATCATCGAATTGCTTGACCCAATGCCACGATTGATCAATAACAAGGGGCCAAATACTTGGAGGATATAAAAGAGCACCAAGGCAGCAGTTAATTGTAAAGTGGCGATTACGGCGCGACTGAGATAAGGTGCTTGAAAAAGCGTGCTCCAAGCAGGTTGCACGTTGGCACCTTTTTGAATGACAACAAGCGCTCTTTTGTTGATTAAGGTGGTGTCATGATGGAGATTCGCTTCTTTTTCAAGTCGTTCGATAAGACGTTCGACTTCCGCATGGCGACCTTTTTTCAATAAGAAACGAGGTGATTCGGGTAACCATTTGGCAAGCGGGAAAATGAGCAAGAGTGGAATTGCTCCGAGCAAAAAGGGAATACGCCATGCTATATCGGCTGAGAAGGTTGAGATGGCATAGGCACCAACAAGGTTTGGCAAGAGATAGGCTGCCGTCAATATTCCATTCGCATACCCCACGCTAACTGCGCGTCGTTTGGACCGAATGAATTCAGAAAGAAACAGATAGGGCATCGGGAGCACCGCGCCTTCACCGATGCCTGCGAGAAAACGAATCGCGATGAGAATCGCAAAATTATTGACAAAGGCACCGAGCAAAGTGATGATGGAAAAAAAAGCGATACCTAGCAAAACAGTGCGTTTTCGACCGAATCGATCAGCGAGGATACCCGCAGGCACCATGCCAAGAACGACACCTAGCGTGGAAGCGATTCCTAAAAGACCTTGTTGCGAGCCACTGAGATCCCAGGATTTTTTTAAGATCGTGATCACCGTACCGACGATACCGATATCGAAAGCTTCAGCGAGCCAAACGAGAGCGAGTAAGATCAGGATGCCGATTGTCGTTTTGGTAATCGGCATTCGATCGAGCCTTGCAAGAAGATTTTCATCTTTAGCGAGGTATTCGGGCATGAACGATCACTCCTTTAGCGCGTTTGCGAGAGGCGTAGCCAGTTAAAAAGAAATCCTGAACCTTCCTCTTTTTGTCCGACGATATAACTGACGTAAGGAATATGTGCGATCATCCTTGAAAGTAAAATCGATACACCATAGACTGACAAGATGGCAAAGGGCAAAAGAATAAGACGTTCGGTTGGCGTTGTGTGCAAGGCGTATACGATCACCTCCATGTAGTGCAAGATGATAGGGTGAATAAGAAATACGCCAAAAGATGCGGCAGCTGCTACTTTGATAAAAGATGAAAACCATTGCATTGAACGTTCAAACCGACGATTCGACCAACTGATACCAAGACGCCATAGGGTGAGCGAAACCATGAAACTAAAAGGGATCATGATCGGTTGCAGTACAAGGACGAGAAAACTTTCGCTTTCATGGTAGACACCGCGTTGCAACGCTTGATGACTCCATAAGACAGCAAGCATCAGGAGTACACCACCATAGATCAACCATTTTTTTTGTAGAAAGAAATTCTTGATCTTCTGATAATGTGCAGCGAGTATGGCACCGCTGACGAACCAGAATTGATAGGTGAGGATATTGCGATCGCGGTAGTAAATCAACCAGCGAATTGATGCGGGCACAGTATTGAGATTCATCGTTTCAAAAACGTGCTGATTAAGCCACATCAAGGCGATTTCAAGGATAAAACTCGCGATAAAAATCCAGACATGATATTTTTCGAGTTTGCGCATCAATGGAATAAAGATGGGGAAGATAAGGTATAACTGCATTGAGATCACGAGATAATAGAGATAAAACTGATTACCTGTCGTAATGCCAATCAAGTAGGTGCTTATAAGATGCCATGGTTGCCAACTGAAATTGGGTAAGTAGGTGCCGGAAAAAAACATATACACGAGGGTCCAGACAAGATAGGGGATCATGATCAATTTGAAACGTTTCAGCCAAAAATCTTTTGCCGTAAACGGTTTGTGATAGTACACGATAAAAAGTACGAGTCCGGTAATAAACATAAAAGCTTCTCGTGTGAAATGAAGGGCCACAAGGGCGACATCAAAACCCGTTTTCATGGAAGAGCCTGCTGTTGTGAATAAATCGAAAAATGAAATCACATGAACGCACAGTACACCTAAGATGATAAACGCGCGCATGAAGTCGACTTCGTACAGATGTTCTTTAGCTGGTCGCTTGGATAAGGTAGATGTCATAAGTGCGCTCCTTTCTGCGACTCATCTTAGAGGTGCAAGTTTAAACTTATCTTAATCTGTGGATAACGTTTTTTGATGGATCCTAGTGGACTTGCCGAACTTTTAAGACGTCTTTAAGACTTCGCTTTCATAATGTTTTGCATAATGCAAGACGAAACGAAGGATAGGAGCGGTTATCTATGTCGCAACTCGTCAAACTTCTACAAGATCGATTACAGCTCAGTGAACCATGCGTATTCTTTCAAGATACGTGGCATTTGACAAGCGATTTACAACGAGATGCCGATCGTGTTACTTCGCTTTTACGAGAAGCCGGGATTACGACGGGCGATCGCGTTTTGCTTTCTGAAATCAATTCGTATGGGTTTTTAGCCGTTTATCTCGGGATTTTAATGGCTGGCGCAGTGGTTGTACCGGTTAATCCAGAGATGCCGATTCCAGAACTGTTTAAAGTAAGCAAACGGGCATCGGTTCGCGGAGCTTTTGTCGCCGCTTCCCGTCGGACTTTATTGCAAGAAGCATGGGATCTCGATTTGGTTTTTATCGGAACGTTATTAGATGATCAAAGTGAGTTTGCTCTTACAACGTATCGTTGCCAAGAGGGACAATGGCAGTTGATGAAAGGGAACGGAGTACAACTTGCTCCGATGGCGATGCAAGAAGAGGCAGGTGCCATTCTTTTGTTTACCTCGGGGACGACCGGAGAACCTAAAGGTGTGCTTTTGACGCATCGTCAAGTCTACAAGACAGTGCAAAACGTCATTTTGGCGCATCAGTTAACGAAAAATGATATTGTTTATGCCTTTTTGCCACTTTTTCATATCAATGCGCAAGTGATCGGTTTTCTTTCGACGATGGTCAGTCAAGGGAAAATCGTCCTTGAAAAAAAATTCAGCGCATCGCGCTTCTGGACGACAGTTTGCGAGATGGGCATTACATGGATATCGGCGGTTCCGACCGTAATCGGTATACTGAATCGATCGCAACATGAGCTTGAGGCTAAGCACAATGTACGCTTTGTACGAACGGCTTCGGCGGCATTGCCGCAGCTTGAAGCCAAGCGCTTTGAAACGAGATTCTCTCTACCGATTGTCGAATCATACGGCATGACAGAAGCGGCGAGCCAGATATGTGTCAACCCACTGCCACCGGGTCTTCGAAAGCTCGGATCTGTCGGAATTCCAGTTGGCATCGATCTCGCGATCAAAGATGATGAAGGGCGTACCGTGCCGAGAGGGACGCTTGGCGAGATCACGATTGCAGGCGAAAGTGTTATTGATCACTATGCTTCTGGTGAACAATCGGGTAAAAGCTTTTTAGAAGGTTATTTTTACACCGGTGATATCGGCTACCAAGATAAGGATGGCTATGTATTTATCACGGGACGCAAAAAAGAAATGATCAATCGTGCAGGACAGAAGATCAGTCCGCGTGAAGTCGAAGAAGTGATTGCGCAAGATGCGAATGTTCAGACGGTTGCCGTCATCGGATTACCCGATCCGCTTTATGGCGAACGAGTAGTCGCTTACGTCACGACGCAAAACATGCCTGTTGAAAAGCAGGATGAATGGAAAATGGCATTAGATCATCGTTGTCGCCAGTCGATTTCGTCCTATAAATGTCCTGTTGAATATCAAGTCGTTGATCAAATTCCTGTTGGACCAACGGGTAAAATTCAACGAACAAGATTAAAGCAACAGGTACTTGCAGTTGGGAGTGTATAAGTTGTCGTCTCGTCGTAAGCGAAGAACTACGATATTTGTTTTTCTCATCTTTCTCTTCTTGTTTTTGGTGCTGATGAGTGTCAAAAATAGGTTAGCTACCCAGCAGAATGCACAAGGAATTTCGGTGATGACCGTGGGCTCTTCCGTCGCAGAAGGTTGGGTGGATACACAAGGAGGCTATCTAGCCAGGGGATTCACTGCATATGGTCAGGCCGTTCATCGAACGTATACGATCGTTCGAAAAGCGCAAGCTGGGGATACCTCAACGAAAATCGAAAAAAATTATAAAAATTGGCTGATTTCTGTAAAACCTAAGATTGTTGTGATATCCTGGGGTGGACTTGATGATGCCAATGCGAAGACGCCGATGGTTGCTTATCGTAGTGCCATACACCAACAAGTTGCACTAGCTTTGGCAACTCATGCTGTTGTCATCATCGTGACACCACCTGTGACAAGAGCTTCGTATACGCAATTTAAGGTCCAAGAAGAAGTCTATCTCGATACAGAAATGCAAGTCGCGCGAGCTTTTCATAGTCCTAACGTTTACGTGTGTGATGTATTTCATCAGATGGAACAGTATCTTGTAATGCATCATCAGACCTATAAACCGTATATGGCGGATGGATGGCATCCGAATAGCCAAGGACATATTTTGGGCGGTCAATTGCTCGAACAAGATCTCAATAAATTATTCGGGACTAAAGCAATTACATTTAGAAATTGATCGGCCTTTTTAAAAAGGAAGGGAATATATTGAATTTAACAGCGCTCTGGATTCGTCATGTTGCTTATCCCATGATGGAAAAGCGAAAGGGCAACCGAATTCGCACATATCTACAAGAACTTTCTCAGACGGAGAAACTTTCCAACCATGAACTTCGACGATGGCAGGAAGATCATCTTCAAAAATTGCTGTTGCATGCTATCACACAAGTTCCTGCTTATAAAGATCAGCAAGCCTTAACGGATCTCATCACCAGGGATCCGTTTGAAGCTTTGTCGCAGTTTCCGTTATTGACGAAGGATCGATTTAAGGAAGATCAAGAAGCTTATCTTGCCAAAACAGCCGATAAAAATGCATGCATTTTAAATCGAACGGGCGGTTCGACAGGAAAGCCGATGACGTTTTATATGGATCGTCAGACGGTAGAACATTATGAAGCAGCTCGGTTTCGTGGTCTTTCTTGGTCGCAGATCCGCATTGGCGATCCGTGTGTGATGATATGGGGTTCGCCCATCGAATTGTCTGCACAAGCGCAACGTAAAGAGCGCTTCAAAGAACGAATTCTCAAGAATCGTATCGTCATTCCTGCCTTTGATCTAAAAAAAGACGAATTGCCCCATTATATTAAACGCATTGAATCGTACCATCCTCGATATATTTATGGATGGGCTTCAGCTCTTGCGTTATTCGCTTCGTTTATGCTAGAGAAAAACATTCGACTCTCCGTTCCGCTTCATGCAGTCGTTAACACAGGAGAAACGCTCTATCCTCATCAACGGGAACTTATCGAGAAAGCGTTCGCCTGCAAAGTGATCAATGAATATGGTGCGCGTGATGGTGGTATCATCGCTTATGAATGCCCTAAAGGTGGCTTACATACTACGGTTGAAAATGCGGTTTATGAAGTGGTCGATATGCAAACTTTACAACCGGTAGCGCCAGGGGAAAAGGGACTTCTCGTCGTCACGGATCTCCATAATTACGTGATGCCAAGAATTCGGTATGTTTTAACGGATGTGGTCGCATTCTCGCCATCGTCTTGTGCTTGTGGTCGAACGTTGCCACTGATTGAAGCGATAGAAGGTAGAGAAAACGATACGTTCGTGGCGCTTGATGGTTCTTACATCAATGGGCAATACTTTACGAATATCGCTCGCATGATTTTATCGATCCAACAGTTTCAGATCATCCAAAAATCGCGAGATCAAGTTGAACTTTTGATTGTCCCGCACGAGGATTTCACGGAGCAAGATATCGAGAAATTTAAGGAAGGAATTCGACTTCGCATGGGCGATGTAAAAATCGATGCAAAACGCGTAACGGCGATTGCCCCTGCTGCATCAGGTAAACTACTTGTCGCCATGCGCGAATTCCCTCTGCCACGGTAACGATGAGCTAGGAACCAAGAAGGAAGACATCGAATGCTCGATGTCTTCCTTCTTGGTTGAAGCAACGTATAAGAAGTTATTCATTTACGTTGATATGTGTAAAGTTTACTTTTTGCGGTTGCGCATCGCAAAGTAGACGACAGCTGCAATAATGATCACAGCAATGATGACGTAGCGAATCGTATGACCACCGATCAACAGAAATCCTCCTTTTTCGTACATCTAGCACATTTACTATACTATGTTTTTGTGCTGTTGCCCATAGAAATTTTAATGGTTTGCTTGCATTTAACAAGAGGTATGCGTATAATACGCAATGGAAGCGCTTGCAGTGATCAATAATTGATAAATAAAGATACTTCACGACAAGGTCATCGGGGGCCTTTATAAGAAAAACGATCGGATGATGTATCCGATCGTTTTTTGCTTACAGGTCACTCAATTTGTGCGCTTCGATCTTCGTGATCTGATTGTTTCCATCTACATGGATAACATTGGATACCGTGCGAGCGTATTCTTCATCATCCATTTCCGCCATGGAGATGATGATGACAAGGTCTGTCGGCTGGAACAGACGCGCCGGGGGTCCGTTTAAGCAAATCGTACCCGAGCCCGTTTCGGCAGGAATCGCATAGGTTCGCCACAAAGTCGCATTCGCAACGTTCGTCACTTGCACCATTTCGTAAGGAAGAATGTTAGCAGCATCCATCAAGGCACGATCGATCGTGATGCTTCCGACATAATCCAAACGTGCTTCCGTTACGGTGGCACGATGAATCTTTCCTTTGCAAATCGTTCTTAGCATGTGTTCACTTCCTTTCCTGCATAAAGCCCAATCAAACAATATTGTACCACAGATCGAACAGGGATAATTGTGTCGATTTCGTTATTTACACAAATTGCAATATCGATGAATCGGTGAGAAAAAGTAACGGCACCGGTAGATATAGCCCATTTTCCCTTCCTTAGTGATGACATAACACCAGGCTCGATGCGAAGAGCGTAACAAGCGAACGATTTCACCCAAATCAAGAAATCGCAGAATGGTTGAACCGATGATCGCCTGTGCATGTAGCGGAAGATGATGATGAATATGCAAGAAACATGCGTAGCGTCGGGTATTTCTCATTTGATGCGTCCTCCCTCTATCTTTCACTTGACAGTCGCGTTGGCAACGGCTAAAGTAATACCATAAAATCATATAGGAAAACTCTTATCGAGAGTGGCGGAGGGACTGGCCCGAAGAAGCCCGGCAACCAACATAGTCGTATTATGGAAGGTGCCAAATCCAGCAAGCGTATGCGCTTGAAAGATGAGAGGAACGTCTGGGATACAGCCGCTTCTTCTCGAAGGGGTTTTTTTATTGGTCAATAAAGGAGAGTGCCTTCTTTGACGGAAAAGCAATTAGGATTTTCGACGAAAGCTGTTCATGCTGGACAAAAGCCTGACCCGACAACGGGTTCACGCGCTGTACCGATTTATCAGACGACCTCGTATGTGTTTCGCGATTCAGAACATGCCGCGAATCTTTTTGCCTTAAAAGAAGGCGGCAACATCTATACGCGCATTATGAATCCGACGCAAGATGTGTTTGAACAACGCATCGCAGAATTAGAAGGTGGCGTTGCTGCACTCGCTCTTGCTTCCGGGCAATCGGCGATCACATTCTCGTTACTTAATATCGCATCGGCCGGGGATGAAATCATCTCTTCGACCAATTTGTATGGCGGTACGTTTAATCTGTTTGACGTAACCCTTCGTCGTCTTGGCATTACCGTTCATTTCGTCAATCCTGATGATCCAGAAGCTTTCGCGCGCGCTGTGACAGACAAAACAAAAGCGTTTTATGTCGAGACGATCGGTAATCCGCGTATTGACGTGGCCGACTTAGAACGCATCGCTGCGATCGCTCATGAACATGGTGTCCCATTAATCGTCGATAATACATTTGCTACGCCTTATCTATGCCGACCTTTCGAACACGGTGCGGATATCGTCGTTCATTCTGCGACGAAATTTATCGGTGGTCACGGTACAGCCATTGGTGGTGTGATTGTTGATGGCGGAACATTCCCTTGGGATAACGGTAAGTTTCCGGGGCTTGTCGATCCTGATCCGAGCTATCACGGCGTATCGTACACCGGAACATTTGGTCCTGCGGCGTATATCGTCAAAGCGCGTGTTCAACTGCTACGCGATTTAGGCGCTGCGATTTCTCCTTTTAATAGCTGGCTGTTGTTACAAGGTCTTGAGACTCTTGCTTTACGGATGGAGCGTCACGCACAAAATGCTGCGACAGTGGCTAAGTGGTTGGAAGCGAATCCGCATGTCGCATGGGTAAACCACCCTTCACTTCCTGCAAGTCCTTATCACCAACTCGCACAAAAGTATCTGCCACTTGGTGCTGGTGCAATCTTGACGTTTGGCATTAAAGGTACGGTCGAACAAGGTGCGAAATTTATCGATCAATTGAAGATTTTTTCGCACTTGGCTAACGTCGGTGATGCAAAGTCGCTCGTCATTCATCCAGCGAGTACGACGCATCAACAACTTTCTCCAGAAGATCAGTTAGCATCCGGTGTATTGCCTGAGATGGTTCGATTATCGATCGGTATTGAAAATGTCGAAGATTTATTAGCTGACCTTGAGCAAGCTTTAAACTTTGCTTTATCGTAATCGCAGTATAAAAAGAGCAGGCGCGTTATGCGACCTGCTCTTTTTTGCGATTTCTTTTGGCGTAACGTGCTAATAGGGGGAAAGCGATAAGACAGGCGATGACAACAGGAGCACTTGTCCACTGGGCAGCGTCCCAATGAAATAAAAAGCGAGGGCTGTCACCGCGTAGTATTTCGAGTAAAAAGCGTTCTAAATTATAGAGAAGATTCTCGATGACAAAAAGCCATCCAGGTGGCCATTTGCGCTGTTTTAACAATAAAAGGATTGCAAAGATGATGATGTCACCTTGACCTTCCCAAACTTCTGCAGGCCATAAAGGGTGATTTCCGTAAGTCGCACGGGCGAGTGTGCCCTGTGGATAAAGTAACCCGAAATTGCTCCCTGTCGGCGACCCGAACGCATCACCATTCATCAAATTGGCGTCACGACCGATACTTTGACCGAGAATGATACCCGGTGCGCATAAGTCGAGCAATTCGAGAAAACTCAGATTCTTTCTTCGTATGTAGATAAAGCCGGCGATGACAGCGCCGACGATACCTCCTTGAATCGAAAGCCCACCGTTCCATATCGCGATGATTTGATCGGGGTGTTTCGCGTAAAATGGCCAATCGAAAAAGAATACCTGCCAGAAACGGGAACCGATGAGACCGCTGATGAAAAGCATGGGAGCAAGGTTTAACAGATGATCGACATAATGACCTTTTCCTTCGACTTTGGCAAAATATACGGTAACACCAAGACCGAGTAAAAAGGCAAGCAGAAAAAAGGTGCTGTAAGCTCGTACGGGGAAAGAACCAATCATAAACCAAATCTGATGCATATGTACCTCCTAAGGCGTCTTTCGTTACTTCGATTGTAACAAAGATTGCGTGGCTGTGCTTTTTTCCGTCTTAAGGTGGACGAGAAAAAACGCGCTCTGCGTTATTCTTGATACAACGTAAGCAATCGATATCGATTAGTAAGATGATGGAGGCTTTTGCGATGAATAAAACGATAGGTATTGGCATAATCGCGATTGGCGCGTTGTTACTGCTTTCAGCGATCGGACTGATCCACTTTTCGATCGGCTATCTGATCAATCTGTTATGGCCGATCCTGATTATGCTATGGGGATTGGAAGAATTCACGACGCATCTTCGCAAAGGCGAGATCAATGTGATTTTTCCACTCATCCTTATCCTTGTCGGCGGAGGATTTTTGCTTTCCAATCTCGGCATCCTCGCGTTTGTGCACTTGAATTTTTGGAATTTGATCATCGGACTCGTGATTATCTCAATCGGTTTTCAATTTCTGGGGCGTCCAAATTGGCGTATACGGTATAGAAGGAATTGGAAAAAAGAGAAATATTATAAGGAAGTTGACATGGATTACGATGGCCATCAAAAAAAAAAACGAATAACCGTCAGCTTTGGTGACACTCGACTTGGTGATAAACCTTGGGTTTTAGGACCCTTAAAGATTTCGAATACCGCAGGTACTGTGCGCATTAATCTTGCTACTGCGACGATCGCAGAAGGTGAGACACCTATCGATATCAACTGTACCTTTGGCGAGGTTCGTATACGCGTACCGAATGATATTGCTATCGATGCAATCGCCTCAACAACGGCCGGGGAAATTCGTTTGTTTGATCAAAAAAACGCTGGCGTTTTGAACAAAGAGCTGTATTATCGCGATGAAGATTATGATGTGGCAAAACGACGAGTTAAGATCAATGTAGCGACCACGTTCGGAGAAATTCGTCTGACAAGGGTGGATGACGATGCGTGATCGAATCATGATCGCAGCGATTGTATCGGCGGTGATCAGCACGATCGAGTTTGCCTCGTTCTTGCTGATTGACCGTACACTTTCGACTGAACCAATCGGCACTTTGGTGGATAAAATCGTTTTGTATCTCGTCATTCTCGTAGCTTTACTCACGGTTTTTTTTCTTTTTTATTTTCAAGAATGGCGCCATCGTTTAGCGACTTTAGCCGAAACTTCGGCGATGTATCTCGCGGGAAGATTAGGCAATAAACCTGCGATACAAGGTTGCGACGATATCGGTAAAACCGCAGAAAATCTTTTTTTGCTCGCACAACAAGTTAAAGAGCAAGCTAAAGTGATGCAGGCAGAGGCTTCTTTTACCATTGCCAAAGAAGAACGATTGCGCATCGCAAGAGAACTACATGATCGCGTAAGCCAGGATTTGTTTGGTTTATCCATGTTATCACGCGCCATGGTGCAAGTTGAAGACAGACGGCAAGGGGATATGCTTGAAAACTTACGTGAGATCGATCATTTGATTATGCGCACACAAGCGAATTTACGTTCTTTGCTATTAGAATTAAGACCCGCAGAATTACGCGGTAAATCTCTGGTCCCTGCTTTACAAAGTTTGATCGAAGAACTTAAAGAGCGCACGCACATGTCGATCGATTTATTCGTTTCTTCATCGGCCGAAGCACCGACCGATGCGGCGATTGAACAGAGCCTTTTTATGATTGCTCAGCAAGCGATCATTAATGCATTACGCCATGCGATGGCTTCTGCTATCCATGTTCGACTTGATCGAGAAGAGACACGACTTGTTTTAGTCGTGCGTGATGACGGTATTGGCTTGAAAAAAAAGAAATCGGAAATGACGGGTGCAGGGCTTGCCTCGATGCAAGAGCGAGCGATTGCAATCGGTGGAACTTGTTATTTTCAAGAAGCGATCGGAGGCGGAACAGAAGTCTTAGTGATCGTGCCTTGTACCCAAGAAGATTCGGTAAAAGGGGAAAGTATACTATGATTACGATTATGCTTGTCGATGATCACGATATCGTACGACGAGGCCTTGCGATGGTACTTACCTTGGAAGATGATTTTGAGATCGTTGCCAGTGCGCAAGATGGTGCGTCGGCGATTGCGTTGTATGAACAGTTCCAACCAAAAATTACGTTGCTTGATTTGAATATGGAACCTGTCGATGGCATTACTGTGCTTAAGACGATACGATCCCTCGATCCAACGGCAAAAGTCATTGTTTTGTCAAGTTTTTTTGATGCCAATCATGTGCTGCCTGCGATTGAAGCGGGAGCCAAAGGCTATCTGGTAAAAACATCAGATGCCTCACAAATTATAGATACAATTCGAAAAGTCGATCAAGGAAAGACAGCGTATGATCAAGATGCGATGAATGCCATGGCGAAAGGGCTGCAAGATCGTGCTTTACTGCAGGAACTCACAGAGCGAGAAACGGATGTCTTAAAACTTTTAGCGAAAGGTTATTCTAACCAAGAAATTGCGGATACCTTGTATATCGGGATAAAAACGGTCAAAACACACGTGAGCAATATCCTTGCGAAATTACACGTCGAAGATCGGACGCAAGCAGCGCTCTACGCTGTAGCGCATGGCTACATCGAATAATTGAGTGTGTTATACTGTTAATATGCAGTGATTATACATGGTTCTAGCCGTTTTCGACTACATAGCAACTAAGGACTATGTCATTTGGTTGTGAAATCTGACGGTTGGAGTATAATGAAATGGTAAAAAAGGCTCTTTTTATTTTGAAGGAAGTTTGGAGGGAATACTGTGGCAGAGCGCGAAGCGCAATTTTTAGAAGGCCTTGAGGACGTTGTAGCCCTTTCATCAGAAATTTGTTTTATCGATGGTGACGAAGGAAGACTTGTTTATCGCGGCTACGATATTCATGATCTTGTGAGCGGTGGATGTACGTTTGAAGAAGTCATTTATCTTTTGTGGCACGGCGAACTTCCGAATCGTGAACAATTGCA
>JABEUY010000067.1 GCA_013044175.1 Bacilli bacterium
ATGACGGCGAGTGCTTTAGCATCCTCATCCTCATCCTCATCCTCATCCTCATCCTCATCCTCATCCTCATCCTCATCCTCATCTTCATTTTCTTTTTTCGATTTTTTCGTGTCTTCGTAATATTTCGCAAGTTCATTTTTTCTTATCTCATGAAAATTCTTAGCTGCATTCGACTTAAATCCACGATGTTTTGCCAAACGATAAAGAACACGAACCCATTCTTCTTGATTAAGTAATCGATCTAACCCTTCAGCTCGCAATCGATAAACATCCACCGGAGTAAACGGTAATCGTCGCTGTTCTTTGGTTTCATATTGCTCCCCGATACGAAAAAGTTCACGAAATTCCATTTGACTCATTAGGCCTTTTTGTTCAAAAAGAGCTAAAAGAACATTAAGTCGCAATCGTTTACGTTGCCAACTTCTTCGACTCGACCGATACACTCGTCTTTCCCTTATTTTTTCCCCTTTATATTCGCGAAATAACCTTACACCGACATCGCGAATGGCGACAGGTACCATTTGATTTTTAAAATTCTGCTCGACATCCACAACGGCCCAACCTACCGATGCTTTTCCAATATCCAACCCAATACGATATGGCACTTTGGCTTCTTTCATTATACTTTCCCCCAACCATGATGATTTTTCGTGACATTTTAGGGTATATAAAAAGTGCGCCCCCTTTGAATAAGGAGGCGCACTCCGCCAATCTCCGCAGAGATTAAGCTAGGAACGGTATGAAACCTTATTTTATCGTCCTTACCCCAAAAAGCACGATATAATCTACCATCATGATAGCTTATTTGGTAAATAAGTCAACCCCCGTTTTCCCTACCGCATCGAAATTCCTGTCGAAATCCGCTATCATGGAAAGAAACTCAAATACTTCTTGAAGGGAACTTTGAACATGAATGCATCGACAACGTATCGTGTCCGCATCAACAATACGAGCTTTCTCCTCTATACGGTGATCGATTATCTCGTGTTGCAAGGTCTGCAAATCATTTTCTCCTTGCTTCCTACACATCAGTCCGTTGTGTTTTTTCTTGAATACATCCTCTTGATCATCACCCTTGTCGTGCTCATTGTGTTTGTTGTGATTCTTTTAATGAACAAACGTACCATGACGATTACTAAGGATACGATTGAAGTGGGAAGATATCGCTTTGTTGCTTCAGAAGGTGCTGTGGTCAAATTTATCGCTTCTAAAGTGGGCAGTACTGTGGTCACTTTACGCAAAAAGCCGAGTATGTTTCCTTCTTTGCTCGTCTTTCTTCCACCTAAAGAAGCTTCGGTGATTCATGCGAAACTGCAATCTTTCGTCGAAAATACAGGTACTTCATCATGATTTCGCCTTATTTTCTTGGTAATGGTCTTTCTTCTTGGTTCTGGGCGACAGGGAGTTTCATTTTACTTTTCATCATCACGCTAATCACGCGTAATTTGCTCATTCGTTGGTTTAAACCTTCCGAAGAATCATTAGCGCAAGATGGCTTTACGGTTAAGAAGATGATTCATACTTTCTTACGACACATAAGTCGTCTTTTTCTCTTTATCTTCGCCCTTTATACAGGAAGTCAATTTCTTATTTTACCGTTATCAATGGTTGATTTTATCAATGTTCTCGTTCGGATTGCTCTCTTTTATCAGCTTGGCCTTCTTGGCAATGCAACGATTAATTTATTGCTGATTCACGCACCAAACAAAGCGCAAGACAATGCGCTTGATACGATTATGATCGGTTTTTCCTTACTGGGTAAAATCATACTTTGGACGATCTTACTTCTGTTATCACTACAAAATATCGGGATTCATATTACCACGTTACTGGCTAGTCTTGGCGTAGGTGGTATCGCAGTCGGTCTTGCGTTGCAACGCGTAATGGGTGATATCATCTCGTCTTTGGCCATCGTCCTTGATAAACCATTTGTACCTGGTGATTTTATCGTTCTCGACACGTTCTCTGGTACTGTCGAGCGCATCGGATTAAAAACGACACGTATTCATTCGATTACGGGCGAAGAGTTGATTATTTCTAACACGGATTTGATACAAGGACGTATTCATAATTTTAGCAAACTCATCGAACGCCGCATCGTGATGAGTTTTGGCGTTACCTACGATACGCCCATCGACGTTTTGGAGCAAATCCCTTCGATGGTCAAAGAAATCATTGAACAAGTTGCCGATACGCGTTTTGATCGTGCTCATTTTAAGATACTAGGTCCTTACTCCTTGAATTATGAAGTCGTCTTTTATATGACCACATCTGATTATTTGACGTTCATGAATGCACAACAAACGATCAATCTTGCCCTTATGCGCAAATTTGAAACGGAACAAATTGAATTTGCCTTCCCGACGCAAACGTTGCTCGTCGAAAACCCCACAAAACCTTAAAGCGAAGTCCTTATGAGGCTTCGCTTTTTTATTATGGCCATTGATTGGTGGTATCAACAGTTGCCTGATAATATAGTCAAACATCATCATTCACTGTTGTTGGGCTGACCTTTTTCTCACGCGAATGCGTGGAGGGGCTTGAGAACGGGACCCCTTATCGGCGTGTACGCTTCTCTCATTTCGGTAAACCGTTATCCCAAGAGAAGTGTTCAGACTCCACTCGTACCACACGAGCACTACCAGACAGCCACTGACTGAATAGTAGACCTACGCTGAATTAGGCGATCGCCTGCGCAGGTTTTGGTTCATCCGCACGTTTTTGCTTTCGCGGATAGATGAAAGTGCCATTCCACTTTCGGTAAAGGTTCATCATGCCCACAAAATCAGCATCCGCATGGTACGAATGGGCTGGATTTTGGCAAATAAAATGATGACCAGTTCGTTCTCCTTGTGTATGGCAATGAGGGCACATTTGCGACGTATACGCTGGGTTGCGTTCCACCGTTACAATTCCTTCACGGAAGGCTAAGTCGCGCACCCATTTCATGATCTTGCCGCGTAGCCAATAGGCTCGTTTGTGATTCTTACGACCCGAACGGCTCATCCGTTCCTTTGGCGAACGGTATCCGCGAAGGTATTCCAACACAATCACTTTTGCTTCGTGGACGATGGCGAAATCGACGATCCGACGGGCAACCTGCCGCGCCGCATCCTCGTCGATGTTTCGCACCTTTTTCCAGAGATCAATGTTATCTTGCACATTGGCTTGAAGCCTACCGCTTTGACTGCGTTTGTTATTGATCACGCTGAGTAGGCGATGACGCTTGTGGTTTAATTCGCCACCTTGAATAAATTTGGTGGCCATCAACCGATCGTTGAGGAACGCGCCCATGACAGCCAAGCGATTCACACCTAAATCCACCGCGACCAACGGCATTCCAGGATCAGCGACAAATTGTACTTTTGCTTTTTTCGGTGCGTCAATCCACTTTTCAAACGGCACATGCAACGAAAATCGCAACCCATCTGGGTACTGCTTGTCTCGTCTGGCGTAAAGCGAAAGGGATAGGGCACGCCATGTTTGAGGACGAACGGCTGCCCTTTCTTCGGCTGCCCATGCTTCTTTTGGATTTTTTCGTGCTTTGATCTGATTCGTTGCGTCGGTGATACGCGCTGACTCGGCTTGTGATTCAGCCAATGCCATTTGCGCTTGCCGATGGAGGATCACCGGCAGGGGCACAAGTCGCCATGCCCCTTCGTAGAACAATTTCACCGCCAAAAAATCATGGCGGACTTGGTGTTGAACCGCTAAATCCACATTGGGGTATTCCACCATATCCGCATAAAACGTAATGGGTTCATTCGGTGAACCGAGTTGCGGCGGACGTTTCTTGCGGTCAGCCGTCTCCCATAATTGGGTCGAACTATTCCATGCTTTTACCTTGCCAATCGCATG
>JABEUY010000068.1 GCA_013044175.1 Bacilli bacterium
ACGATATGAGTCCACCTATTTAGTTCGCCCTTATCTATCCGCTATATCTGTGCGCTCATGAAAGTAGAGAAGGCTTATGCCTTCTCTTTTTCGTTGTCTTTCGATGCTTAAGCTTCGGATTGAATATACAAAAGTAAGAGTTGAAGTGTTGCCGCGATCGCTTCACGGTGTGTTCTTTCATACGCGTGCGAACTGTCGATACCAGGACCAATTAATGCAGTACGTAGATCATAACCGGCGCGTCTCGCAGCACTTGCATCGGAAGCGTAATGCGGATAGATATCGACCGCATACGGAATTTTGTGCTCTTTGGCGAGTAACGTCAACTTCCGTCGAAAATCGTAGTGATAAGGTCCGCTTGAATCTTTGGCACAAATCGACACCACATGTTCCGTCGTGGCTAGTCCATCCCCAATCGCACCCATATCCACAGCGAGGTATTCAAACGCGGAGGTCGGTATATTCGAATTACCGCCATAACCGATTTCCTCATCCGTACTGATCAAGATCGTTAATGAATACGGCAATGCCAGTTGTTCTTCATGAATCACCGATAAAAGCGACAGCAAAATGCCGACACTCGCTTTATCATCGAGATGACGCGATTTAATATGACCACTCGTCGTTAGTTCAGCCCGAGGATCAAAGGAAACAAAATCCCCTACCTCAATTCCTAATTGCTGTACATCTTGTTTGGTGAATACTCTTTCATCGAGACGAATCTCCATCGTATCTTCTGTGCGCTCTCCAAGATCATGATACACATGCACACTCGCTTTATGCGCAACGACCGTACCTATATAGGAAGCGCCTTCAAGCGTATGTACTTTACAGAATTCTCCTTCCACCGTTTGAAACCGATAGCCGCCAACCGGCGTCATTTTTAATCGTCCTGCATCTACGATTTCTTTGACGATCGCACCGAGTGTATCGACATGCGCGGCGAGCACACGCGTTTGCTTCGATTTACCTGGAACATGCACAACCAATCCGCCTTTGTAGGTACGATGCAGTTCATAACCGAGCGAAGCGATTTTTTCATAACAATAATCGATAGCTCGATCTGTAAATCCTGTCGGACTCGGAATCGTGACAAGGCGAAGAATCGACGATACAGCTTCTTCGACAGCATTGGCAAAACCACTTTCTGTTCTACTCGTAAATCGCATGAAGACCACCTCACCGTGTTTTTTTCACGATCAGTATAGCACATGTGTAGGTGATGACTCTGCGCGGTGAAAATCGAGCAAGCCTCTTGTGATAGCCGTGGCGAGTTGTTCTTGATAAAGGGGTTGTAAAAGACGTTGTCGGTCGCTCTCATTCGTGATAAAGCCTACCTCGACAAGGTTGATCGGGCAAGGCGCATGGCGCAGCAAAAATAGCGAGTTGCGCATAACCGGTTTTTGCTTTGTATGGGCAACACGATTGAGTGCAGATTGTAACATCGTCGCCATAAGAACGCTTTGCGGTTGATTTTTGCTATAAAAAACGATCGGTCCACGATCCTTCGTTTGTTGCGAGCTATTCAAATGAATACTGACAGCATAAAGCGGTTTTGTTTCGCGTAAAAATTGCAAGCGGTTTTGCAAATCTTTTGCATGCCGTTTGACGATTGCACTAGGATACTTTAAAGAAAGGTCATGATCACTTTCCCGGGTAAGTTTTACCGTAAAATAAGGTGAAAGGTGATTTTTGACACGAATCGCAAGATCGAGCACGACATGTTTCTCGATCATCGCTTGGCGAAAAGTACCACCATCGATCCCGCCATGACCTGGATCAAGCACAACCGTCGAAGCAAGAATGAGCTGACTTAACACGAATAAGGTTGATAACATAGTCGATAACTCCGCCTATTGAATTTATTTCATAAGGCTATTCTTTGCGGAGTTGTTCGAGAATATTCGCCGAACGAATACGCGACAGGATCATCTCATCAGCTTTTGTTTGCCGCATTGGACTTCTTGCATTGCGGCCGCCAGGGTGACCAAACGCACGGTCTTCTGGTGGCATACGCGTACCACCTGGCGCTGGACAACCGATATCAAGTAAGATATCGCGAACTTCTTTTTCCATCGATCTTTTGATGATCACCGCTTCCTCACCAAGGCGATCGACGATCGCATTTTTCGCTTTTTTATGATGCATGAACATCTCCAGATATTCTTTTTTCTCAAAGCGAATTAACAGGCTATCCCACAAAACAGCTCGGTTATATTCGGCGATATAATCGCGAATCTGCCTAATGACAACCGGTGAGATCGGCGTCGCCGCATAACGTTCGAACGCGGCGATAATCTCTTCAAACTTCCATCCACGATCGCATAATTCAAGCAACGTCGCCTTTTTTAAGGTATAGATCGACATCTCATCAACTTGTTTGATTTCCGCTAGCTGATTGAGCAAAAAATGCATGGCAATCGGCGCGCTTTCTTCTAGCATGATATCCATATTAGGTTGAATGTACCAGCCTGTGACGGTTGAATTATCTTTTGAAGAAAGACGTATATATTCTTTACCTTCCTCTTCACGGATATCGATAAAACCGCAATACGATAACACATCGATATAAAGTCGATACGAGGATGCCCAAGTCACAGTCTGGTGTAAATCGATGGCTAGAAAAAGGGAAATAACCTCAGAGATCGGTATCCATTTCTCTGCATGGCGAGTG
This sequence comes from Bacilli bacterium, assembly GCA_013044175.1. GTDB lineage: Bacteria > Bacillota > Bacilli > Alicyclobacillales > SLC66 > JABEUY01. The sequence goes on from JABEUY010000068.1 coordinate 2,675, forward strand.
ATAAGCTCATTGAGCAGTTGAAAGATATTCACATTGCCGCCTTTTAGATATTTTCCTATGCCTTCAAACAATTGTTCTCGTAAATTTTGACTATTATTTTCCAATAATAACTCAAGGCCTTCGCCAGCTACATGAAAATACCCCGGTCCAAATCGCCATACACCGAGATCTTCAAGAGAACGAAAGGCGAGATAAACCGAAAAAGGAACACCTTCCCAATCACCGGGGCTTTGCGCATCGATTTTCGCATATAAACGCATCACCGTCTTGATACGGTTCAATTCGCGCTTATAGATCACACCCGTTTTCGTCATCGAAAAAGGTGCTTTCACCGCCATCGAAGCCAATCGAATCAGATCATGCGTGAAGGCATAGCGGGTATTGCGGATGATTTTTTGTTCGGGATTTTCGTTTAAAATATCGTAATTTTCAATTTCATGTACGAACGTTTTTGTGACAAGGGGAAGTAACAAATCAGGAATTTCATAGCCTTCACCCGAATACCAGACTTGCATCGGCGAAAGCAGCCCTAGCTGAACCAAACGATCTACATGGGTTTGCCAAGTTTTCGAATTACCATAAACCGTCTCCATGACATAGGCGAGGCGTGATCGTACGATCCCACACGAATAATCATCCCCTACCATCTCAAAAAAAAGAATACGATACAATCGTTTCTCTTCATCGTCAAGACACTGATAAAGTGCTCGAAAGCCTTCTTCACTCGTCATTTTCTCAAGTAAAGTGGCTGCTGCCTGATCGCGTGCTTTTGGCAAAACGGACATATTAAGTACTTTAGCAATCTCTTTCATCTGACCATACGACATATTCATGATGGCATAATTTAGGCGCACTTTTAGACACTCACTTCACTTTCACAAAGCATCGACGCATCGACAATTTGGTATTCATAACCTTGTTCCGTTAAGAAACGCTGCCGACTTAAGGCAAATTCTTGGTCTTTCGTGTCCTGCGTGACAACGGAATAAAAATAGGCACGTTGCCCATTACCTTTCGGTCGCATAATGCGCCCAAGACGCTGTGCTTCTTCTTGACGCGAACCAAATGTTCCAGATACTTGAATCGCAACCGATGCATCAGGAAGATCGATCGAAAAGTTAGCTACTTTTGACACGACAAGCGTAGATATCCTATTTTGTCGAAAAGCTGCATACAATTCATCGCGGTCTTTTTGCTTCGTTGACCCTGTAATTAAGGGGACTTGCAATCGCTTTGCAATTCTTGTCAACTGATCAAGGTATTGGCCAATGATTAAGATCAATTCACCAGGGTGTTGCGCGATAATCGAAAGAATCACATCTTCTTTTTGCCGAGCTTCTGCTGCGATACGCGCTTTATCACGCTGTGTAGCAACTGCATACTCACGCCTTTCTTCTTCGTCGAGAAAGACGCGAACTTCATTACACACAGCTGTAGCAATCCACCCTTGCGCTTCAAGAACTCGCCAAGGTGCATCATATTTTTTAGGACCGATCAATGAAAACACTTCATCTTCTCGACCATCTTCGCGAATTAATGTCGCGGTAAGACCTAAGCGTCGCCGAGCCTGAATTTCTGCCGTAATGCGAAAGACGGGTGCCGGTAGAAGATGGACCTCATCATAGATGATCAAACCCCAATTCCGTGTTGCGAGTAACGCAAGATGAGGAAATTCATCACTGCCTTTTTTTCGATAGCTAAGGATTTGATAAGTTGCAACTGTGATTGGCGCTGTTGTTTTTTGATCGCCACTATACTCGGCGACGTCATCTTCATGTAATGTCGTTTTCTCCAAAATCTCTCGAATCCATTGTCTGGCAGCTGTGATGCTTGAAGTCAAGATGAGCGTTGACATCTGAACATGATCGATCGCTTTAATACCGATGATCGTTTTACCTGCGCCACAGGGAAGGGTTAAGACACCAGCACCACCGATCGGTTCACCATTTTGATAAAAAGCATGTGCTGCTTGCTCTTGATAATCACGTAATGAAAAAGGATCACCATTCGGTAAAGTAGCGATCAAAGATAAAGCAAGGGGTTCACCGCTTGCATAGCCTGCGAGATCTTTTACAGGATAGCCCAATTTGGTCAGGGCAACTTTAATCGTACCGCGTGACAAAAGCGGAACGATGATTTCTCGATCGCTGATCTCACCTAAAAGTAATGGGGCAATCGATTTTTGCGAACTCACTTCCTTTAAGAGCAGCGGATCGTGCGCATAAAGAACCAGTCCTTGTGTATGCTGTCGTAATTCGAGTAATCCATAACGTCCAATCATATCTTCGATAAAGCGTAATATCGTGTTGGGGATATCATAGCGACTGATCAGACTAAGCTGATCGACGATTTCTTTTGCTGTAATCCCTGCGGAAGCCGCATTCCATAATGATAGCGCCGTAACGCGATAAGTATGAAAATGATCAGGACTTTTCTCAAGTTCAGCAAAGCGAGCCAAATGTGTTCGTGCTTGTTCATATTTTTCATGGTGGACATCGAGTAAAATCGTCCCATCCGTTTGAACGATCACTGCCCCATCGGACGTTGCCATATTCCTTCCATACCCCCATAAAATGAATAAACCTGTCTTTGAGTATACCACTCAAAGACAGGTTTATCGCAAGCTTAAAGATTAGCGAGAACAGCTTCGGTCATCGCATCGGTGGAAAGAACTTGCTCACCAGGTCGTGCGATATCTTTGGTACGCGCACCATTAGCTAGCACGGCAGCTACCGCATCTTCAATTCGTTTTGCTGCGGTTTCCATGTTAAAGGAATACCGCAACATAAGCGCACTTGAGAGAATCGTACCAAGCGGATTGGCAATACCCAGCCCAGCGATATCGGGTGCTGAGCCATGGATCGGTTCGTAAAGGCCGGGTCCTTCACCAAGGCTAGCCGAAGGCAACAAACCGATTGATCCGGTAAGTACAGCAGCTTCGTCGCTTAAAATATCGCCAAATAAATTTTCCGTCACGACCACATCAAAGCGTTCTGGTTGCGTCACCAGATGCATAGCACAAGAGTCCACTAAAGCATGTTCGACTTTAACATCCGGATAATCGCCAGCCATTTCCATGACAATTTCACGCCACATGCGAGAACTATCTAAAACGTTTGCCTTATCAACGGAAGTCAGGCGTTTTTGTCGAAGTCTTGCCGCTTCAAAACCTCGCTTGACCACGCGGCGTACTTCAGACTCTGCGTAGTACATCGTATCTTTGGCAAAACGTTCTCCATTCGCGAGTTGACCGCGTTCGCGTTCACCAAAGTAAACACCGCCTGTCAATTCACGGATGATCAAAAGATCGACTTGCCGCGCTACATCTTCTCGTAAAGGCGATGCACCGAGCAACTCTTGATAAGCTTTCACTGGCCGTAAATTAGCATACACGCCGAGCGCTTTACGCAGTCCAAGCAAACCTGCTTCAGGTCGTAAATGGCCAGGACCCTGATCCCACTTTGGTCCTCCAACGGCACCGAGTAATACGGCATCCGCTTGAACGACCGCTTCTTTGGTCGCATCAGGTAATGGGACGCCAGTTTGATCGATGGCAACTCCACCGAGCAGATGCTCCGAAAAAGTCACCGGTTGTCCTTCAAGCGCCATGACACGTTCAATCACTTTCACCGACGATTGGATGATGTCAGGTCCGATACCATCGCCAGGCAGTAGAACAATATGATGTGACACAGGGAATACTCTCCTCTCCAAAACCACTCGCCGCAGATGCTTATTTCTTAATAAAACTCATCATGTCACGGAGTTTTCCACCAACATGTTCGATCTGATGATCGGCATCAATACGACGCGTTGCTGAGAAGGATGGACGACCAGCTTGATTTTCAAGGATCCAATTACGAGCAAATACACCAGTCTGAATGTCGGTGAGAATATTTTTCATCGCTTTTTTAGTTTCTTCCGTGACGATTTTGGGTCCAGCGGTATAATCGCCATATTCGGCTGTATCGCTAATCGAATAACGCATCCGCGATAAACCACCTTCATAGATCAAATCGACGATGAGTTTCAACTCGTGACAGCATTCAAAATAAGCGATTTCCGGCTGATACCCAGCGTTTACGAGCGTTTCAAAACCAGCTTTAACCAACGCACTTACACCGCCGCAAAGAACAGCTTGCTCACCGAACAAATCGGTTTCCGTCTCTTCTTTAAACGTAGTTTCAAGCACACCAGCACGTGTAGCACCGATGCCTTTCGCATAAGCAAGCGCCGTTTCTTTCGCTTGACCGCTCGCATCTTGATGAATCGCAATCAAAGCAGGTACACCTGCGCCACCTTCATAGACGCGGCGAACAAGATGACCTGGTCCCTTTGGCGCAACCAAGATCACATCGATTTCTTCTGGAGCAACGATCTGACGAAAATGAATATTGAACCCGTGGGAAAACATGATCGTTTGACCTTTACGCAAATGCGGTAAAATCTCTTCGCGATACACGCGTGCTTGCGTTTCATCTGGAAGTAAAATCTGAAGAACATCCGCTTCTTTAGCGGCTTCTTCCACACTCACCACACGAAAGCCATCTTCTTTCGCTTTATCGGCTGATTTTCCAGGGCGTTGCGCGATAATCACAGATACGCCACTATCACGCAAGTTTTGCGCTTGCGCATGACCTTGGCTACCATAACCGATGACAGCAACCGTTTTATCTTGTAAAGCAGCTAAGTTCGCATCATTTTCATAGTACATTTCCATTTATCTCGTTCTCTCCCTCTGTCGTTAACCCTCGATCGGCTCCTGCTCGCACTAATGCGGTAACACCCGTTCTTGCGATCTCGATGATACCGTATGGTGTTAGCAAAGCGATCAATGCATCGATTTTTTCTGTATCTCCAGTAATTTCAACCATTAATGAATCATGACCCACATCGACGGTGGCGACGCGAAATGGCTCAAGAATATGCGCGATATCCATTCTCGTCTCTTTCGTCGATTTCACTTTGATCAAAGCGAGTTCACGGCGTACCGCTTTTTGCGTGGAGATGTCGGCGACCTCGATGACATCAACCAGTTTCATCACTTGGGACACCATTTGTCGAGCCATGGCATCATCGCCATGACTGACGATCGTCATGCGCGACATTCCTTGCGTTTCGCAAGCGCCTACTGTGATGCTTGAAATGTTAAACCAACGTCTTGAAAATAACCCTGCGATTCGCGCTAATACACCTGGGTGATCATTGACCAGAATCGATAACGTGCGTTCTCTTTCCATGATCATTCCTCCCACATGAGCGTCATCTCATCGGTTCCCTTACCGGGAGGTACCATCGGAAAGACGTTCTCTTCTTCTTCGACGTCAAAATCGATAATGACAGGTCCGTCATATTGTAGCGCTTGAGCGATAGCGTCTTGCGCTTCACTAAACGTCGTGGCACGAAGACCTAATGCACCATACGCCTCAGCGACCTTAACAAAATCCGGTGAACTGATACGACTTTCCGCATAGCGACGTTCGTAGAAAAACTGTTGCCACTGACGAACCATGCCCATGAAGTTGTTATTGATCACAGCGATGATAATCGGCAATTTATTCTCGATGACCGTTTGCAATTCTTGGATATTCATCTGGAAGCTTGCGTCACCAGCGACACAAATGACCCGATGCTCTGGCGCAGCGATCTGGGCACCAATCGCAGCTGGAAATCCATAACCCATCGTACCTAGACCACCAGAAGTCAAAAATTGACGTGGGCGCGAAAAGGGATAAAACAACGCCGTCCACATCTGATGCTGACCGACTTCGGTCGTGACGATCGCTTGCCCATCGGTCGCTTTCGCAAGAAGTGAGATCACTTGTTGTGGCCGCAATCCATCTTCAAGCGCAGCGACGACATGAACCGGCCACTCAGCATCCCAAGCAGCGATCGTCGCCAGCCATGCGGTCGTATCTGGCTGACACGGCAAACGATTCATCGATGCTAAAACCTCACGCGCATCGCCGATCAAAGACTGATGCACCGTGACGATTTTACTGATCTCCGCTTGGTCGATATCGATGTGAATTTTATACGAATGAGGAGAAAACCGTTCAAGCTTACCGGTCACCCGATCATCAAACCGCACACCGACAGCGATCATGACATCACATTCTGTAATCGCTCGATTGGCAGCGTACGTACCGTGCATGCCAAGCATACCGATGAAAAGCGCATCATCTGCAGGAAAACCACCCAAACCCATCAATGTCGAGACGACAGGAATCCTTGTCGCTTGCGCAAAAGCGATTAAAGCTTCTGAAGCGCCAGCGTTGACGATACCACCACCGACATACAAAAGTGGCTTTTTCGCAACACGAATCGCTTCAATAGCTTGACTGATCGCGACCTCATCAGGCATCGGTGGCAAACGATAGCCTTTCGGCGCCGGTTGTGGTAATGGTACGTAAGAAGCTGGCCCTGCCGTCACATCTTTCGGAAGATCGATTAACACAGGACCTTTACGTCCTGTCGTCGCGATGTGAAAAGCATCGGCGATGACTTGGGGAAGATCACGGATATCTCGCACTTGATAGTTGTGCTTCGTGATCGGAAGTGTGATACCGACGATATCTGCCTCTTGAAATGCATCCGAGCCAATCACACTTGTCCCCACTTGCCCAGTTAAAACGATGAGCGGAGTTGAGTCCATAAAAGCATCGGCGATCCCCGTCACGGCATTGGTAGCACCAGGTCCAGAAGTCGTCAGGACAACACCAGGCTTACCTGTAACGCGGGCATACCCTTCAGCAGCATGGACAGCACCTTGTTCATGTCGAGTCAAGATATGACGCAAAGGAGAATCATAGAGCGCATCGTAGATCGGTAAGACAGCGCCGCCTGGATAGCCAAACAACACGTCAACGCCTGCTTCAAGCAAAAGCGAACAAAGCAGTTCTGCCCCAGTTCTTACAACAGGCTGAACCTTCTGTTGTTGCTCCAACTGCTGTTCATCGGAAGAATCTTCGCTTTTCGCATAAGAACCCATTGCACACATTGTCTTTCTCCTCCCCATCCGCT
>JABEUY010000069.1 GCA_013044175.1 Bacilli bacterium
ATTCATTTGCAAAATGGTTTAGAAGGTATCGTATGGAGTGTTATCGACATCACAGAACGCAAGGCGTCACAAAATCAGATGTATTATCATGCGATTCATGATTCGTTAACCAATCTACCGAATCGACGAGCTCTTGATCAAGAATTGGCAGAAGCATTTCAAGTTGCTCGTAAGGAAGGTACTGGATTTGCCGTATGTATTCTCGATCTTGATGATTTTAAACCGGTGAATGATACTTTTGGACACCTTGTTGGGGATATGCTATTGCAACATTTTTCTTCACGCTTGTTATCGTATCTACGCGAAGAGGATTTCTTGGCAAGACTTGGTGGCGATGAGTTTGTCGTTGTGATGAAAAAAATCGACCCACTTCGTTACGACAAGGATCTTCCTTTGATTTTTGATCGTTTGCATAAAGCGATTGAACAACCTTTTGAATTTATCAAAGACCGCCCTATCGAGATTCGGTTAAGTTTAGGAGCGGCCGTATTCCCTTTTGATGGTCAGGATGCGATTACGATGCTTGAACAAGCGGATATTGCTTTGGCTCGTGCCAAAAATTCAAAACTCAATCGCAAGGATTTTTGGCAACTCGCTTCAAAATCTGTAGAAAAATCACAAGAAGTATTATTTGATCCTTATGGTCTGGATGCGACAGATATTTTAAGTAAAGCCCGGGATGTTCTTGAATCTATCTCAGGGAAATTTTGGAGACCTTTTTATCGCGAGTTGCGGCAAATACCGCCAACGATATCTTTTTTACTTCACTTACGGGGTCAAGAGAATGATGTTATCAAATTTTTGTTTTTGCAATTGGATTTTGCTCTTGAGCCGGAGATCTCACGTGAAACATTGATGAACAAGGCGATGCATGCTGGTAGGATGCACTATGTCTATGGCATAAGTATTCCGATGCTGACCTTTGCGATCTCCGTATATCGGCGTGTACTGGCACAGTATTTAAATTTTTCTCCTATTCCGGCAAGGTATCGTTATCGCTTAACGTCAGCCGTTGAAAGTCGCTTGCAAGATGTCCTTATTGCCCAAGCTCAAGTCGAAATCGATATGATACGTGAATTTCATGCTTTGCAAGCTCCACTGCAATGGACGGAAGATACTTTTGCAGAATTCATGCAACGAGAATGTGAAGCGATTTTACGATTGCCTTTCATTAAGGATGTGAAAGTATCGGTCGATGAGCATGTAGAGCATCGCACGGAAAATGCAAAAGATAGCGTTTCGTTTCCTTTTTATAGCGAACCCTTACGACCTGCAGGTTGGATTATTTTATCAGGTGAATTGCCGAAGCAATTTTCCACCGTACTATTTCAGGATCTTCTGGAAAAAGTGAGTATGCGCTGGTCCTTGATGTGGTCTTGGAAATATAGAGAGCGCAAGGTTTGACGTTACGCTTGACCCCATGCGATAAACGTGATAATTTTTAGACATTATCGAAAAATCAAGAATGTGGTGAACGGGAGCAGTAGTCCATTCTACTTGCAAAGAGAGCTGCGGGTCGGTGCGACGCAGTAGAGGATGATGGATGAAACTCGCCCGGGAACAGCTGATCGGAATAGAGTACGGTCGGACGTTTTGCCTACGTTACTAGGCTACGCGCTTATCGTGCGATTAAGAGGGCTCGCCAATGACGAGTCAACAAGAGTGGTACCGCGTTCGACCTAGGTCGATCGTCCCTTGGGGATGATCGGCCTTTTAGCTATCGAGAAAAAGGGAGAGATGAGTTTGAGAAATCATCATAAGTATGCAAGAGGCTATTTCCTTCCACCAACCAAAAGTATGAAATGGATCGAGAAAGATTATTTGGATCACGCACCGATATGGTGCAGTGTCGATCTTCGCGATGGCAATCAAGCGCTTGTCGTACCGATGACGCTAGAAGAGAAATTGGCCTATTTTCAGTTACTTCTTGAACTTGGATTTAAAGAGATTGAAGTGGGATTTCCAGCTGCGTCAGAAACGGAATTCACTTTTTTGCGAACGTTAATCGAAGAAAATCTGATTCCTGATGATGTGACCATTCAAGTATTGACTCAATCAAGAGAGCATATCATTCGTAAAACGTTTGAATCACTACGTGGCGTGAAAAAAGCGATCGTACATCTTTATAATTCGACTTCTGTGGCACAACGCGAACAAGTTTTTAAGAAATCGAAAGAAGAAATCGTGGAGATAGCAGTTACCGGCGCGAAGATGGTCGCACAATTCGCTGAGGAAACACCAGGCAATTTTCAATTCCAATATTCTCCTGAGAGCTTTACAGGAACTGAAGTCGGGTTTGCCCTCGAGATTTGTAATGCTGTACTGGATGTATGGCAACCAACTTTCGAGCATAAAGTGATCATCAATCTGCCTGCAACGGTGTCGATGTCGATGCCACACGTGTATGCGAGTCAGATTGAATACATGAGTGATCATCTTTCCTATCGGGAAAATGTGATCATTTCTGTGCATCCGCATAATGACCGTGGAACAGGCGTTGCTGATGCAGAACTCGCGATGCTAGCGGGTGGTGATCGTATCGAAGGAACACTATTCGGTAACGGGGAACGGACGGGGAATGTCGATCTAATCACGCTAGCCTTAAATCTATTTTCCCATGGAATCGATCCTGGTCTTCATCTCGAAAATCTTCCATTGATAAAAAAACGTTGTGAAGCGTTAACGCAAATGTCGGTGTCTAAACGGCATCCGTATGCAGGGGAACTAGTGTTTACGGCTTTTTCAGGATCTCACCAAGATGCGATCGCTAAAGGAATGCAACTTCGTGAAAATCGTGAAAATAGTTTTTGGAACGTTCCTTATCTTGTGATTGACCCGAAAGATATCGGACGGGAATATGAAGGGGATATTATCCGCATTAATAGCCAGTCCGGTAAAGGTGGTATCGGCTATGTGCTTATGCAAAATTATGGCCTTGATCTACCTGCAGGCATGCGTGAAGCATTGGGGTATCGCGTAAAAGGCGTATCGGATCAAGAAAACAAAGAACTGATGCCTACGGAAATCTATGAGATTTTCTTGAAAGACTATGTGAACGTGTCGCAGCCCTATGAATTTTTGGGTTATCGATTTGCTTCAACCGAATCGTATGAAACGATCGTGAAGATTCGTCGAGGAGATCGTATTGAAGAGTTAGAAGGGCAGGGAAATGGTCGTCTTGATGCGATCAGTCATGCTTTGATGCAACACCTTGATGTCAAGTATATCAATCTCGTTTACAAAGAACATGCGCTAGAAGTAGGTTCTGAATCGAAAGCTGTCGCCTATATCGGCATTACGAGTCCTGATTCAGGCAAATCATTCTGGGGTTGTGGCATTGATGTCGATATCATGACAGCGACAATCAAAGCACTTTTTAGTGCAGTCAATCAATTGAAGAAAGCTTGATAAAAATATCTTCTATAAGTCTCCGATGACATTTCGGAGGCTTTTTTTCATAGGATAGAATAAACCCATTGACAAAGAAAACGTAGGGTGATTATAATGAAATCGTAGATTAATTCTACTGGAAATAATAAAGCGGATTATGATTATACGCTTTAATTGAAAGGGGCTTCATGATGAAGCAAAGACCTACAGGAGATTTGCAGTATGTTCAACGCATGAACCGCAGACTCATCCTGGAGACGTTGTTGAATCAGGGGCCAATGTCCAAAATCGACATTTCACGAACGACGACATTAAGTCCGACTACCGTAGGTAATGCAATCACTGAGCTACAATCGGAAAATCTCGTTCAGGAAGTGGGTAAAGTCGCTTCGCCTTTAGGACGTCGTCCTACGTTGCTCGACATTCAATGGAATTCACGAAGTGCCATTGGTTTAGCCGTAGTCGATAATAAAGTAGTAGGTGTACGAACAAATGTCGCGGCATCGATTCAGAAAGCAAGCATCCATGAGTTTTCTGTCGATCGTGACATTACAAAGATTTTTCAAATGGTGATTGAAGAGTTGCTAAGCGGGGTCGATGCGACGACTGTAATTGGGATCGGTCTTGCAACACCGGGTGTACTAGATCGTCAACTCGGCGAGATCGAAACGATAGCAAACTTTCCATGGCGCCATTTGAAATTTCCTGGATCGATTCTAAAGGATCGAGCAATTCCAAGTTTCATCGAAAATGATACGAATGCTGCAGCGCTAGGCGAAGCGTACTTTGGGCGTGGAAGGCAAATGAATTCCTTTTGTTATGTGCATGTCGGCACGGGTGTTGGTGCTGGTGTCATCGTAGATCGGCATATCATGCTCGGAAGTCGGGGATATGCCGGTGAAATCGGACATATGACGGTCGACCGACATGGCACAAAATGTCGTTGTGGGAATTCAGGATGTTTGGAAGCTTATGTGAGTTGGCGAGCGATCGCTGAGTTCTTAAAGGATGAAGTTGTTCACCCTCGTTATAAAGATCTTGAAAACGTGATCGATCGCGGAGGATTTCTTAAAGCCGTTTATGAAAGCGGTCGCAAGAATGAAGTGTTCGCCAATGTCGCTGATATGCTCTCGACGGGAATCGCTGCTTTGATTTCCATGGTGGATCCTGAGATGGTCATTGTAGAGGGGATCTATGAAAAGTGTGATCACTTCATGAAACAGGTGGAAGAACAAACTCACTTTAGGCTGACGAATATCGTGCACGACAAGCCCAAGATCGTCACGGGAGAATTAGGTGAATTCGCTTCTGTGGCAGGGATTATTGCGATGATTCTTGAACGCAATGGGTTCCTTCGATCGCAAGAATCTTTACTCGCTTCGCCCTATGATTTCCAAGTCGCTCAGATTCAAGAGTATGCCGTAGCTATGCAATAAATCGAAAGGGTGGTGGTGCCGACTAACGGGAAGTTGTTGGTTGATGCAGTACGACAAAGTAGTAAAAGCAAATAGAGGGGGATCATTGATGAAAAAGACGTTGGCAAAAGCACTTGGTGTAGCATCCGTTTCCTTGCTTTCTTTAAGCATGATGGGTATTGGTATGGCGCCTGCCTTCGCAGCGCAAGGAGCACCGCTTACGATTGAAGCACAAGAAAGTCCTTCATGGGTAGATAATTTCAACCCATTGGTCGTGGGCAATCTCCAGTCACCTACTGGTGTTATTTATGAATCTTTGTTCTACTTCAGTACAACCGGACAGAAATATCCGCTACTCGGCACGAGCTATTCATGGAACGGCAATGACACAGTGTTAACTGTGCAAATTCGCAAAGGCGTGAAATGGAGCGATGGCAAACCTTTCACGGCACAAGACGTTGCTTTTACGTATAACTTGCTTAAAAAATATCCTGCCGCTGACTTAAACGGTGTATGGAAACAAATTAAATCCGTAAAAGCAGTGGGTAATTCGGTTGTATTCACGTTTACCACAGTCAATACGCCATTTTATCAAATTTTGATCGGTCAAGTGCCGATTCTTCCGCAACATATCTGGAGTTCTGTTGGGGATCCGACGAAATTCGCCGATGCAAATCCTGTTGGCACAGGTCCTTATACGTTGATGAACTTCAGCACGCAAGATTACAAATTAAAAGCCAATCCACATTACTGGGGTGGTATGCCGCCGGTTCCAGAACTTAATTATCCGGCGCTTGCGAGTAACACGTCGGCAGACCTGTTGCTTTCCTCGGGTAAACTCGATTGGGCAGGGCTTTTTGTAACTAACATTAAGAACATCTATGTAGCGAAAGATCCAGCGCATAACCAATACTGGTTCCCGGCTGTCGGCGATGTCAGCGTATTCCCGAACTTGAAGAATCCGCTCTTAAGCAACTTGACGGTTCGCAAAGCGATGAGTCTCGCGATCAATCGTCAACAAATTCAAAACATCGGTGAATATGGCTATGAAGCACCGGCGAGCACGGTTGGCCTTGTGTTGCCACAATACAAAGCTTGGTTAAATCCAGCGGCAGGTGCGACAAACTTTGCTTATAACGTTAACCTTGCCAATGCGATGCTCGACAAAGCAGGCTTCAAAAAAGGTCCAGATGGCATTCGTGCAAAAGGCGGTCAGAAACTCGAATTTAACTTGATCGCACCGGCTGGTTGGACAGACTGGAATGAAGATCAATCTTTAGTAGCTGCTGATCTGCAACAAATCGGCATCAAAGTCAATGTCCAACAAGTTCAACAAAGCTCGTGGCAAAACCAATTGTCGAACCACACTTTCCAATTGGCTATCGAAACTGCCTATGACAATTTCAGTGGCAATATGCCATTTAGCGGCTTTAATAACAGCTTGCTTTCTTCTTCGATCCAAAACTACGAAGGTGTCAAGAACGCTGCGATTGATAGCGCATTGAACGCATTCCAACACACTTCGAATAAAGCGATACAAAAGAAAGCGATGTACAAGATCGAATCGTTTGTTCAAACACAACTGCCAGTCATTCCGTTGGTCTATGCAGCGAACTGGTATGAATTCAATACCAAAAACTACACAGGTTGGCCGTCAGCAAGCAATCCGATCGTTGATGCACCTCCGTACAATGCTTTCTCGACAGGTATTGTCTTGATGCACCTCAAACCAGTGAAATAATTCCACGCATGACCGGGCGGGGAGATGATCCTGTCTTCTCGCCCTATTTTTTTCAAGAAGGGCGGATGGCGCATGAAATATTTTCTACGAAGAGTAGCGTTTTTTCTTCTCGCGCTATGGGCTGCCGTCACATTGAATTTTTTGATTCCGCGTCTGATGCCTGGCAATCCAGCCTTAAATCTGGTTGCTCAGATGAAAGGTCGAGCTACACCGGCAATGTTACATGCGCTCGAACTGCAGATGGGTGTCACTAACGCACCGATGTGGCAGCAATATATCACGTATCTAGGGCAATTGCTTCATGGGCAATTAGGTGTTTCTACATCACGGAATTTTGAACCTGTCTCAACCGTCATTGCACAATCGTTACCGTGGACGCTGGGACTTGTCGGTGTTGTCACCATACTAGCTTTTATTATAGGAACTTTTATTGGCATTGTCGGTGCTTGGCGTCGTAATACGTGGGTAGACACATCACAAGGTATCTCATGGATGTTTTTGCAGTCAATACCTGCTTTCTGGCTCGCAATTTTGCTTTTATGGGTATTTGCTTATATTCTTCCTTGGTTTCCGCAAGATCATTCTTACTTCTCGAATGATACACCTGGTTTGAGTTTTCACTTTATTGGGGATGTGCTTTATCATGCTTTCCTGCCTGGCGTCGTGCTTTTAATCACTTCAATCGGCGGTTGGATGTTGCAGATGCGCAATAATATGATTCAAGTGATCAGTGATGATTATGTTACCTTCGCAAAAGCAAAAGGTTTGCGACAATATAAGATTATGATGACGTATGCTTCACGCAATGCCATTTTGCCTAATATTACAACTTTCGGAATGGCATTAGGCTGGGCTGTAGGCGGCCAAATTTTAATCGAACAGATCTTTTCCTATCCCGGTATCGGATTTCAATTGGCGAATGCCGTTTCCTCGCAGGATTATCCGCTAGCGCAAGGGACTTTTTTGATCATCGCAATTGTCATGCTTGTCGCGAATTTGGTGATCGATGTTATTAATGGTTTGGTCGACCCGCGTGTCCGCGCAGGAGGTGGCATGTAATGAAGAATTTTTGGAAGCCTTTACGATCTGTAATCATGACGTTGCTCAAAGAACCGAAGGCGGTCATTGGATTAATCATTTTTTTTATCTTCATTTTGATTACCATCTTTGCCCCGCTCTTGGCGACACATGACCCTGAGCAACCACTTGCTACACCTTTTCAGGCACCTTCAGCGCAATATTGGCTAGGCACAACAGGTTATGGTCAAGATGTCTATAGCCAATTGATGTATGGAATCAGCGCTTCGATGGTTATCGGTTTAGAAGTAGCTGTCATTACCACAGTGCTTGCCGTTATCATCGGAATTTATGCGGGATATGCAGGCGGCTGGATTGATGCGGTTCTTAACTGGATCACAAACGTATTTCTTGTTTTTCCGGCTTATCCACTGATGTTGGTCATCGCATCCTATCTACCTAATTCAGGTAATTTTATTATCGTATTGGTTATCGCGTTTACTAGTTGGGCCCCACAAGCTCGGGTAATGAGAGCGCAAGCGCAAACGTTTAAGCGACGTGATTTTAGTCTGGCTGCCAAAATGACAGGTATGTCCACGATGGGCATCGTACTAAAAGAAATCGTGCCAAATATCATCTCTTTGATTTTTAATACCTTTATCGTCACGATGCAATGGGGTATTTATGCCGAAGCATTTATTCGCTTTCTCGGTGTTGGAAGCATTGCAACACCAACGCTTGGCAATATGCTTAATAGCGCGCAAAATGGCGAAGCTTTATTGAACGGTGGTTGGTGGTGGTTTGTTCCGCCTGGTGTAGCGATTATGCTGATCACTCTTGCTTTGACATTAATTAACTATGGCGTCGATACGATCAGTAACCCTCGCCTTCAAAAACCACCGAAATTACCACAAGAATGGCGTAAAAAACTGGGTCTACAAACTCGTTAAGGAGGTGCCGTATGTCAGACCAAGTGCTACTTGATATTCAAAATTTATCTGTCGGCTACCTTACGAGAAGAGGGATGGCTCAAGCCGTTCAGAACGTCAATTTGCAGATTAAGAAAAATGAAATCGTTGGTATTGTCGGTGAATCAGGCTGTGGTAAGTCGACTTTAGCCAATGCGGTTATGCGCTTACTCCCTGATGGTGCTTATATCACAGAAGGTTCGATCAAACTCGAGGATACGGATATCGTCACATTATCGGGTGAAACGCTAAGAAAATTTCGTTGGCAAGAAATCGCTATGGTTTTTCAAGGTGCGATGAATGTATTAAATCCAGTTAAAACGGTAGGTTCCCAGTTTCAGCATCTCTTGATGGCCCATAACAATGCTATGACGAAAGCGCAGGCACTTGAGCGTGCCAAAGAATTGTTGCGATTAGTTCGTATTGATGAAAACCGCCTCAATAGTTATGCGCATGAATTGTCTGGTGGCATGAGGCAGCGTATCGTTATTGCGATGGCGATCGCACTCAATCCTAAGTTAGTGATTTTAGATGAACCAACCACAGCACTTGACGTGATTGTACAGCGATCCATTCTTGCGCAAATCGTAAAATTAAAAGAAGAATTTGGATTTTCGATTATGTTTATCAGTCATGACTTTAATCTCGTTGCCGAAATCTCCAATCGAGTTGCTGTCATGTATGCCGGACGGATGATTGAACTTGGATCTTCAACGGGAAAATGGGGAGAGCATGTTCATCATCCCTATACCAAAGGTTTGATCCGTGCCGTTCCCCAGCTTAGAGCAACCGATACGGATGAAGTCATCGGGATTCCTGGCAGTTTACCGAGTTTATTAAGTTTGCCAGAAGGATGCAAATTCCACCCGAGATGTTCGTTTGCAAAAGATATCTGTAAACTGCAATCTCCGCCGATCCAAGTGATCGATGAGATTCAAATGGAATGTCATTTATCACCTGAAGAATTGAGGGACTTAAATCATGCTAGGGGATAAAGAGATTATCAAAGTTGAAGATCTCGTCGTTCGCTTCGAAGTTGGCTCAAGAGGGAATAAAGATTTTATTGTCCCGGTTGATCGTGTCAATTTTACGATTCATGAAGGGGAAGTTCTCTCGTTAGTCGGTGAATCAGGCAGCGGTAAATCAACGATCGGACGAACGATCGTTGGTTTTGAAAGAGCGTATAGCGGAAAGATTTCGTTAGAAAATAAAAATGTAACTAACTTGCGCGGACAAGGGAAACTGCGCATGCTTCGTAGTTCGATTCAAATGATTTTTCAGGATCCTTTTGGTTCGTTAAATCCTGTTAAAACGATTGAACAACATCTGACGTATGTGTTGAAGCGTCATCAGAAATTGCGTGGAAATGCTCTACACAAAGGACTTGAAGATTTACTAACTTTAGTCGGTCTCCCTAATGATGCTGATGCTATTAGAAAATACCCGTACGAATTATCTGGAGGGCAACGTCAAAGAATTGCGATTGCTCGCGCACTTGCTGTTCAACCTAAGTTTATCGTGGCAGATGAACCGATTTCGATGCTCGACGTGTCGATTCGTGCTGATATCTTGCAACTTCTTAATAAGTTAAAGAATGAATTGAATGTTTCATTTTTGTTCATTACGCACGATTTGGCATCTGCAAGGTATTTTGGCGATCGCGTCATGGTGCTTTATGGGGGAAGAGTGATGGAAACTGGCTCATCGAACTCGGTGATCAATCAGCCATTACATCCCTATACCCAATTATTGATCGAATCGTCTTCTGGTTATGATGAACTAAAACAAGTCGAAGAGACGAGTATCGAAGCGCCAAATCTTTCGTACCGACGTCATGGATGTACGTTTGCGCACCGTTGTCCTTTTGTTATGGAAGAATGCAAAAAATCAGAACCTCCACTTCTTCCGGTTACAGAAGATCATCTTGTCGCTTGTTATAAAGTCCATAAAGGTGATGAAGCATGAATGCCGAAGAACTTAATCAACTGATCGGTTCTGTACTTGTCGCAGGCTTCCCAAGTCCAACGGTCGATGAGCATGTAATGCGTTTAATTACCGATTATCATGTTTCTAATTTAATCTTTTTTTCTAGAAATGTTGAAAATCTTCATCAGGTAAAGCGATTGACAGAATCACTTAAAGAACTCGCTAAACAAAATGGTATTGAGCAATTGATGATTTGTATCGATGAAGAAAATGGCGTGGTTGCCAGAATGCCTAGTGAGTTGCCTAGTCTACCAGGCAATATGGTAATTGGTGCTGCAGCGAATGAAGATTTGGCTCGTCAGGTCGGAAACCTGACGGGTCTGACCTTGCGTGATGCTGGTATCATGTTTAATCTTGCTCCTGTGGTTGATGTTAATAACAATCCGCATAACCCAGTGATTGGCGTCCGTTCATTTGGCGAAAATAGCGAATTTGTAGCCTCTTTAAGTACAGCGATGATCGAAGGGATGCAAGAAGTTGGCGTTGCGGCATGCGCAAAACACTTTCCTGGTCATGGGGATGTTGCCCAAGACTCTCATCTATCCTTGCCTGTTGTACAACATGATAAAGAACGGTTACGTCAAGTCGAATTGCTGCCGTTTCGCCATGCCATTGAACATCAAGTCGCTGCGATCATGACAGCACATATCCTTTTTACCTCCGTCAATGAAAAAGTTCCTGCCACGATGTGTAAAGAGGTTTTAACTGATTTGATGCGCGATGAGCTTGGCTTTCAAGGTGTTGTGATTACCGATTGTTTAGAAATGAACGCGATTTCTGAAGTGTATGGTGTTGGTGAAGGGGCAGTGCAAGCCTTACTTGCTGGCGCAGATCTGATCTTAGTCTCACACCGTTTGGACCGCCAAATCGAAGCGATTGAAGCGATTAAACAAGCCGTTATCGAGGGTCGATTACCACAAGAACGGCTTGCAGAAGCAGTTCATCGCGTTAAAGCGCTAAAAATGAACTATGCTCAAAATCCGCTGGTAAAATCATTAGAATTCGAACAAATTCAACAAAATCGAATCAAATTGGCTTCAACGATCGCCGAAAGGGCGATTACTTATCTTCAAAAAGGACCGTCTTTGACGATAAATGAAAAGTCCCTTCGTAGAATCTGGATCAATAGTCCTATGTCCATTCCTACTATGGAAGCGTCAGGAGTTCGTGATTCAATTCCTTTATTGCAAGAGACATTACGGCAAGCATATCCTCAATGCAAGATAAACTCGTTACATGACGTAAAGGAAATTGATGGCGAGTTCAATCCTTCAACAGATGTAATCTTCATTTGGGTTAATGGGAAAATAAGTGATTTGCAAAATGGCTTAATGAAAGAGCTTGATGTACAAAAAACCCCTTATGTTGTAGTAGCGTTACGCAGTCCCTACGATGTCGAACATATACAAACTGATCATATGATTTTTATGTATGAAGACACTCCGATTATGCTCTTAGCTGCCATGCATGCAATTTTTACTGGAAAAGCTAAAGGGAAACTGCCGGTTACTATCGCATAGAATGGAGTGGAACCATAGAATGGCAATTACGATTCGGATCTTTAAAAATGCTGATGATGCAGGGATTTATGTTGCATCGATCGCTGAAATGGTGATTCGTCAGCAACAACACCCTGTACTTGGTCTAGCAACAGGTAGCACGCCGATTCCTTTTTATAAAGCGCTTGTCAATTTGTATGATTGTGGGCTCGATCTCTCTCATGTCACAACGGTCAATTTGGATGAGTATGTTGGCTTATCGGGTGATCATCCACAAAGTTATCGTTATTTTATGCAAGAGCAACTTTTTAGCAAAACCAATTTACATCAGCAAAACACGCATGTACCCAATGGTGTTGCTGAGGATTTAGATCAAGAATGTCACCGTTATGATCAGATTCTTCAGAAACATACGATTGATTTTCAAATTCTGGGAATTGGCTTAAATGGGCATATCGGTTTTAATGAACCCTCCGATACGTTACTTGCTAAAACGCATGTCGTCCATTTGAAAGAAGCAACGGTAAAAAGCAATGCACGATTCTTCGAAAGTATCGATCAAGTTCCTAATCAAGCGATTACCATGGGCGTTCAAGCCATTTTACAAGCTAAAAAAATCGTACTTATGGCATTTGGTGAAGAAAAAGCATCGATTATCGAACAAGTGATTTTGGGCGATGTATCTACGAATATTCCTGCTAGTATCTTGCAATTGCATCAAGATATTCATTTTGTTTTGGATATCGCAAGTGCCTCGAAATTATTAGCGAATGAAAAAGCAAAGAAAACGCTTGGCTTGAAAGTGAGATGATGCCCTTTGAATTATGCCGTTGGAATCGACATCGGGGGTACATTTATTAAAGCGGCGATCGTTCAATCAAATGGCTCGATCGTCATTAAACGAAGCATTCCAACACAATCTGGAGATCCAGTCGATATTGTATTTTCACGAATCTATGAGCTTATCTTGCAATTGCTCGATCAGACCAAAATCGATATGGGACGGGTAGTGGGTGTCGGTATCGGTATTCCTGGTATCGTAGATTTTGCCACGGGAATTGCTTATGATGTACCTAACCTTGGATGGAAAAATATTTCAGTCATTGCACCGCTTCAAGAACGAATGCCCGTTCCGATTTACTTAGACAATGATGCCAACGTGGCTTCGCTTGGTGAGATGTGGGTAGGTGCGGCGAAAGGTTCGCGCGATGTGTTTTGTGTAACATTAGGGACCGGGGTCGGTGGTGGCGTTATCGTTGATGGTAGACCACTTCGCGGTTCACATTTACTTTCTGGTGAAATTGGTCATATTGTCGTTATGGAAGATGGCTTTGAATGTCGATGTGGCAACAAAGGATGTTTAGAAACGGTTGCATCAGCGACTGGCGTTCGACGATTGGCATTACATGCGATTGAACGGCATGAAGAAACGATACTCGATCTTGATCATCTTGATGCAGAAGCGATCTTTGCAGCAGCTTCACAAGGTGATGCAGTGGCATCCAACGTCATTGATCAAGCGGTGGATGTGTTGGGACGGGGTCTTGGCATCATGGCAAATCTGATCGATCCTGAAATGATCATCGTCGGTGGTGGGATGGCTGCTGCCGGAGATGCTTTGCTCGAACCGCTTAGAACCTCATTTAAAAAATATACACTTCGTAGCCTGGGTGATCGTATCCGTATTGTTCCTGCTGTTTTAGGCAATGATGCTGGTGTTGTGGGGGCAGCCAAATTGAGTTTTGATCAAGTGATTTTAATCTGAGCAACTTGAAATAAAATGAGTTAACGAGCGAGTTTTCAACACTCGCTCGTTTTGATTTTTTATGCTTCAAAACCCTGAGGGTTTTTTTGTTGCCAACGCCATGCGTCAAGACACATCTGGTCAAGTGAGCGTTTAGCCTGCCAAGAGAGCAACTTGGAAGCCTTTTGTGTTGAAGCGTAACTGATCGGAGCATCACCTTCGCGTCGTGGTCCGATGTCGAAAGAAAGTTGTAATTGGTTGACACGCATAAAAGTTTGAATAACTTCAAGTACACTATTGCCTTTACCTGTACCTAAATTGATGGCTTCAACACCAGTATGCGTCTGGCAATAGGCTAAAGCTTGTACATGGCCTTCAGCTAAATCCATCACATGAATATAGTCACGGATACACGAACCGTCAGGCGTAGGATAATCTTCGCCAAAGATTTTTAAGGAATCAATACGTCCTACAGCAAATTGCGTAATTCGTGGTAATAAATTATTAGGTTCCCCATTCGGATCTTCACCGAGATCGCCACTTTCATGGGCACCAACAGGATTAAAATAACGCAATAGCACGATGCTTGTTTCGGGGTTAGCATAATGATAATCACGTAAAATTTGTTCAATCATAGCTTTGGTTTGACCATACGGATTGATCGGCTCTAATGGCATGTCTTCAAGAAGAGGCATTTGTTCTTGCTCTCCATATACGGTAGCTGAAGAACTAAAAACAAATTGCTTTACGTTGTACTCGTCCATTGCTTTAAGTAAATTCATGGTTCCTGTTATGTTATTATCGTAATAATTGAGAGGTTTTTGAACGGATTCCCCAGCAGCCTTTAACCCAGCAAAATGAATGACACCTTCGATATCATATTTTTGAAAAACTTGTTGTACGTGTTCTTCGTGACACAAATCGATTTCTTCAATGGGAAAATCTTTTTTCGTAAGTTTTTTTACTCGATCGAGGGATAATCGACTGCTTCGACAAAAATTATCGAGAACGACAATATCATAACCAGCATCAAGTAAAGAAACACAAGTGTGTGTACCGATATACCCAGCACCGCCAGTAACCAGTATGGCCATAATAGTTAACTCCTTATCCGATAATCACCGCTAAGGGTAGTATAACGTAAAAAAACCCATACGGTTACGTATGGGTTCGATAAAACGTGAGATGGCCCTTCGATCAAAAAGTTTCTGCGACTTTTTTTGCATGATCAATCGCATTTTGCTTGTAGGTCTCAGCATTTTCAGGGAAACGAGCCATGCCTTCCACCACGATCGTTTTGAAATCATGGATACCAATAAATCCGAATACCGTTCTAAGATAACGATCGCCAAATTCCATATCAACAGCAGGACCCTCGGAATAAAATCCACCACGAGCTTGAATGTGAACAAGCGGTCTGTCTTTCAGAAGACCGACTGGACCATTTTCTGTGTAAGAGAATGTTTTACCAGCCATAACGATCGTGTCAATAAAAGCTTTCATGCGCGGAGGAACACTGAGATTCCAAAGCGGAGTAACCACAACATACTTGTCAGCCGATAGGAATACATCGGTGAGGTGGTTGATGCCACTTACTTTCTTTTGTTGTTCTGCGCTGAGGCTGCTCCACTCTTTCCCTGAACCGAGAGCGCCCCACGCAGCAAGAACATCTTCATCGATTTCTGGAACGTACGTTTGAAAGAGATCGAGTTCGATGATTTCATCCGCGTTGTTTTTCTGCCGATACGTTTCGAGGAAAGAAGCTCCTACCGTAAGACCAAAGGAAGTTTCTTTGCTTTTTGGATTTGCCGTTATGTACAAAAGTTTAGCCAAATCAGGTCACCCTTTCTTTACTATCTAAGCAAAAGTATAATACCATACTTTTATCAGAAAGTAAACGTTGAGGGATTTTTCCGTGCTAGTCGATTTGAATCTCGATTTTGCCATGATGATTAACTTGAACAGGAAAAGTCTCGACCGGTGAAATGCACGGCATTTTCGTCGCTTTTCCGGTTTTAATATGAAAAGCACCACCATGGCACGTACAGATGACCTCTTGATCTTGTATCTCTCCATCTGCCGATAGCGAGCAGTCTTCGTGGGTACAAGCATCTGCCGTAGCATAAAATCCATCTTCTAGATGATAGACAGTCACTGCAAGGCCATCAGCCATAAATCCTCGTAATGCGCCAACAGGTAGTGAATCTGCTTCACCGAGTTCAAACCATGCCATGATCAGTCGCCTCATTTCATCAAGATATTGGGGAACGATCTATAGTATAGTCGTTTTTGACTAGTTGTGCAGGAAGTAAGGGCTTTCAACACTTCCATGACTTTTTTGTAAAATAACCCTTAGAGGAGGTATGAATGTGCTATCATGAAGATGAATACATAGTCAAAAAGGAGAATGTACATTGGCGAATCGTAAAAAAGTGTCCATTATCGGTGCAGGTTTCACTGGTGCAACAACAGCTTTTTTGATCGCGACAAAAGAGTTAGCAGATGTTGTCCTTCTTGATATTGCGCAACTCGAAAATCCGACAAAAGGAAAAGCGCTCGATATTTTTGAAGCGATGCCTGTGTTAGAATCGGACGTTAATGTAATTGGAACGGCGAATTATGAAGATACGGCGAATTCGGATGTCGTGATTATCACCGCGGGAATTGCACGCAAACCAGGGATGAGTCGTGATGATCTTGTCAGTACGAACTCAGGCATCGTCAAATCGGTTACGGAACAAGTCGTCAAGTATTCCCCTAACTGTATTCTCGTGATTCTAAGCAATCCTGTCGATGCGATGACGACCGTTGCATATAAAGTTTCCGGTTTTCCAAAACACCGCGTAATCGGACAAGCTGGCGTTCTCGATACGGCACGCTTTAACACGTTTGTTGCGCAAGCGCTTAATGTGTCAGTCAAAGAAGTGCACGGCTTTGTGATCGGTGTTCATGGTGATGATATGGTGCCACTCGTTCGCTACAGCAATGTTGGTGGTGTGCCCCTTGATAAATTGATGGATAAAGCAGAGATTGACGCCATTGTCAAACGTACTGCGACCGGTGGTGGTGAAATCACCAATCTTCTCGGTACTGGCAGTGCGTATTATGCGCCAGCCGCATCGCTCTACCAGATGACCGAGGCGATCATCAAAGATAAGCATCGTTTACTTCCTTCGATTGCTTATCTCGAAGGCGAGTTTGGCTTTCAAGATCTTTTCTTAGGCGTTCCCACCGTGCTCGGTGCAAATGGCATTGAGAAAATCATTGAGCTTGATCTACTTCCAGAAGAAAAAGAAGCGCTTGAACGTTCTGCTGCTTCAGTTCGTCGCGTTGTATCTGTCATCGGCGATCTTTGATCGTCAATCCATTCACTCGTTTTCGTATAGCTTGGTCGTTTTTGACGATCAGGCTATTTTTATTGTACCGTATCGGTAGGAGATGGCTAATGATGAAAAGCACAAAAAAAGTGAGCAACTTTGTCCAATCACCGATCATGAATATTATACGAGGTAGAATCGGAACTATTGCTTTTTTATATATTTATTTCATGTATATAGTGAATACAAAAATTAACGTAGAAATCGTAAGCTTACTTGTTGTCTATGTGTTATTTTTTTTTCTTACGTCAGCAATGGTAGCGCATAAATATGAATGGCGACTTGTCCATATCGTCTTGATTACTTGGTTGATCAGTGCGTTATTGATCGTTGAATTCAATCCTGATACGACGAATTATGGATTTTTGATTTTTATTCCTATTTTGAGTTACATGATAAGAAGCATGAGAGTGTATCAAAAGTATCGTGATCTTATCATTACTCTACTTTTTTTTGTGCTTTTTACAGGTGCTGTAGGCTGGTTCCAGCATCGCGATTTTACTGGATTACTAGGACCGACATTTAGTATAGGTGCTATTACATTTACTTTACAGTCTCGTAGGGAATCGCGGAAATTGGACGCGATTCGTCTTGCTGAACTACAAGAAGCGCATAGTGAATTGCAAAAAACGCATGAACAATTACAAGAAACAACCGTTCTTGCTTTGCAAGCCACTGCGAACGCAGAACGTGTAAAGATCGCTCGTGAAATTCATGATGGTGTTGGTCATGAATTGACGTCGTTAATCGTATCGCTGCAAGCGATTGACCTCATGCTTCCTAACGATGTTATGGAGGCGAAAAATCGGTTACCTGAAGTGATTGCTACAGCAAGAAATGCCGTACGCGAAGTGCGACAAGCTGTACGAGATTGGACCGATGAGGATGCTGAACAACAGTTTGCGATAACCGGTATTGAAGGATTGCTTCGCCAATATGCGTATCGGGCAGATTTGTTTCTTCATTTCACGAATCAAACCCCAACCTATGTGTGGCAGGTACCACAATGTCTATTGACTTATCGAATATTGCAAGAAGCGATGACAAATATCGTACGACATGCTAAAGCGACTACAGTTTGGATTGCTATGGAATTCGAAGAATCAACATTGATGATTACGATTTCAGATAACGGCGGTTTTCAAGGTGAAAGGCTTACGTTTGGTTTCGGACTTACGCAGATGAAAAAACGCATTGAAGAAGTCAAGGGCAGTTTATGTTATCGGCAACGAAACGAACATGGATTAACGCTCGAATGCAAGATACCGATTGATGAAGGGGTAATGAAAAAATGATACGAGTACTGCTCGCGGATGATCAGGCGATGATCCGTCAAGGATTTTCCTATATCTTGCGATCACAAACGGATATGGTGGTCATTGGTGAAGCGTGTCATGGAGAAGAAGCATGTATCATGGCGCAAGAAAAAGAACCTGATGTAATTCTGATGGATATTCGAATGCCTGTAAAAGACGGACTTGTTGCAACACGTGAAATTTTTTCTTACAAGCCTGGAATTAAAATCGTTCTCTTAACAACGTTTGATACACAGGAGTACGTTTTTGAAGGTATTCGATCGGGTGCCGTGGGTTACCTGTTGAAAGATGCCGAAACGGCAGATCTACTGGATGCCATTCGATCTGCTAACCGTGGAGAAGTGGTATTTCGAACAAGTAAGGCAAGTGAGTGGTTTATGCAATATGCAAGTCAAAAGAAGCCTTATCGTGATGAGAATTCAAAGATTTCGAAAGATGAATTTGAGTTTGAACTTTTGACCGATCGTGAACTCGAAGTTCTGCAAGCCATGGCGAATGGGAATAAAAATAGTGAAATTGCATTGGCACTGCATGTATCAGAAGGTACGGTCAAGACGCATGTGCATCGCATCTTGCAAAAATTTGGTGTGGATGATCGTACGCAAGCTGTGGTACTAGCACTTCGAAAAGGTATCGTGAAATGAACTGTATCCATCTCTATCGTTGGATAGAGACAAATGTTACGTAAATCGTTCTTAAGGTGGATGTGCCAATTCGTGGATTCGTATACCTTACGAAGAGGAGGTGTCTCGCGTGACTACAGTTCTTAGTATGAAACAAGTCAGTAAACGGTTTGGTCAAGTTTTCGCTGTTGAAAATGTATCCTTAATGATCGAGAAAGGATCTTCCGTTGCTTTGCTCGGACCTAATGGTGCAGGCAAGACGACGACAATTGCCATGTTACTAGGGTTAACTGCACCTACGCATGGTGAAGTAAAACTATTCGACAAAGATCCTTCGTACCCCGATGTCAAAGTTAAAATTGGTGCTATGCTTCAAGATGTGAGTGTTCCGGATCGTTTGACGGTGAAAGAGACGATCAGCATGTTTTGTGATTTTTATCCGAAACCGATGTCGGTGCAATCCTTACTATCATTAAGTGGTTTAGATACCTATGCCTCGAAGATGGCGAATTCTCTATCGGGAGGCTTAAAACGTCGATTGCAGTTTGCCATCGCATTAGCAGGAGACCCTGATCTGCTCTTTCTTGATGAACCGACGGTAGGGATGGATGTTGAATCGCGTCATGCCTTTTGGAAAGTGATTCAATCGCTTATCGAACAACAAAAAACGGTATTGCTTACAACGCATGATCTGCAAGAAGCTGAAGTCTTGACCAAACGGATTTTAGTTATGCAAAAAGGTAAATTGATCGCAGATGGCACGGCTGAACAAATCAAGAAATCCTTTTCTCATCGCTTCGTTTCTTTTCAAATCGATGCAGTTGAAGACTATGAAAGAGAATTTTTGGCGTGGTCTGAAGTTTCTTCGGTGCAACGAAAAGATGGGCGTCTTGTACTGATTACAGATTATCCAGATGATATCGTGCGAAAAGTAGTTGAAGCTAAAATTCCCTTTCGAGAAATTGAAGTGAAAGATAGCGGGCTTGAGGATGCCTTTATTCGTATAACCAATCAACAGAATTTGGAGGAGACGAATTGATGAAGCCTATGCTCTCTTTTTATCGTAAAGAAATGTTACGTTTTTTTCGTGATCGGCGTTTTTTTATTCTCTCACTAGGAATGCCGATCATCTTTTATTTGATCTTCGTCAATCAGGTAGGGTCTAAGCAAATGCTATCAGGAACGACGTGGAAGGCGTACTTTATGGTTTCGATGGCGGCTTTTGGAATCATTGCTTCTTCGGTTAACGCATTGGGTGTCCGTCTAGCATCAGAGAGAACTTCGGGGTGGGTTAGATGGTTGAAAACAACCCCACTTTCACCAACCGGTTATGCAGTAGTAAAAATGCTCGTGCAATTATCGATATCGCTTTTAATTATTCTTGTGATCTTTTTGATTGGCGTTCTTTTTCAAGGGGTGACGATGCCGTTTTGGCAATGGATTGCGATCTTTCTATGGTTGTGGCTCGCTTCTTTTCCCTTCGCGGCACTCGGAGTCTTGATCGGCTTTGCGGGTAATGCTGCGCAAATTCTGGGGACACTGATCTATCTTGCGATATCCATGCTAGGTGGCTTATGGACGCCCATTCAAGTGTTACCGTCTTCGATGCAAACGATCGCTAAGTGGATGCCGTCTTATCGTTATGCGCATCCTGCGTGGAACATTCTTGCGGGGCAAGGGATCGCTTGGCAAGACATCGCGATTTTGCTGGGCTATACGATCGTCTTTTTGATGATCTCTGTCTATGTGCAAAAAACGAAAAGCTTTCGACGAAGCACTTCGACAAATTCTGTCTCGTAGGGGACCTTTAATGTTACAATGGAAGATGACTTCCTGAAAGAAGGTGCTTAGGCGATGAAAATTGGTTTAGTCGGTTTGGGCAAAATGGGCTTGAATCTCGGCTTGAATATGATCGATCATGGCTATTCGGTGGTTGCGTTTGACCGCAATCAAGAGGCTGTCGTTAGCTTTCATGTTGCAGGTGGCGAAGCGGTTTCCACCCTATCGGAGATGATCGAGCAACTTGAATCCCCTAAAATTATCTGGTTGATGGTTCCACAAGGAAAAATCATCGATGATTTGTTATCAGAATTACAACCTCAATTACGTGCGAATGACATCATTATCGAAGCGGGTAATTCTCACTATAAAGATTCGATGCGAAGGGCAAAAGCGTTGGCTGAGCATGGGATACATTACTTTGATGTCGGAACATCAGGTGGTATGGATGGAGCGCGCAATGGTGCCTGTTATATGATCGGTGGCGATGCGGCAGTTTTTTCGACAATTGAACCGATCTTTAAAGATACAGCCGTCGAAGGTGGATACGTCTATACGGGCCCTTCAGGCAGCGGCCATTACGCAAAAATGGTACATAACGGCATAGAGTATGGCATGATGCAGGCGATCGGGGAAGGTTTTGATGTCCTTGATAAGAGCCCCTTTGATTATAATTTTGAAAAATTGGCGCATACATGGACGAATGGCTCCGTGATCCGTGGTTGGCTCATGGAATTGACGGAGAGTGCATTTCGCAAAGATCCTAAGTTGGAAGCGATTCGTGGCGTTATGCATTCATCCGGTGAAGGAAAATGGACGGTGGAAGAGGCGCTCGACTTACAAGTCGCCGCCCCTGTCATCACCTTATCCCTTTTGATGCGTTATCGATCTTTAGAAGAAGATACCTTCACGG
This sequence comes from Bacilli bacterium, assembly GCA_013044175.1. Lineage (GTDB taxonomy): Bacteria > Bacillota > Bacilli > Alicyclobacillales > SLC66 > JABEUY01. The sequence goes on from JABEUY010000069.1 coordinate 21,769, forward strand.
GCAAGGTCGTTGCCGCCCTTCGCAATGAATTTGGTGGTCATGCCGTCGAGAAAAGCTCGAAAGCTTGATGTTGTTGTTGATTAAGTGAGTGGCAGTAAGATCGCACGCGCTGGCGCTGCATCAAGACCGACGAGTGCAATGGGTAAAGCGATCAATTGATATTCACCTTGAGGGACTTCACGCAAGCGAAGTCCTTCGAGGATGATGATTTCTTTTTCAAAAAAAGCTTTATGGGTCGTATGTTCAGGTTGTGCCCGCTCGATACCTAGTGCGTCGATACCGATACCTGCAATGCCGATGTCAGCTAACCACATTGCAGCATCTTCGGCAACATAGATAAAATCCATGACAAACTCCTCGCTAAAGGAGTTTTTTGTTTTACAGAGCAGAAAATCACCCGCTTGAATCGCGAATGCCTCAAGATCTTTGCGAGAAATGGCTTGCGTGACTTTCGTCAAATCAAGGACACGGCACCGCGTTACCAGGCGTTCTAAGCCGATTGACTCGATGGTCTCTCCTTGAGGAATCATATGAAGTGGTGCGTCGATATGCGTTCCTGTGTGCACATCAAGATGAATACGCGATTCATGCGCTGAACCTGTCGTAAAATCACTTGTCGTCTCAAAGAGAGGACGTTTCTCTGCTTTGTTTTTGTACACTTGCATCGACATTTCGATCGGCATACTGATATCGTAAAGCATCAGGGACGTTTCGCCTCCCCTTTACGGGCAAAATATTGTTCCAAGCTAGTGGCAGGGACTTCTTGACCGAAGACGGGCCACCATTTGAAATTGCGTTCGACAAGCAATTCATTGGACGCTTGAGGACCGCTGCTACCCGCTAAGTAGGTGTGAAGTTTTGATTGCGGATTTTCCCGAAATGCTTTGGCGATCGGATCGACGAATTTCCAAGCGAGGGATACTTCATCCCAACGTGTAAAGTAAGTCGAATCACCGCGAACTGCATCAAAGATAAGGCGTTCGTAAGCTTCTTTTACTGCATTCGATTCTTGACTGAATTCGAGCGCGACAGGAATGACTGCGTTATCCGAACCTGGACGCTTTGTATTGATTTGCAGGTACATACCTTCTGCCGGGTTAACGCGAATCACCAAAAGATTCGGTCCGAGACCACCGTTTTGGTTGAAGTACATATTTTTTGGCATGTCTTTAAATTGAATGACGATCTCTGTCGCTTTGGTATCCATGCGCTTGCCCGTTCGAATGTAAAAAGGGACACCAGCCCAACGGAAATTATCGATAAATAATTCGGCGGCGATAAACGTCTCTGTCGTCGAATCGTGCGCTACGCCTTTTTCTTCACGATAACCAAGGACAGTCTTGTCTTGCATAGCCTGCCCCGTGTATTGAGCGCGAACCACATGATTGGCCACATCATCCACGGCATAGCGTCGTAACGAACGCAGTACTTTAACTTTTTCATCGCGAATCGCCTCGGTATTTAACCGGCTTGGTGGTTCCATAGCGATCATCATCACCATCTGTAAGATGTGATTTTGCACCATATCGCGAAGAGCACCAGATTGTTCATAGTACCCGGCACGATCTTCGACGCCCACCGTTTCACTCGATGTGATTTGCACGTTAGCAATGGATCGATTATCCCAGATCGGTTCAAACATCGAATTGGCAAAGCGCAATACCTCTATATTTTGCTCCATTTCTTTTCCAAGATAATGATCGATCCGATAGATTTGCTCTTCTTCAAAAACTTGACGTAATTGTGCATTCAATTCTTGCGCGGAAGCGAGATCATGGCCAAAAGGCTTTTCGATGATGACGCGCTTGAAACCCGTGCCGTTTAGTAATCCGCTTTTTTGCAAATGTAATGCGGCTGTTCCGAAAAATTCCGGAGCCATGGCCAGATAAAATACACGGTTATCAGGAACTTGTTCTGCTTTTTCGAGTTCGTCGATGCGGTTATGTAGCTGTTGAAACTCTTCATCCGAGTCGATATGTGCCGATTGATAATGAAAGTGACGGGCAAAATCGTGCAACAGTGTCTCTTCCTCTTCGGTCACATGAGAAAATTCATGAATCGAGTTTATGATTTCTTCTTGAAATGATTCATCTGTATGTGGACGTCTCGCCACACCGACGATCAGAAATGGTGAAGCAATCTGTTGACGACGATAGAGATTAAAGATTGCAGGATAGAGTTTACGTTTCGCTAGATCGCCTGTAGCACCAAATAACACAAACGTGTGCGCAGGTGCTACACTCAGGACATCCGAAACTTCGCTTGCCATCATAGCTTCATCCTTTCTGTCATTACCATTATCTTAACACGAAGATAAAGGAGATGTTTTGATGAGTAGGGCAGTCAAACAAACCGTACGTTTTGGCATTTTAGGCGCAGGACGAATTGCGCATGATCTCATGAAGGATCTTACCTTTACGACAGAGGCAAAAGCGATCGCAGTAGGTTCGCGGTCTCAGCAAAGTGCACAGGCATTTGCCGATACGTATGATTTACCTTACGCATATGGCAGTTATGAAGAACTTGTACAAAATCCTGAAGTCGATGTGATCTACGTGGCGACACCGCACACGTTTCATGCTTCGCATGCCCTTTTGGCCATTGAGGCAGGAAAGGCAGTTTTGTGTGAAAAGCCGTTTACCGTGAATGCGGCGGAATTGCAAAAAGTGATCGAAGCAGCACGTAAAAAACGTGTTTTCGTCATGGAAGCGATGTGGTCCCGCTATGTTCCTGTACTTCAAAAAGTGAAAACATGGATTGATGAAGGCAAAATCGGTGAGCTACTCATGCTTAAAGCGGATTTTGGCTTTCAAACTCCCAAAGATCCTAAAGGACGACTTTTTGATCGAACCCTTGGTGGTGGGGCGCTCTTAGATATCGGTATATATCCTGTTTCTTTTGCTTCCTTTCTCTTTGGAAAACAACCAGATGCGATCAAAAGCTTCGTCCATCTTGGCGATACCGGTGTTGATGAACAGTTTTCGTTACTGTTTTCGTATGAAAATGGTGCGACAGCCGTCTTATCGGGAGCGATTCGTCTAACCTTACGCAATGAAGCAACGCTTTTTGGTACAAAAGGATCGATTTATATCCCCGAACCTTTTTATGCGGCGAAAAAAGCGATCATTACGTATTACGATGGTGGCAGCGAGGAGATTACCGATTCATCCAAGTGTCATGGGTACGTTTACGAAGCGGAAGAAGTTAAGCAATGCCTCGATGACGGCATGTTGGAAAGTCCGGTGATGCCACTTGAAGAATCGCTGGCCATCATGCAAACGTTAGATCGCATTCGCGCCGATTGGGGCTTGACATATCCCTATGAAGAAGAGTCGTTTCGTTAAAAGCCGAGAACAGGATGGGGTACGTAAGGCTCTTCAAGAAAATGCAAATCTTCGGTGGAAAGGGTTACGGATAAAGCAGCGACGGCATCGTCAAGATGGTGTAGCTTTGTCGCACCGATGATCGGCGAAGTAACTACTGATTTTTGTAATACCCAAGCAAGTGCGATTTGTGCGCGCGGCAAACTGTATTTTTCAGCGATTTGCCGTACACGCTCGATGACGATCTGATCTGCATCAGCATAAGGCGTGTAAAGCGTGCGTGCGAAATTATCCAATTCGGAACGATGCGTTACTTCGTCCACATCACGGGTTAATCGACCACGAGCCATAGGACTCCAAGGAATTACCGCGATGCCTTCTTCTTCGCAAAGGGGTAGCATTTCACGTTCTTCTTCGCGATAGAGTAGATTGAGATAATTTTGCATGCTGACAAAACGCGTCCAACCGTTCTGTTTGGCGATATGTAATGCTTTGTAGAATTGCCATGAATACATGGAAGAAGCACCGATATAACGCGCTTTGCCTGCTTTGACGACATCGTGTAATGCTTCCATCGTCTCCTCAAGAGGTGTATGCGGATCGAAACGATGAATTTGATACAAGTCGACGTAATCGGTGCCAAGGCGTTGTAAACTGTGATCGATTTCTTGTAGGATCGCTTTTCGGGAAAGACCCGCTCCGTTTGGCCCTTGATGCATTCTACCGTGTACTTTGGTGGCAATAACGATTTCATCGCGTATTGCATAATCGCGTAAAGCACGTCCGACGATTTCTTCACTCGTACCATCTGAATAGACGTTAGCGGTATCAAAGAAATTGATACCAAGTTCTAAAGCACGCTTGATAAAAGGGCGTGCTTCTTGTTCATCGAGAACCCATTGATGATTACCACGCTCTGGAACACCATAACTCATGCAACCGAGACAGATTCGAGAGACTTCTAAACCAGTATGACCAAATCGAACATATTGCATGGGGTCACCTATCCTTTCGTAAATGCAAGGTTTCGCAATTCCATTGTTACAAAAGCGGGTGATGAGAAGCAAGTCGAAAATGGTACAAAATCATCTTGAATATGAACCGTTAGGTGAGAAATAGTGTAGATACCGAAGGTTATGTACGAAGGAAGGGAATGTTTTTGTCGGAAGCCAACATCACAAAACACGTCCTGATGGAAGCGGTAAAAGAGTTGATGAGAACGACACCACTTGAGAAAATCTCAATTGCCATGATCGTAAATGCTTGTGGTTTAAATCGTCAAACGTTTTATTACCACTTTCAAGACAAGTTTGCGATTGTCAATGCTATTTTTGAGACAGAAGTGGTTCTTCGCCTAGAGGACCGAAAGTGTTATCAGCACTGGAGCGATGGGTTATTACAAGTGCTCACGCATATTGCTTCTCATCAGCATTTTTATAAAAATGCCTTTCAAACGCCAGGAGAAAATACTTTTCGTACTTACTTTTTTGAAGTGGCTTTTTCACTTATCAAAGGGGTGATCGATGAACTCGCCGATACGATTGAAGTCATCGAGCGTGATCGTGCTTTTGTGGGGCAATTTTATACGCATGCTTTTGTGGGGTTGACAGTTGCGTGGGTTTTCACAGGTTGTTTAGAAACGCCGGAACAAATGGTTCATAAAATTCATGATGTGGTTGATGGGAGTATGTATAGCGCTTTGGTACGTTTTAGTGTAAAACAGCCAGCGTCGTCGAAAAGCAGACGCTGACTGTTTCGCCATGATGCCAAACGTTAGATACCAAGCATTCGCTTTGCCAAATTGAATTCCATTGTCATTGAATCATCTTTCATCATCGTTTTGACGACGTTTAACAACACACGCACATCGTATTGTCCCATATAGATCGGCGTGATCGGACGATGAATCCCGAGGAACTGATAGACTGCCGTTTGTGCGGTTCGCACCGAGTAATCGACCGTAAAGACCACGTCATCAGGTACTTCTGCAAATTGACCAAGAAAGGCAAGATTGTGCGATTGTTTAGGTACCACTTGAGGACGATCAGTACCTGTCCTCGTCAAGAATTGGGCTGTGATAAACGGCATAATGCAAGGTATGACATTGGCCGTCTTCGTGATCTCTTCTTTTGCGTCGAGCCATCCAAGTTGACCGAGTAATTCGTGGAGAATTTCTTCACCTGTACAATCGGTCATTTTTTTATTAACATAATCTCCTTTGCGATCAGGAAAGAGGGCATAACCCCAGAATACTTGCGTGTCTTCGGGCTGATTGATGAAGTGTGGTTGATAAGGTACGACGATCGACATAAACCAACCTGAATCTTTGAACGTCATCAAAGCACCTGTACCTGGTTCATTTCCGGAAAAAGCGATGATTTTATCGAGTAGCTGCTTATCATGGAGCGTGACAGTGAAAGATTCCCATAACGATTCATCGATGCGACGATCAAATACTTCGGGTCGTCCAAAATGCGGTTTATCTTTGGCGATTTGTTCCCAAAGTGTCCAAGCGCCATCATGATCATAGCGATGGATCGTAGGGGCTTCGGTCATCGAACCTAAGCTAAAGGCTGAAGTCATCGAGCCGATGGTGACCAAGACGAGATCGTGTTCGTTGACGGCGATTTTTTTGGCGACGCCATCTTCGAGGCAATCGATCTCTGTTACCGTTTCTTTTGGCGTATTTGGCGCAAAAGCAAGAGCGGTCACTTTCGTATGGTAATGAAAATCGACACCTTGTTGTTCGAGCCAGCGTGTGATCGGTAAAATGATCGAATCATATTGGTTATACGGTGTACGTCTCACGCCAGAGAGGTCATTGATCCTTGGTAATTCATGAATGAAGCGATGCATATACCGTTTAAACTCGATGGCACTGTGCCAAGGTTGAAAGGCAAAGGTCGTCGCCCACATGTACCAAAATGTCGTGTCAAAAAATGACGGTGGGAACCATTCATCGATGCGTTTTGTCCCTAGCTTTTCCTCGGGTACCATCATCATATCGAGCATAGCGAGTCGGTGTGATCGATCAAAACCGAGTTTTTCTACGGAGACTTTTTGGTGATTTTTGTCGACAAGACGCGCTTGCCCACTCGTTTTGATCTGCTCATTAAATGCGATAAATTCATCTTTGATCGTTTTTTGAGGATCCGTTAAGGAAGGAATCGAATCCATGATGCCAAAAAGACAGGTGTAAGCTTCTTCGTCAAACATTCGACCACCGCGGATGACGTATCCGTTTTGCGCATCGCCAGAACCGTCCATACTGCCACCGGTTATCGATAATTCTTCGAGAATATGAATATTTTTAGCCGGGAAATGACCGTCGCGAATAAAAAACACAGCACTGCTTAACGAGGCGATACCGCCGCCGATGAGATAGACTTGACGTTCCATGTGAATTCCTCCTAGACCAAATTGCTTTGACACCTTGATCTTAAGAAATCGGCATGACATCGACCATAGACAAAAACACGTCACTGTCTAGAAATCAGACAAAGACGTGTTTTTGTCTAAAAAACTGGGGATTAGTTGCTATAGCTTGGTGAGATCTCTCGCCACACAAGACCGCCGTCTTCCGTGATATAAAGATCATTGGTAAAAGTAATGAGATAACCGATTTTTTGGGTTAGAAATTGTACCTTATCGATCGATAAGAGTGCGTTCTTAGGAAATGCCAATAATGTAAAAGTATCTTGTCCATGGTGACTGACGAAAATGCCTGTCGAGTCAGGGCTGTTTACATAGGCGAGTTGTCCGATTTGGCCAGCGTTAGCGAGTAAAATATTGCCGTATTGGTTAGTTGACCATTGTGCGATCACAGAGGGAAAAGACGATCGATGGGTCATGTCCTGTAACCACGTTGATGTCGTGATTGGCTTGGACCATGCTTTCCCTTCATTAGAGGAAGCATAGATCTGTTCTTTATCCGTGATGAGGTAAAGGGTGTGCTTTGCCGAGGAATACGTGATACCTAGGAGGTGACCGGGTGCAGGCGATGAAAGAGCATACCATTTCGTCCCGCCATTCTCTGTTTCGTATAAATTACGATCACCGCCGATCGCATATCCTTGGGAAGGAGTAATCATCGCGATCATCGATCCATTGGTACCGACATAAGGAAGATCTTTTTTTACTGGTAACTGTCCGATGATTTTCCATGATTTTGTGCCGTCGATCGTCTTTATGATCGCGTTGCTATCGCCGACAACGCCTAAACCAATACCTTGTGTACGATTAAATAATTGCATATCGATCGTTGGCCAATTCGCGTACGATCCACAACGTTGCCAAGATTGACCACCATCCGTAGTCCGTAAAAGTTCGGGATGGTAGCCTGCACCGAGCAACAGCCAACCGTCTTTGGCATTGACGAAAGATAGATCTTCTTGTGAAGATGCGATGCCATTCGCGCCTTCAATCGGCAGATAAGTCTTCCAAGTGTGTCCCCCATTGGTTGATGTCGCTAGGGCAACCTCGCCCATCCCAGTTGCCTCCATACCGCCTATGACGAAGAGGTGATTATGATCGATCACAGAGAATGGTCCTGCATCATAGCCAGGTCCGACAGGAATGTTACGTGCCGTAATCCCAGGTGCGGGACCGCCGCCAGCTGTGCTGACGCCAAGAATCGGTTGCCAGGTGCGTCCATTCGTCGTTTTGAAGAGTGATGAAGAGCTTTGTGACATGCCAGCTTGACCGAGAATTTGCAAGTAGGCAAGATGATCAGAGAGGACGTTGAAAGTAGCACTTTGCGCATATCCCATGGAAGTCGAATGTACGTTCATGGTGATCGCGTATTTTTTCCCTTGATCGCTCACTTGATAAAATGTACCGGATCCCTTTGGTGAGGCAGCAAAAGCAAAGCCGTGGTTTGGATCGGAAAAGCCGAGGCCGATCGTATTTTGAGGAAGAGAAAGACGAGTCCAAGTTTTCCCCCCATTCATGGTGATGCCACACACGGGTTGACTTTGGTAATTGGCTTCAAAATACCATCCGAATTGTTGATTGACAAAGTGAAAGGATTGCCAGGTGAAGTTTTGATTAACAAACTTAGGTAATGGAAAGTGATGAAAAAGGGCACCTTGATTCGTTGAGATGAGTAGTTCATGACCTGTAACAACAAACAGATCAGAGGTATTGGGTGCTTTCAGGAAATCGATGGCTTTAGAAGTAGCCAAAATCGGTTTGAAATGTTGCCCGCCATCGGTTGTTTGGTACACATCGTGCTGGGTCATCGCATAGCCGATCGTCGGTGAAACAAATTGTATCGCCGTAAAATTCGGTTCTTTCGGTGCGGCGTTTGTCACCAACTGTACAGGCTGTGAAAGAAGACTTTGCGTGCTGAGTAACAATGGTATACACCATGCTGCAATCGACATCTTATTTCCCCCTTTATCGTAGAGTTAGACGAGATAAAGGAGAGATGGTTACAGAAAATCAAACGCCCCCTTCGATTGGCTGGGATCAAAGGGGGTTTTTCAGTGTTTCACACGCATGAAACCGGGTTATTTCGTAGGTTTAGCAAAAGGCGTGCCCACCGGTAAGATCGTGCGATTGGCGGTATTATTCATAATACCGGCGAACGAAGTATACAAGGCGAGAACGCCGGTAATCAAACCGAGATAACCACCGACGGATGTGCTTGAACCACCCATATTTTCAAAACCGAGAAAGAAGAAAGTGAGAGCAAGGAATAAAAAGACGAAGAAAAGTGCCTTATTGGTAAAGAAACTGCCGAAGAACATATAAAGTGTAAATACGCCCCATAGCAAGAGGTAAACGCCAACGGCTGTGCCTGCGTCTTTTCCCATCGATGAGAGGTTTCCAACTAAAAGGTAAAATGAGATCCAAAATGCACCATACGAAGTGAATGCAGTAGCACCAAATGTGTTGCCTTTTTTAAACTCCCACATGCCAGCGAGAAGTTGACATAAGCCACCATAAGCGAGGGCAAGCGGTAAAACTGCACCCATGGCGTGTGCGGAAAGAATGCCTGCGTTAATCAAACTAAGCAATAAAGTGGTAATGCCAAAACCAGCTAGGCCAAGCGGCCCAGGATCTGCGATGGATGACTTCTGTTCACTCATAAGACATACCCCTTTCGTTCTTAACCTTGAAAACCGTCAAGCTAAGTGTTCCCACCATCCTTTCTCGATGATGTAATCGCTTACAGAAGGTATAGTACCACGACATTTGAGCTACGGGAAGTACTAGTTATTCTGAATGATAAAAATAGTTCGTTTTAACGTAAAATAA
>JABEUY010000004.1 GCA_013044175.1 Bacilli bacterium
GGGAAACACCCGTACCCATCCCGAACACGACGGTTAAGCCCTTTAGCGCCGAGAGTACTTGGATCGCAGGATCCTGGGAGGGTAGGACGTTGCCAGGCATCACATGCGGCCGTAGCTCAGAGGGAGAGCACCACCTTGACACGGTGGGGGTCATAGGTTCGATTCCTATCGGCCGCACCAAAATATATAATTCTACAAAAAACATTCACCCGAAACTTTTGCGGGTGAATGTTTTTTAATGTGCATTTTGGTGGTGGTGAAACCAACGCCAGCAAAAGACGAGATAAACGACATCTCCAATGCAGTAAGCAATAATTATCTTTTATTGCATAAAAGCGTCGTTGCGGTAAAGTATCACCGCTTTTATCCAAACTCTTGAAATTGAAACCGCTTACTCTTACACTGAACGTGTACATCAATCTTGAGAGGAAGTGTTGTTTTTGCAACGAAGAATGGCTGAGCCTTATAAGATTAAATCGGTTGAGTTGATCAATGTACTGAATGAACAAGAACGTGAAGCTGCCTTGATTGAAGGTGGATATAACACTTTTCTAATTCGATCTGATCAAGTTTATATCGATCTCTTGACGGATAGTGGTACTTCTGCAATGAGTGATTTGCAATGGGCAGCCTTGCAACGTGGTGATGAGGCTTATGCAGGAAGTAAAAGTTGGTATCGTCTAGAACATGCTGTACAAGAGATTTACGGGTATCGCCACGTCATCCCGACTCACCAAGGACGTGGCGCCGAAAATCTGTTATCGCAATTAAAGATTCATCCTGGGGATTATGTTCCTGGTAATATGTATTTTACAACAACACGAGCCCATCAGGAGTTAAATGGAGGAACTTTCGTCGATATTATTATCGATGAAGCGCACGATCCACAAGCTGAGCTTCCCTTCAAGGGAAATGTTGATCTCGTCAAATTAGAAAATCTGATTCAAAAAGTCGGCGCCGATAAAATTCCTTATGTGAGTGTCGCGGTTACGGTTAATTTGGCGGGTGGACAACCTGTCAGTATGCAGAATTTACGTGATGTTTATGCGCTGTGTCAAAAGCATAGTATCCCTGTGATGTTCGATGCTACGCGTTGTGTCGAGAATGCTTATTTTATCAAGGAACGTGAAGTTGGTTATGAACGAGTTCCTGTGAAAGACATTTTAAAAGAAATGATGTCGTATTCTGACGGTTGTACGATGAGCGGTAAAAAGGACTGTCTCGTTAACATCGGTGGATTTCTCGCGATGAATGATGACGACCTTTATACGCGAGCTAGGGAATTGGTTGTACTCTATGAAGGAATGCCATCCTATGGTGGCATGGCTGGCCGTGATATGGAAGCGATGGCACAAGGGATCTATGAGGCTGTTGATGATTTGTATATCGCTCATCGTATCAATCAAGTTCGGTATCTTGGTGATCAGTTGATTAATGCCGGTGTGCCTGTCGTTCGGCCGATTGGCGGTCATGCTGTCTTTCTTGAAGCACGCGCTTTTCTTCCCCATCTTGATCAAGAACAATTCCCTGCGCAAGCACTTGCAGCTGCTCTTTATCTTGATTCAGGTGTACGCTCGATGGAACGGGGTATCGTCTCTTCTGGCCGCAATAAAGTGACAGGTGAAAACAATCATCCCAAATTGGAACTCGTTCGGTTAACGATTCCACGCCGTGTGTACACGGATAATCATATGGATGTCGTTGCGGATTCTGTGATTTCTCTTTATGAAAAACGGGATAAAATCAGCGGATTAGAAATGGTGTATGAACCGCCGACTTTACGATTCTTTAATGCTCGCTTCGAACCGCTTGCCGCAAATGGCAGATTGATTCAAGATTAATTTTTTTTGTTTAGACGGGGGATCATAAGGACAATATGGGTCACCAAGTGATGAGCGTGATGAGAAAGACGACATCCTTGGTGGCCAGCGGTTTATTATGAAAGCTATTTTATAGTGTTAAAGCGGGAAGATAGATACGAAATAACGTGTTTTTTGGTTCGCTCGACCATTCAATGGTACCTTGATGTTGGTCTACGATTTGTTTTACGATCTGCAATCCTAGTCCTGTACCGACGCCTTGTTTTTTTGTTGTAAAAAAGGGCTCAAAAATGCGATCTTTGATCGAATCATCAATGCCACTCCCATCATCTTTAAATTCGATGTAGACACCTTGTTCGGCTCGAATTGTACGGATTGAAAGGGTTCCTTGGAATTGCATCGCGTGAAGGGCATTGCTGATTAAGTTTGTCCAAATCTGATTGAGTTGATCGGGAAACCCGAGGATGGGAAGATGAGTGTCATAATCTTTTTCAAGGTGTATTCCTTTTTTTATTTGATGGGAAAAAAGTGCAAGCACCGTATCGATCCCCTCCTCAATGGAGCAAGGGACAGGTGATTGAACTGATTCGACATGACTGTAGCTTTTAAGTGCAAAAATGATTTTTGTCACTCGTTCGACAGCCATTTCAATCGTTTGCGCATTTTTTAGCAGATCCGCTATTTCATCACACAAAGAAAAAATAAGATCACTTAGTGGATGCAGGAGCAAACTGCGATACGTCGCGATGTCGTTTTGTAGACCCATAACAACAACGATATCGGCAATCTTTCTGGCATCTTGTACACCGATTTCTTCAAGATAAGGGATTAGGTTTTTTCGGGCTTGACGTTCTTCAAGAGAAGTGATCCGATTTCTATGCGTAGCGATTGCTTGAATCATGGCAAAAAACGTTTCTTTATCTTCTTGAGGTAGCTGTGTACATACATGAGCAATGCGAGAAAAAAGTGAACCAGATAAGTAGGCTTGAATATTTTCTGCACAAGCAGAAATCGCACCAAACGGTGTATTGATTTCATGGGCCACGCCGGCGACGAGTTCACCTAAAGCGGCCATTTTTTCGGATTGAATAATCTGCGTTTGCGCTTGCTTGAGGTTTTCAAGAGCGAAGTGGAGTTCTTCTGTCTTTTTTAAGAGTTCGGTTGATTTGCGTGAATTATTCAGAGCAATAGCAATGTACGGTGATAGCGTGGTTATAAATCGAATTTGTCGATTATCATACGCGTGTAATCGATAGGATTTCACATGAACAAACCCGATGACGTGGTTTTCTACGATCAAAGGAAGGTAGATGCTTGAGCGAGGTCGATTGCCAAAAGGCATCTCCTCTACACCATCGAGTTCGATAATTGGTGTTTTTTTGATGAGACAAGATGCGATCGCTTCATCTTGACGCAGTGCTATGATAGAGGGTTCGAACTGCTGTCCATCTACGATACGAAAGCGAAGATCGATACAATCCGATTGTCCATCATAGATACCCAGGATAAAAGAATCGATGTGCATCAGTTGTCCAATATGGTGATAAACCAAAGCAAGTAGTTGTTCAAGATCAAGGGAAGCAGTCAGTTTTTGTCCGATTTCACTCATCGTAGTAATGTCTTGATACGCTTCAAGTTGGAGTTCGGTTTCATGTTGATGAAGTCTTTTTTCCATTTCTTTATCACTAACCGCTTGCAGATAGGCGATATATTGCTTGTGGTGATCCAATGCCTTTTTCGTATCGCCTAAACTTTCATAAGCCATGGCGAGATGATGAAAAGCATCACGAAAAAAGAATTGATCAGAGAGACTTTCTTTTTGAGGATCAGCCTTCTGATACAATGAGATGGCCGTCTGGATGGTTTGGATAGCTTCTTGATTTTGCTCTGTCTCTGTCAGTACGCGGCCTATTTCGAGATTGACAAACGCTAAAATGTTGCCATGCGTACTTTTCTTGGCGATCGTTAAAGCGGTTTTCATCCTATCAAGGGCTTTCTCTTGTTCATGCATCAAATGATAGGTTCTGCCCATGACAAATAACGTCCAAGCTTCTAAGTTATCAGGAATTTCTTCTTTAGCGAGTTGATAAAAGTGTTGAGAAAAAAGTGGATAGCGATCGGCAAGAAGTGCCTCACGATCACGCGCAATCACTAGGGCTTTAAGAAGATAGTGTTCAGCTTTCGCAAAATCACCAAGATCTGCATACGCTTCACCGAGATTGGAATAACCGAGCCATCGCATCATGGTATCAAGAACGGGTTGTTCAACAACGAAATGAAAATACTGGATACCTTGTTCTAAACGTTTACTGTTATCGACATACATTAAACCTAATGAATTCGCAAATTGACCTAAGAGAGGGTTTTTTGTTCTCTTAGCTACTTCGAACCCTTTTAAAGAGCATTCTGCTCGTCGATCGAAATTGCCCTGTTGTCCATATATAAATTCTAATATATGATATATTTTACATTGGCCGTCGAGATCAGCGAGACTGATAAATGTGGCTAACGCTTGCTCTAAAAGTGAGAAAGCATCTTGAAATCGATGATCCATGGCATAGATGGCTCCGAGTCCAAGGTGACAACGTGCGATCGCATCTTCACGTTGTAATTCCTTAGCGAACTGAAGTGCGATTTCAAAATCTTGGAATCGGTCTGGTTCTGCGCCGCTAAGATAGACTTGACTTGTTACTTCTTCGATAAACGCCATTGGTGAAATGGTCAATCGAGTCACCTCATTCCTGTTTCAGCAGTTGGTCTTTCGGTATTTTTTTAAAAATAGTAAACAGATCACGGTCAAGTTTCCCTTGTTCAACATCATAAGCGAGAATGGCAATCGCTTCTTCATGAGACTTCGCAGGTTTATAAGGACGATCGTACGAGGTAAGTGCTTCGTAAATATCAAGTATCGCTAAAATTCTCGCTTGCACAGGTATTTCCTCATGTTTTAATCCTTGAAAGTAACCTGAACCATCCAGTTTCTCATGATGGCTTGCGGCGATCATCGGGACTCTAGCAAGATGGTGGGGCCACGGAATGCTTTTTAAAATTTCATACGTGAATTTTGCATGTTCTTCAATAATTTTACGCTCATCCGACGTAAGATTTCCTTTTCGAACCAGTAGATGCGTTCGTTCTTCTTCGGTCAGTAAATTTTGTTGTAAGTTATCCTCATCAATAAAATGCCAATTTGAAATTGCGATCACCATTTGACTTTGTTCATCGCTTAAATAATCTTGTTGATTGATGTCGAGAATGAATTGATAGAATTCATCGATTTTTTCGAGTAAGAGTTGATCAGAAATACTTAGCAATCCCTCTTGATCTCTGTGATGAAAAAGTGCTTTAATCCATGCGAATCGATAATGGATAGTTTCAACTTTTTCTTTGGATAATCTGGCTTCTTTTAAAAGAACATTTTCTGAAATTCCGATTTTTCCGATATCATGAAGCAGAGCAGCGTAGTATAATTCTTCAATTTCTTGATCAGTTAGTTGATAATCCCGATAGGTTCCTTCTGTCGTCGCATTGATCGCTTGTGCAAGCAGTAGGGTATAGGCGGCGAGACGTCTTGAATGACCCGATGTCGTTGCATCACGTTGATCAAGTGTCGTACTCATCGTTTCAATAAATGCTGTTGACCATAGCTGAAGTTCTTGATGTTGTCGGTCGATTTCACGATCCTTTAAATAGCTTTTGATCGCTTCAGCAACCGATAATTCGATATCTTCTTTAATCCATGGTTTGCTGATAAAGCGGTATAAATTGGCTTGATTGATCGCATTGGCCACGCCTTCGATCGTCGCTTGCCCAGTAAGGAGGATTTTGATCATTTTATCGTTTCGAGTATTGAGTAAGGAAAGAAATTCATCACCTTTAAGTCCTGGCATTAAATAATCGGAGATGACGACCAGAACTTCTGCTCCTTCTGCTTCGAGTTCATCAAGGAGAGCTAATGCTTCTTCGCCACTCTCAGCGGTTTCAATAGCATATTCATTGCCAAGATAATTTTTTAATTGTGTTTTTAAACTGTCGGTAATCATTTTCTCATCGTCAACGCAGATTATGGTGAACATCATGATGTACCTCCTTGATGGGGAGATTCGACGATTTCAGGAATATCTTTGATTATAGCACTTGTGATTTTATTTTGATCTCTGGTCTTTTTGTACTAGAAGAAAAGATCAATTTGCAGGTATCGTGAAAAGCTATTTTTCTAGATAATTTAAAAAATAATCGAAATTATCCGTAAGGAAGGTGCTATCATGACAACCGGTGCAAATCTACTATGTGATTATTTACAACAAGCCGGGGTGGAAGTGATCTTTGGGTATCCTGGTGGAGCCGTCTTGCCGATCTATGATGCACTTTTTGATCATGCGATAACACACATTGTGACACGACATGAACAAGGTGCCATTCATGCCGCGCAAGGTTATGCGCGAAGAACGGGTAAACCTGGCGTTGTGTTAGCTACCTCCGGTCCTGGAGCAAGCAATCTATTAACAGGAATCGCAGACGCGTATATCGATTCGACGCCGGTTATTATTATTACGGGACAAGTGGAGCAGGCAAAAATCGGGACGGATGCTTTTCAAGAAGTGGATACGTATGGCATAACTGTAGCGATGACAAAACATAATTATCAGGTTCGAAATGTTTCTAAGTTGCCTGAAATTCTCGCGCAAGCATTTTATATTGCGACAACGGGCAGACAAGGACCTGTATTAATTGATATTCCCAAAGATGTTGCCAGTGCGGTTTTGGAACCGATTGAAATCAAGCAGTTGCCCATTCATCTACCAGGGTATCAGTTGCCACATAGACCAGCCGATGAACAGATCGATCAAATTATCGCATTGCTTTCATCAGCCAAACGTCCTGTGATCATCGCAGGTGGTGGTGTGATCAGTGCCAATGCAAGTGCATGGTTACGAGAATGGGTAGGACATTCTGGTATCCCTGTGGTCAGTACGTTGATGGGAATTGGTGCCGTGGCGGAAGATGAACCTTTTTATCTTGGCATGGTAGGTATGCATGGCACTTTTGTCGCCAATAAGGCGATTGCGCAAGCGGATGTCGTCTTAGCCATCGGCATGAGGTTTTCCGATCGTGTGACAGGTCGCCCTGGATCGTTTGCTCCGCATGCCATCAAAATTCAAATTGATGTAGATGAATCGGAAGTTGGTAAGAATATTCCCGTTGATCTCGCGGTGATTACGGATGCTCGGTATGCCTTAGAAGCTTTGGTAGCTAAAAATATAACGTTGGACTTGACAGCTTGGCATGAGCAAATCCGCGATTGGCAAGCGCATTGGTCGATGCAAAGTTTGCCTGAGCATCTTCATCCGGTGGATGTGATTCAACTTCTTGGTGAATTGACGAAGGCAACCGATCCGGTGATCGTCACGGACGTGGGGCAGCATCAAATTTTTGCAGCACGCTTTTTCCCGCATCAAAGTCCACGCCATTTTATTACGTCAGGTGGTCTGGGTACGATGGGGTTTGGTTTACCTGCTGCGATTGGTGCGAAAATGGCTGAACCCAATTCTCTCGTCATACTGATCACAGGTGATGGCAGTTTTCAAATGAATTTACGAGAGATGCAGACGTTGATGGAAAATCAGATTTCGGTCAAAATCGTCGTCATGAATAATGGCTATCTTGGAATGGTAAGGCAATGGCAAGATATTTTTTTGGAAAAACGATATGCAGAAAGTAAAATTAGTTCGCCCGATTTTGTTCGCTTAGCACAAGCTTATGGCCTGCTTGGGTTAAGGGCGACGAATATCACCGATGCGCATAGCATCATTGAGCAGGCGATCGCTTATGATGGCTCTGTCGTGATGGAGTTTATGGTTCAAGAAGAAGCGAATGTCTATCCGATGATTCCAGCCGGTGAAAGTTATGACGCTATGATCGTTAAGTAAAAAAACCCGAAGCACCCGTTAGAGGATGCTTCGGGTTTTGCCTTTTATTCTTGATCGATTAAAAGGGTTGGACCTCCTTCTCGCGCGTGGCGTTCTTGATTTTTTTCGAAGTTGTTTGGCCAAAAAGCGTATTTGCCCAGAAGAACAGTGATGGCAGGTACGAGGTTATGACACCACTCGTTTTAATTACCCCTA
This sequence comes from Bacilli bacterium, assembly GCA_013044175.1. Classification (GTDB taxonomy): domain Bacteria; phylum Bacillota; class Bacilli; order Alicyclobacillales; family SLC66; genus JABEUY01. The sequence goes on from JABEUY010000004.1 coordinate 7,946, forward strand.
AAGAAACAGCTTCTTATATGCCGATTTTATAATATTTAAAATTATTGAGATCCAAAAATATTGTAGACTTCGCTCAGTGCGACTTGTAAGATTTGTATCACAGACTTTATTTAATCAGCACTACTACCTGATTGAAAATATGATTGGCATCATCAACATGACAAATGATGTTATGGTCTTGTATAATTTAAAGAGGAACTCATTTTGGCTGGAAGATAAAGAGATGAGGAATGCAGCTTGAATCGACAACCGTTTGCAAAATCAACGCATGGTATGATTGAACGTTGGCGGCATCTAGCAAGTCCTGATTTCGTGGGGTTTATCAACGTTTGGTTATCGTGGTTTCGAGAGTATTTGCAGCGGGATCAGTTATTAGTTTCGCGTCAAGAAGTGTGGGATACGCTCCGTGAAGTAGCTTGCTCCTATTATCAAGCTATTTATTTGAAAGAGGAACAGATCGATCGTGAATTGCTTTCTTTTCATCCTCTCGCTAGGATGATGGTGTTATCGAATTTATCATTAAATGACTTAATGGAAATAACGTATTATACAAAACAGTATTGGTATGAAAAGTTCAGAATTTTCAATATAAATAAATTGAATGATATAAAAAGCGATGAGTTTTTGTGCTTTCTAGAAAGTCGTTTTCAAGATGATCAAATGATCTTTATTACGACTTCGGAAATGATACAAAATGCCTATCAGCAATGTGCCCTGGCTGAAATATCGCAACGATCGACGTTCATACAGTGGAGGCAGAAAGAGCTCGATGCACTCGCTCAATTACCCGGCATTGTATGTGTGTTTTTAATGAGGCCAAAAGGTAATGGGCAATTTACGATTGAACTTAGTGCTGGAGAACAAGCGGTGAAAATACGGGAACACTTACTAGCGAAACCTGTGCGGCCAACCATCGAGTCAGATGCTACGAGTGGACAAGCTCTTGTCGCGATTGCAGCAAGGGAATATCGCGTATTGAGTTCTCCCGATTTCGTCACACGCCAGGGTTCGCAGGCATGGTCAGATGTTGCTGCGATGGTAGGTGTCCAGTCGGCGCTTGCGATCCCATTGCGCTTGCCACTAACCGGTCAGATGATGGTGCTTATGCTGTATGGGCAATATACGAATCAATTTGAATCAACTTGGATGAAAGATTTCGGTCAAATGGTGAAAAGAAAATGGGAAGCGAATTGGTATCGAAATCAACCGTTGAAACACCAAGATGCGATCTATGTTGAACAAGCGGAATATTATCGTGAAATCCTCTTTCATGGTGGTCTCGTCATGTATTGTCAACCGATTGTGTCGATGGAATCTGGTGAATTGGTAAAAGTCGAATTGCTAGCGAGACTGCGTTTACCCGATGGTGAACTTGTAGCACCAGGCAAATTTTTACCGATATTGACAAATGACGAACTCGATGTTTTGTTTCAGATGGGTCTTTCTAAAGCGGCAGATTACCTCGTTAAATGGAAAAGTATAGGACTTGAAATTGATGTAACGATCAATCTCCCACCCTTTACTTTGACGCATCCTCGTTGTATCGATTGGATCGAAACTGTGATTCATGAACGCAAAATTGACCCTAAAAGAATTACGCTCGAAATCCTTGAAACCCAAGAAGTTCATGAAGAAACGGCACAGATGTTACTTTTTCGGTTAAAAAAACTAGGGATTCGGCTTGCGCTCGATGATTTAGGTTCAGGATATAGTAGTATCTTGCGGTTGAGTCGTTTGCCATTTGATGTTGTTAAAATCGATCAAGGATTATTATCGAATATCGCTGAGGATCCACTTGCCGTACTTGGTTTGATTTATGGTTTGGTGCAAATTGCAAAAGCACTAGGTAAAGATGTGGTTGTTGAAGGTGTTGAGCACATCGGTGTCCTTGAGGCGATTAAGTTTTTCAAAGCGACGATGTGTCAAGGCTATGGTGTAGGAAGACCAATGCCGTTTGAAGAGATCACAAGTTGGTCGCAAAACTGGACGATACCGATCTTTTCCGACGAAATTCACACCTTTACGGGAGCGCTCGTATTTCATTGGCTTTTAATTCAACAAGAACATCCATTTTTAACGATTAGCTATGAAGAATGTCCCTTACAACGTTTCTTGGTTCGAGAAGGCAAGACAACAGAGCAAGAAGTGAAGTGGCACACTGAATTGCATCAAAATATTAATTTTCAAGAAAATTTGATGAAAGGTCTTGAATATCTCCTTTCCTATGCCATTGAAGAACTAAGGCAACTGAAATTTCATTAAATCATGCAAAATCCAAGCTGAGAGAACTCTTGCACCGAGTGAATCAAGATGAACGCCATCCGGGAAAAAGTAGGTATCATGGTTGCCACTGATCGCATACCAATTTAGAAGATGAGCATGGGCAACGTGCTTGACGACATCTTCGAGACGGGTATTCACATCATTTTGCCAGGGGCGTGGGACACGGGTATTGATGATGAGTATCTCTTTTTCATGCAAGGCGTTAAGCTGCTGTTCAACGATGGAAGGATCAAACGGACCATTGGTGCCTAGTTCGATGACGAGAATTTTATGAAGTTGGTGTGTTTTTTGCAAGGTATTAAGGGTATCTTGTAATTGATACATTTGTCTGCTAACTTTGCCGTCGACGATGATACCGGGTAAATACTTCAATAGATCAGGTTTGAGATCAAGCATGATCGAATCACCGATTGTCGTCACCATGTTGCCATGAAGGGATTGATGGTTTTTTTTCATCGTTTTTTCCTTCGTTACAGGTTGACTTTCTGTTTGAAAGCTAGGTAATGCTACCGCGATGGATGGTATGACCATGGCTTGCGCTTGTTTTTGCGGTATGGATTGCAATACGTAAAAACTTAAACCTACGATCGCGCTTAATGGTAAAATCGCCATGATATTATAGGACCATTTCTTCGTTATACCGTGATGGATCGGTTCTTCAATGAATCGATAGGTTAATTCAGCCATGACGATTGAGAGAATGATTTGAAAAAGCGGACGAATGATCGATGGCGTTTGGGTAGTATTCATCGGTGTCGTTAGTACAATAATTGGATAATGCCAGAGATAAAGGCTATACGATCGCTTACCAAGATAGCGCAGAGGTTGTTTGGCAAAGAAGCGAGCCATTCCACTTTTCGTTTGCATGAGGAACAAGATCATCACGGCAGTTGCTATGGAAACGAGGAGCATGCCATAAGGATACAGGAAAGCTTGGTATTGGTCACACACGATCATCGTGACCAAAAGAAGGATGAAAGTGATAACGCCGAAAATCGTGATCAAATAGCGTGGTAATGGTAGGGAGTGTTTATGATAGCTCGGAAATCGTAAGGCAAGGATCGCACCGATGATTAAGGAAAAAGCACGCGTATCCGTTCCGTAATAGACACGACTTGGGTCGGGACCAGTGAGAAATCCCATCAGTATCACTGAAATGGCTGCTAATGTAATAAACACAAGGTAGAAAGATTTTATATTTTTTGCCCAATGAAAGAGAAATAGCAAGAGTAATGGCCATAGTAGATAGAACTGTTCTTCAACAGCTAAAGACCAAAGGTGCAAAAAGGGTTGCGCAACTTGATAGGAGGCAAAATAGGAGATGTGATGAAAGAGCAACCACCAATTACTCACATAAAGCAAAGCTGCGAACAAATCACCACGAAGAAAAAGGAAATTCTTTGGCATCGTGAAAACGACATAGAGCGAAACGACAGCTAAAACTGTATAGAGGGCTGGAAGAAGACGACGTGCTCTACGCAGCCAAAAGTGATCTAATCGAATCGAACCCGTCATGATAAATTCATGCAGTAAGAGATCGGTGATCAGATAGCCTGATAACACAAAAAATATCGTAACGCCGAGAAATCCGCCTGGTAAAAGAGAGGGATTGATATGGTATATAATAACTGCTAAGACAGCGAAGGCGCGTAGCCCGTCAAGCGCTGGAAGATATGGTTTTTTCATGCGTAAAGCCCCCACGAATCGATACGGTTTTGTATATATTATTATGACGAAATCAGATTGTCCTAGGTTTCATTGATCGCGGGGGATTATTGAAAATTCCTTTCACGTGCAATCGTAAAAAATAGGTGTTTCCATGATGGAATGGATCAGGAGCGGATCGCGAGTTTGTCCTAAAGCCCACATCAATTTCGGAATGATCGCTTCCGTATTCATGTCTTTTGAAATAATAATTCGCCTGTTTTCAGCAACTTTTCGTCCGACTTCATAGAGACTTATATCTTCACCTTCTTGTAGGCATTGTGTCGTGATGACGACGATCACACCTTGTTCGATCAACTGTTCAATCTTAGGGAGTAAATTGCGTTCCAAAGAAGGAATTCCGCCATTGCCAAAACTTTCAATGACTAAGCCTTTGCAAAGCGGTGCGATTGCATCAAGCAAGAGTGGATTTATGCCAGGATATAAACGAAGGAGTGCTACATCGGGACAAAGTGAGAGCGAACGGGGAAAGGGGGATGAAACCAAAGGTGATAAGGAAACGTGATACGTTATTTTACCGTTTTCAATCAAACCTATGTAAGGGAAATTGATGCTTTCGAAAGCATCAAAACTTTTTGTACGAATTTTCATCGCCCGGGTTCCGGCGATCACTTTACCATTAAAGACGACGAAAACGCCACCAAAGGGCTCGAGTGCCATGCGCACGGCGTCCATTAAATTTTGTCGCGCATCCGTCTTCTGGTTTTGAAGGGGAACTTGTGAACCTGTGATGATGATCGGTTTATCGAGCGATGCGAGCAGATAGCATAATGCGGCAGCCGTATAGGCCATCGTGTCAGTGCCATGCGTAATGACAAAACCATCAAAGTGATCATAATCTTCAAGAATCGCTTTTGCGATGGTCAACCAATGTTCGGGTTGCATGTTGGTGCTGTCGATCGAGAAAAGGTCGCGACTTTCTATCGTACAAGCGTGTTGGCTATCGCTAATCGCATCTTTAAGAAACCGTCCATCAAGGGAAGGGGCTAATCCTGCTGCACCTGGTGTCGAAGCAATCGTGCCACCTGTCGCTAATAATCGCAATTTTTTCATGACATCACCTATCCTCATTGACAGTAACGAACGATGAAACACGATTTACTCTAGCCTCTCATCGTTCGCTGCGTCAAGTGGTAGATGATTTGAATTGGTGATGTAATAATGTATTAAATGGAAGATGCTAACTTTTCGGTATTTTGTGCGATATGCTGATAGGCCGTTTTTAATTCATTCATGTTAAGAACGTTGTGATTGACTTGCTTTGTAATTTCGTCGAGTTGCTCGATCATTTTTGAGACGGACGAAAGTATCGCCGCTAATTGCTCCGTGATATCTCGTGCCGAGTTTTTACTGTTATCCGCCATTTTTCTTACTTCATTGGCGACGACTTCAAAACCTTTTCCTGCCTCACCAGCTCGAGCGGCCTCGATCGCAGCGTTCAGGCCTAATAAGTTTGACTGAGATGCGATGTTTTGTACAAAGGACGTAATGGTTTGAATGTGCTCAACGGATGATTTCACCACGCGTGACTCATCATTGATATCGGTCATACTAACTGCCATTTGTTGTGATGCGCTTAAAATTTCATCGGTACTGCTTGTCATCTGCTCGACCATAGCCATCAAAGCTGCCGTGCTTTCTTGCAGCACAATCTCACGATGAGAAATATCGGTGGCGATTTTGATAACACCTTCCACTTTTCCATTCAATGAGATTGGACAGTACGTCGCTTCTAATGTAAGTGTTCGCTTTGACTTGGTAACCCGGCGAATTTTATCTTGAAATTTCACGCCATTGCGCAAATCTGTCCATAGTTTTTGATACAGCGGACTAGCTACATATTCGGGAAGACAGAGTTGCTTATGGTGCATGCCGATCATTTCTTCACGGGTAAATTCCATGGTCGTAAAGAAGTTCTCATTCACCCAAACCACGTTTCCTTCGCGATTAAAAACGATCACAGCGAGTGATTGGCTAATCGTTGAAAACAAGGTATCGGGGTGAAGTAATTCAGAAAGATTCATAAATCAATCTCCTCCTGCAAAATCGTAAAATTAAATTTTCTTAATTATGTTAACGATAAACTTAGTATCTGTTTAGAAATAGTTCTCGTCAAGAGGAAAATACGCGATACCATTATTTCACTAATATTTCGAATAGACAACCTTTAGTGATTGAGCGTAAAATAACCAGTACAAGGCATTGACAACTGTGTAGGGGGGGACCAGTTTTGAAATTTCGCGTAAAATTGATTTTGAGCATCTCGGGTATCGTCATTCTGGTCATCATCATGTTTGGCTTTTCTTTTTACAACCAAGCCACGATCAGTTCGCTAAGCGCAAAAATGACCAAGCATACGTCGCAATATGAATCTGCGCTGATCGCACAAGAAGAAGCGCAATTGATCATGCTATCTGCTGATCAAAAGTATGTTAAGGATGTGAACGCGCGTATCGCCTATCTTTTGGCGCATACACAAGATGCCGCTCCTCTTGCCGATCTTACCCTTGCGAAAAAAGGCATGCAAATTGGTGACTACGTTGAAGCGATTAATGGATTATCTACCTATAAAAAGAATCAACTTGTGCAAAAACAAGATAAAACGAATGCATTTAATGACTACCTGAAAAACGCTGAGATTATCTCGATTATCGGTTATATTTTATTAATTTTATTTATCGGAGGACTTGGTATCTATGTCATACGCCAAGTGCTTTTGAATTTGGAGAAAATTGAGACAGTAATTAGTGCGTTAAAAGCTCTCGATTTTCGGAAAAAGGAAATGACTTTTGGTGAAGATGAATGGGGACAGATTGGTAAATCAATTCTGCAAGCGATGGACACGATGGCAGTTCTCGTCTATGATGTAGCGCTTGATGCGCAGACGCTCCATGACGCTGTACTCACGGTGTCAACGGATACCCAAAACCTTTCTCTTTCCAGCGAAGAAGGGGTTACCGATTTACGTGCTACGATTTCTCAAGTGCAAGACTTTCAGATGAATCTACGTTCGATTTCGGAACAGATAGCGACCATGAACGCGAGTTCGCAACAATTGCTGATGCGATCTCAATCGGCAGAACGGGAATTTACGACATTACAAAATAATGTACAAAGTGGAAAAATGATGGTTCAATACGCATCTTCTGCGATACAATCACTCAATGCATTAATGACAGGAATGCAACAAGTAATTCGCGATGTCGCTGTACGTTTCACCAATTTGGATCATATCGCTGAGGAAATTACCGGCGTGGCAGAACAGATCAATTTGTTATCGTTAAATGCAAGTATCGAATCGGCTAGGGCGGGAGAAGCGGGCAGAGGGTTCTCAATCGTTGCTTCAGAGATCGGAACGTTGGCCGACCAAACAAGAAAATTAGTCGATCGTACGAGCAAAGAGATGCAAGAAACACGTCTACGTGTACAGAGTTTATCTGATGTCATGAAAGACATCGAACGCGAACAGCAAGGAACCAAAGAAGTAATCGATACGTTTGCGATTATGTCGCAAAATGTTGATCACATTGTCAGCGTTTTTACCCAACTTATGCAAGCCGTAAAAGATGTTGATCGCCATTCGGATGAGACGAATAATCGGCAACAAGAGGCAGATCGCGAATTGGCAAGTTCTTTACATCATTTGGAGTTTGTGCGATCTCGCATTGAAGAAAATGCAAATGAAATTAATCATATCGCATCGATTGCTCATTCTGTGGAAGAGATTGGTCAACGCTTGTCGCGTGAAGCTGGGAAATTCACGCTCGTATAGCAAAATGGGAAATGAAAAGCCTGATCGTGTTGTTAACGATCAGGCTTTTTGTCATCAGCCAACGTGAGCACGTTGAAAGATGTGGTGTAAAACTTCAAGGATGGTGTCGATTTGTTCTTTTGTGATGATAAGTGGTGGAGAAAAGACGATCACATTATTGAGCCCGGCAACGGTATCACCATTTTTGCCTAAAAGAATTCCTTGTGCTTTCGCTTCATTCAGTACAGCTTGCACGTCATCGAGGGCGAGCGGTTCTTTGGTCAAGCGGTTTTTGACAAGTTCGATACCCATTAAAAGCCCTTTTACACGGATATCGCCGACAAAAGGATAAGCGTATAAGCTGTTCGCTTTCTCAAGTAGATAGATACCGAGTTCTTCACTGCGGTGAACCAGATCGAGTTCTTCCATGATCGTCAAATTCTCAAGGGCGACGGCACAACTCACAGGATGTCCGCCAAAAGTATTAACGTGGCGTAAACGGTCTCTTGGACCTTCGTCATCCAGAAACACCTCGTAAATTTCTTTACGAACCGCCGTCGCTGACAAAGGCGCGTACCCGCTGGTTAACCCTTTTGCCATCGTCACGATATCGGGTATAACGTCAGTGTGTTGATAACCAAATCGTCTGCCCGTTCTCCCAAAGCCACAAATCACTTCATCGATGATCAAAAGGACGCCGTGGCGTTGACATACTTCTGCGATGCGTTCAAGGTAATTGTCTGGTGGTATCAAGATACCACCACCCGTGATGATCGGTTCCATAATAAACGCTGCTACCGTTTTTTCCCCTTCATACACAATGGTTTTTTCAAGGTTTTCCGCACAGAACAATCCGTACTCTTCCATCGACATTCCGCGGGCATCGCGGTACGTATCGGGTGGATGGACGTGAAGAAAGCCAGGTGCGAGTGGTTCATAAAGGAATTTGCGCTGATGTTGACCGGTTGCACTTAGCGCACCAAGCGTTGCACCGTGGTAGGCACGATAGCGTGAAATGATTTTATAGCGCGTGCTTTCGTTGTTGAGGGCATGATATTGCCGAGCGATCTTAAAGGCGATTTCATTCGCTTCTGATCCACTGTTGCTAAAAAAGATTTGATAGGGATGCGTCAACCATTCATTGATTTTAGCAGCGAGCGCCTGCGCAGGTTCATGGGAACTAGATAGCGGATAATACGGCAATTGCACCATCTGTTCATACGCTTTTTTCGCGATTCGCTCTTGTCCGTACCCGACGTTGACACACCAAAGACCCGCCATGGCATCAAGGTAGGAGCGACCATCTTCATCCGTGATCATGACACCTTGCGCAAAGCGAATGGTTAAGGGTTTGGCAAGCGTTGGACCAAAGGCATGCCAAATGGAAGAATCACTTTGTGCTTGATCTTGGTGAGGTAAAAACGTTTCATTCATCATTGTTGCTCCGCTCCTTCATGGATGATCGTGATCACTTTTTGTGTCGTCATCGCCTCGATCGAGGCACGTGCGCCTTCTTTGCCGATACCGCTGTTTTTTCGACCACCATAAGGCATTGAATCGGGTCTTGCGGTTGACGTCTGATTGAGATTAACGCTTCCATAGTCAAGACCGCGAGCGATCGCCATCGCCACTTGCAAATTATTTGTAAATACACCAGCTTGCAGGCCGAATTGCGAGTCGTTACATTGTTCGATCACTTCTGCCACGCTGTCATAAGGAAGCACATTGACGATCGGTCCAAACGCTTCTTCGCACATGACTTGCATGGAGGGGCTTACGTTCGATAAAACGATTGGATATAATACATTGTCTTCTCTTCGGATTTCGGTGTGCGAAATCGCACCCATGGTGATCGCGTCATGCACCCATTGCTCAACGCGCATGGCCGCTTTGGTTGCAATCATAGGGCCGATATCTGTCTTCTCGTCAAGCGGATCACCTGTCTTAAGTTGCTTGACCAAAGTGATGAATTCTTGGAGAAATTCATCGTAGATTTTGCGATGAACATAGATGCGTTGTGCGGACACACATACTTGTCCGGCGAAGGAGAAAGCCGCTTTGACCAACTGACTGGCAACTTCCTGCACATTGATATCGTCGTGAACGATGTTTGGCGCGTTAGAGCCAAGTTCGAGAATGACAGGGCGAATACCACTTTGTTGTTTAAGCAGTTGTCCTACTGCAACACTTCCTGTAAACGTATAGAGGTCGATTTGTTCGTCGATAAACAAAGTATGACCGACTTTGGGTCCGCCTAATACGACGGTAAGATAGCCGTCGGGTAACCCTGCTTCGATCAGCAGATCGGCAAGCATACTAACTGACATCGGCGTCTGATCGGCCGGTTTTAGCACGACGGCATTACCTGCTGCCAGGGCAGGTGCGATTTTTAACGCGGTGATGTTCATCGGGAAATTAAACGGCGTGATCGCGCATACGACACCCACCGGTTCTCGAATGGTCATGCTGACGACCGTTTTTGTTCCCAAGGGTTCTTGTTCTTCGGTATAACCTTGAATGCGTGCCGCTTCTTCGGCAGCCATGCGAACGTTAAGTGTCGCTCGGCCGACTTCAAGCCGTGCATCGCGAATCGGCTTACCCGTCTCCATGCTGATCGCACGGGCGAGGTCTTCTTTGCGCTCTTTCATGAGTTCGGAAGTTTTAAGGAGGACATCGGCACGGGTACGCGGTGTAAAAGGTTTTCGTAGAGCTTTTTTAGCTGCTAAAATCGCCGACGTTACTTCGTCTTGCGTCGGTTCGATATAGGTAAAAATCGTTTCCTTCGTAAAGGGATTAACGATCGATTGCACGGTGTTTTCTTGCTCTGCTTTCATTTGCCAACTGCCGTTCATCAGATAACTGCGATGAGTTGTCATGGGTTCATACCCCCGTTATTCTTGCTGATAGGCACAGCGTAGCGAAACAAACTTAAGGTTGACTTAAAACCTTTTCTTTTGGTCGCCTATTGGGCAATATGGTATGATTGGACTATTGAAAGGAGGTCGCTCATGGCGTCCGCAGTAGCTTTAATGAATGAGCTTTTTATGATTATCAGTTCTATTTTTGTTGGGATCGGTTGGTACCAAATCCGATCACGCAAAAATCAACAGAATCATCGTAAGATGATGATAACCGCAACCGTTTTCGGGGCTTTATTTTTCATCAGTTATGCGCTGAGTTCCTTACTGATCGGGGATAGTACGTTCGGTGGACCGCAAAGTATCGCCTTATTCTATCAAGTATTCTTGCAAGTTCACGTCATCCTGGCGACACTGGCTGCCATTCTTGGCGTGATCACGCTTGTCCTTGCGCTTAAGGGGCGTTTTCAACGTCATAAAAAAATCGCTCCATGGACTGCGATTATGTGGTTTATCTCAGCAGGTACGGGACTTGTGGTTTATCTGATGCTGTTTATTATTTACAAGCCCGGACCAACCGTGGGTAACATCTTACATTTGATCTTGAAAGGCTCAGGCCATTAAATCAACAGGTTATTCGCTAATCATGTACAACAGTTTAAGAAGATGCGGATCTTGCTTACTATAGATCCGCTTTTGTTTTTCTAAACGTTGTAAGTGGCCAAGAATATTGCGCCTTACAACCCAATGGTCACCTTTTTGTTGGTACAGGCTGGTTGCGATTTCTTCCACCGTCATCGCTTTGTCTTGAAGCAACGTGAGAATTTGTTGGTCACGCAAAAGTCGCCGATCATAAAGATCTTCCATATATTTGCGGGGATGCTCGATGACAGGACCATGGCCGCCGTAGATCAAGTTAGGATCGATTTCGATTAACTTTTTTAATGAGTTGAGATACTCTTCAAGGTGTCCATCTGGAGGTCCTACCCATACACTACTTCCCGCAATCACCATATCACCGGAAAATAAACAATCCGCTTCTTCGAGATAGTACGAAACATGACCATGCGCATGGCCTGGTGTCTCGATGACGTGGATTGTCTGATCCTGAAAACGAATGATATCTTCTTGGGTTAGTTTATTGAGCGTGAGTTGGCTTGGATCAAACCCTTCCTTGTTCCAAGTTGCGATCAATAGATCATAAGCATCTTCATGACAGTAGATCGGACATTGTTGCAGTGTTGCGAGTATGGGTGCACCGAGACTATGATCGATATGATGATGCGTGAGATAAATCGCTTGTAGGTTGAGTTTTTTACGGATTACTTCATTCAGGATCAGTTGGATATTCTCATCATTGGCAAAACCTGCGTCGATGAGAATCGCTTGATCACTTCGCTGTACGAGATAGACATTTACTGACAGTGTCATGCCAAAGCGTTCTTCCAAGGCGAGCAAAGTCGTAATAGAAAATGGATTCATGTTGATACCCACCTTTCGATAGGAGTGAAGAATAGAATGATCAAAGAAACCAAAGCGTATCTGATCGATTTAGATGGTACCCTTTTTCGCGGGCACACACCGTTAGAAGGTGCGATCGAATGGATTACGTATCTTAAGCAAAACCATATCCCTTTTTTATATTGGACAAATAACTCAACAAGAACACCGCAAGCGTTGTCGAATCATTTGCAGTCGATGGGATTTATGGCGACACCAGATGACGTGTATACCAGTTCGTTAGCGATGCGGGATCATCTTGTTCAGCGATACGGCACGGATGGTAAAAAGCAAGTTGTCTATGTGATTGGTGAAGAAGGTATTAACGATGCGCTACAAGTTAACTTTACCATTTCTGCGCAGGAAATGAACAGCAAGGAGGAGAAAACTTCCTTGGTCGTTGTCGGTCTTGATCGCTCCGTGACGTACAAAAAAGTTCAACGAGCTGTACAAGCGATTTTAAATGGCGCGACGTTTTATGCTACGAACCCTGATCGTTTGCTTTGGACGGATGAAGGATTAGCGCCAGGTGCAGGATCGATCGTAGCATGGGTAGCTTATGCGGTGGATCGCGCACCTATCATGTTGGGTAAACCGGAACCTTCGTTTGTCCATCAGGCTTGTCAACGACTTGGCGTCAAAGCATCAGACACGATCGTCGTCGGCGATAATCCACGTACTGATATCCGCGCAGGAAAGGCTGCTGGTGCCTATACCGTGTTGCTTCGGTCCACACTTTCTCAAGATCTTGGCGATGATATTCCAGATAAAACGGTCGATTCGCTATTTGAATTATTCGCTTGACCAGCTCTATATATAGCGTTTATAATCGTCTTTGTTTGTTATCAAACACTACATATAGTGCGGGGTTGATATACCATGCGATGTCCGTTTTGTCAAGCGGTCGATTCGCGTGTCGTCGAATCGAGAACCAATGAAGAGCAGTCCTTAGTGCGTAGACGCAGAGAGTGTATCGAGTGTGGAAGAAGGTTTACCACGTATGAGCGCGTTGAATATACGCCGCTTCTCGTCGTGAAAAAGGATAAGACAAGGGAAAGTTTCGACCGCGATAAACTGATGCGTGGTATCACGAGGGCTTGTGAGAAAAGACCGATTACCCTTGAACAAATCGAAACGATGGTCGATGAAGTCGATAAGCAATTGCGGGTAGATTATGAACGTGAAGTGCCAACTTCCGCGATCGGTGAGCGTGTTATGGAATTGTTGCGTGAGATCGATGGCGTCGCTTATGTGCGTTTTGCGAGTGTCTATCGGGAATTTCGTGATGTAGAGACGTTTGCTAAAGAGATATTACAGCTTTTAAATAATCAAAGTGGACGCAAGGTGGAGGGGTAAGGATGAGTAAAGAAGTATCGATGTTGCCATTTAATGATGAAGATCGACTGTCATTGACAGGAGAAAGAATTGTCGCTGATCGTTATCTGCTTAAAGATGCGCAAAAAGAGACATTGCGTGTGGGAAGTCTTGTCGTTGCTGTGCTCGATCGTAAACGCGCTTACCACGAACTTGCACGCGTGATTGCCGTCGATGAGAAAAATAATCAAGTCACGGTAGAATTACGCGATGGCTATACACAGGAATTACCTTTTGATCATATCGATGTCTTGCAAGAGACGGCGCCAAGAGCGATGTGGCGCCGCATTGCTAAAGGTGTATCCCAAGTGACGAAAGATCCTGAGCATTTTGAAGAACGCTTCTATGAGCTACAACGCAATTGGCGCTACGTTCCTGGAGGGCGAATCAATGCTTCGATGGGTACAGGCATTCAAACAACTAGCTACAACTGTTTTGTGATTCCTAATGTCGGTCATGGCGTTCGTGATTATGCGCGCTCTTTTGGTCAGACGCTGGAGATTCAAGCCCGGTCTGGCGGTGTCGGCATGAACCTCAGTCAAGTGCCACCGCAAGGTACACTGGTCGCGATCAGCGAGACGCCTAGGAAAAAAGAACTGGCGTTAGCGCTCGATGTCTGGCATGGCGATCTGCTCGATTTTCTGGCACAAGAATATCCAAATAGCAGTAAGGTTGTAAGGGTGTCACAAGCGTTTTTGCGTGCGGTTGAAGAAGAAGACCTCTGGACCTTTGTTTTTCCTGATACCTCCTATGCGGAATATGATGCATTATGGACGGGTGATTTAGCATCATGGATAGCGAAAGACTTACCGGTTAAGTATGGTGAAACCTTACCAGCTCATGTGATTTATGAAAGAATTGTCGATAGTGGTGCTTCCTTGTTACAAGATCTTGTCGGTACCGTTTTTTACCCAGGAGATAGCCGTGGCACGATCGCTTCGACGCTTGGGGATATGTGGGAAAAGATGCTCGACGGTAAGCGTGTGACGATCTGTCTTTCCTCGCTTCGCCCGCGTTATAGCTATGTGCGTGGTGTTCACGGACGCAGTTCAGGCGCGTATTCATGGGGAATTTTATATGACAAAGGCAACCAAGTCTTTGGCATGGGATTCGGTCCTGTCGGCGTCGGTGAAATCATGAGTGTCGGTTGCCAGTTAACACTTCAAGGCGGTTCACGTCGTGGTGCGTTGATGTTAATTCTGAATGATCGCCACGCGGATATTCGCAAATTTATCACCTGTAAACAAGAGGATGGCGTGATTTCTGGCGCGAACATTTCGGTAGGGATCTCTGAAGAATTCATGGCGACCAAAAAAGCGGGTGGCATGTGGTCGATCGGTTTTCCTTCACTGCACGAAGTTGACCAGTTTGACGGTGATTTCTTTGCGTTTGAACAGGCAGGTCATAAGGTTGTCGCGACAGACACTTTTTTGGCGGAACAACTTTGGGATGAACTGGTGACATCCGCTTGGAAATCGGCAGAGCCTGGTGTCGTTTTTCTAGGAAGATACAATCGCATGTCGAATTCGGCGTATTTTAACCCGATTATCGCGACCAATCCTTGTGGCGAACAAGGCTTACCCGCTTATGGTATCTGTAATCTTGGCGCTGTCGTCTTGAGCGGTTTTGCTGCCGGTTTTGCGGATAGCGGGAAATCGATCGCTTTTGATGATGCTAACAAAGAAGCGTACATACGCACGTTGCTTCGTGCTTCTTTTGATGAAGAAAAAACGGCGTTTCTGCTGCATCATGTCGCATGGGAAGAACTCGAAATGGTGACGCGAACAGGTCTTCGTTTTCAAGACGCTGTGATTGACGCGACGTACTATCCCTTTGAAGAAAACCGTCATAATCAATTGAATGAACGTCGCGTCGGACTCGGAATCATGGGACTGCACGATTTGTTGATTTATTGTGGAATACGCTATGGTTCACAAGAATCGGTCGCTTTTATCGATGTGTTGATCGGGATGATGGCCGAATGGTGCTATCTCGAATCGATCGAACTCGCCAAAGAAAACGGGCCTTTCCCCAAATTCGATGCTGATCAGTTTCTTTCCTCAGGGTATATGCAAAACATGGCCATTACCCGTCCGCATGTCGCAAAAGCGATTCGAGAACATGGTGTGCGCAATGTGACGACGATGACGATTGCGCCAACGGGGACAACCGGTACTATGGTGGGTTGTTCAACCGGTTGTGAGCCTTATTATGCATGGTCTTATTATCGCAATTCACGACTCGGCATGTTTGAAGAAAGTGCTGAGATCGTCAAATTGTATCAAGAACTTCATCCTAATCATGAACTTCCTCAGTACTTCGTGACGAGCATGGAATTATCGCCTGAAGAGCATGTTCGCGTGCAAGCTGCGTTACAGACATGGATTGATAGCAGTATCTCGAAAACTTGCAATGCGCCAAACTCGTATACCATTCAAGATACGAAAGAGCTCTATGATTTGGCGTATGAACTCGGATGTAAAGGTGTTACGATTTATCGCGATGGATCGCGCTCAGAGCAAGTCTTGTCCTTGACGAATCCTGATGAGCAAAAAGAGAGTGAAGATACAACAAAAGCAGCGTATGTGAAAGCCAGCATGAATCAAGAACAAGTTGGCTACCAAAAACGCAAACGTCCTGCTGTGCTCTACGGTGCGACGTATGAGAAAGAAACGCCGCTTGGCACTGCGTTTATCACGATCAATGATGATATGCACGAACCGCTCGCACGCGAAGTTTTTGTCAACATCGGCAAAGCGGGATCGGATGTCTATGCGGCCAATGAAGCACTAGGTCGCGCGATCACCCTTTATCTGATGGATTCTCGCAATCCGGATAAAGAAGCGGTGCTTGTCAAGCATTTCCGTGGCATTGGTGGACAGAGTTCTGTCGGTTTTGGCGAAAGACGAATCACGAGTGTACCTGATGCGATCGCAAAATCGTTAATTGAGCATGCTGAGACGTTCCCACTTCGTCAAATTCATCTCGATCCGAGTGTGTATGATCATGTCGAGACCTTCTCGCAAGATCAAGCTGTGACTTTCGAGCAAAATGATCGTTTACAAACGCTTCGTGATGCGGAAGTCGGTCGCGATCTGTGTCCGAATTGCCACCAACTCAGTTTGGTGCGTCATGGTGGTTGTAATGAGTGTGAAGCTTGTGGTTATAGCAAGTGCTAAATCGCTAAAATAGCAATGAGAAGGCATCGTACGTCATGTAAGAGGTGACGGCGATGCCTTTTTCGTTATGGGATTCAAAAGTCATTCCGTTATCTTACATTTGTATATCGCTATATACACGTATTATAATATTTAAAAATCTAAATATAGTGGTGAAACGAACTGTGATCGAATTTAAGACAGAACTCTTTAAGTCGATGGGTCATCCTACGCGACTGCGTATCTTGGAACTTTTACGAACCGGTGAAAAAACGGTGGGCGAACTGCAACAAAGTTTAGAGATCGATGCTTCTTCGGTTTCGCAACAACTTTCCTTACTGCGCAATCGACAACTCGTCGATGCGAGAAAACAAGGCACGAACGTCTATTACAAAGTGAGAGACCCGTTACTTTTTGCGATCATGGATATCGCGCGGGAATTATTCCAACATCACGTCGAAAATATGCAATCGATGTTGGAGAATGCGCAAGAGGCATGATGGTCATCGCTTATCTATTCCTACTTGGTTTGCCGATTGCTTTGTTTGCCCGTCAACCTCTTCGTTCAAAACTAAGTCTTCTTTGTTATAGTCTGTTGCTTCTTGGAATCGCACTGATCGCTTTGTATCATCCGTCAACCATGATGGTGCACGGCGCGCTTTTCGCACTGAATCCACTTCGTGCTTGGTTTTTACTGTTGCTATCCATCGTAGCCGTTGCCGTGTCTTGGTATCGCTTTGGCTATCAAGATCATGATGATAAAGCGACAGCTTTTTGGTTACCGCTTTTTGTGATGAGTATGACCGGTGTACTGATGGCGAACACCGTATGGGTATTTATCACTTTTTGGGAATTGATGAGCATTACTTCTTTCTTTCTCGTTATCGTGCATCATGACCGAGAACATGTATTGCCTTCTGGCTATGTGTATCTGGTCATGTCGCAAATCAGCGCCATGGCGATTATCGGTGGCTTGTTCTTGCTTGTCTCGCAAGTTCATTCTGCTGATCTTTCCGTCATCGCCCTCAAAGCGCATGCCATGAATCCGGGAATGAAAAATTGGGTATCTGCTTTACTTTTTATCGGATTTTCTATGAAAAGCGGTGTGATTCCTTTTCACATATGGTTACCACGTGCGCATCCTATCGCACCAACACCCGTATCGAGTTTGATGTCGGGAGGGATGATCAAACTTGGCGTTTTTGGCCTTATTCAATTTCTCTTACTCGATGTCGGTGTCCAACAGGTCTTTTGGGCGGTTCTCTTTCTCTTGGTGGGTGCGGTCACTGCCTTACTTGGCGTGTTATATGCCCTTATGGAAAAAGATTTAAAACGACTCCTCGCTTTTAGCAGCATCGAAAACATCGGTATTCTATTTCTTGGCCTGGGCTTGATGGCTGTCGGCATTGTATTACATCGTCCGACCTTAGAAGTCACGGGGATGATAGCAACGTTATTTCATGCCTTTAACCATGCGCTCTTTAAAAGTCAGCTTTTTATGATCGCAGGTGCAGTGCAACAACATACAGGAACGTTAGATGCTGAACGATTGGGCGGATTGCTGCGCACCATGCCGGGCATGGGAATCGCTTTTATCGGCGGGTCTATGGCGATTAGTGGACTCCCGCCTTTTAATGGGTTTCTTAGTGAATGGTTAACCTTTCATGGTCTCTTATCGTTAATGGAACATTTCGGTGCGTTTTGGATGATCGTCAGTTTTGCGGTGATCTTGATGCTCGCGATGACAGGAGCACTCGCGTGTTTATGTTTTGTCAATGCATCGGGTGTTATTTTTCTTGGTGTGCCAAGAGCATCTCGAAGTAACCATCCGATCGGCAAGGCCATGACACTGCCTGTCATCGGGTTATTGTTCGTATGCCTTGCGATCGGTATCGATCCTAACTGGCTACTGTCGCCTCTTTTCGCGGTCTTTCCTCAAAAGCCCACTTTGGCTGTCTCATCGTTTTTCCCTTCATCGCTCATGGTGATGAGTATCGTGCTCTTACTACTTCTGACTTTCTTTCTTTGGTTATCTCGTTTTTGGACGATGAAAAAAGTACCGAATTGGCAGTGTGGTCGTGTCGTGCATGAACAACGGCAAATGTCGTTTACCGCGTTCACGAAATCCGTTCGTACATCGCTTGCTATCATTTATCGCCCACATCGACACCTTGAGCGTACCGGTACGCAAGCTGCGTATTTCCCTGAACAATTGATCTATCGAGGGGGTGTACGTTCGATTTGGGAGAAGTACCTGTATCGACCAACGTATCGATTGGTATGGCGTCTTTCTGGCTTAACATCGATCCTTCAGGCAGGATCGATTCAATTGTATCTTATCTACATGCTCGGCACGATCGGTCTCTTTCTCTTGTTCGTACATTGATCGATAAGGGAGAATTATGGAAAAATGACACAAACTATGATTGTCCAAAGCTTTGGCTTTTTCATCGCGATCGGGCTATCTCCATTTTTTGTTGGACTCATTCAAACGACAAAAGCGCGAATACAAGGTCGCCATGGCCCCTCCGTATGGCAAGGGTACTATGTTCTTTTGAAGTATTGGAAAAAAGAAACTACCCTGCCTGAGAACAGTTCCTTGATCTTCGTCATCGCGCCGATCGTCAGTATCAGCGTCATGCTGTTGATCATGCTGTTTATTCCTTGGGGAAAGCAATTACCTGGCGTGCTAGCTGGTGATTTCATCATGGTTTTTTTCTTACTGGCGCTGGAACGTTTTTGGACTGCGTTAGCCGGTTTGGATACGTCCGGTACGTTTGGTGGTTTGGGAGCCAGTCGGATTTTAACGATAGGTATAGGCTTAGAACCGATGCTCTTTGCCGTATTTGGTTTGTGTTTTTTCTTGACAGGCAATACCCACTTTGCGCAAATCTCGCCACTTTGGTTACGACAAGCACCGCATTTGCTCGCTTGGTTCCTGGCAGCCGGGGGCTTTGCGCTGACGATTTTGTTAGAAATCGGGCGGTTACCGATCGATAATCCGGATACTCATTTGGAGTTAACGATGATGCATGAAGCGACGCAACTAGAATATAATGGTCGACTTTTTGCGTTTTCTCATTTTGCTTCGATGTGTAAAGTCACAGCGATGCTAGCCATAGGTTGGGTATGGTTTGGTCCGACCTTATCATCGCAGTGGTGGACCCTTTTGCTTCATCTTTTTGAGCTTGGCGTTTCAAGTATCCTCGTAGGCGTGGTGGAAAGTTTTACGATAAAAATGCGATTTTTTCGCATTCCCTACTATGTGAGTGCTGTCATCGGCATGGGGTTGTTGGCCGTCGTGATAACCGCTTTTTAGGAGTTGTGTGTGATGGATAGTTTAGCCTTATTGATGTTGATCAGCAGTTTTTTGATGGTTGTCGTGCGAAACGTTCGGTATGTCCTGTTGTTTCTTTCCTTACAAGGGTGGCTACTATGGGGATTATTGTTTCAATCAGCAAGCAATGCGACCGAAGTGCTTGTGATCGGTTTGCTGACGTTGCTTGTCAAAGCTTTTCTTCTTCCCTTGATCCTGTATCGGGTGAGTCAAAAATGGCCTTCTTCAGCGCTGCGAATACGTGCTTTACCGATTTGGGGCTATCTGCTTGGGTTCGTGCTTTTGCTTTCGATCTCGCATATCATGCCGCCATTACAAGCCGCAGGTATTTTGCACCAGCAAGTTTGGTTTTTTTATGGTTTGGGGAGTCTTTTTCTCGCTTATTTACAGATCATGAGTCGAAAGCATGTGCTTTCTTTGATCAGTGCGTTTATCGCCATCGAAAATGCTTTGGTTCTTGTCGCTGCTTCAATCGCCGGACAACTCCCTTTGATGATGGAGATCGGAATGCTGCTCGATCTGATCCTTTCGACGATTCTTCTTGCTTGGCTCAGTCATTTGATTTTACGCCGCTTTAAAACGGTCGATTTCACCGCGATGCGTTTTTTGAGGAGATGATCATATGGCTACTCTTATCCTTGACATGATTGGGCCGTTTGGCGTTCTTCTTCTTGCCTTTGGAAGTTATCGGTACGATCCTCGAAGGATTTCGTTGAGCATTGCCTTTTGGGTTGGGATCAATTTTCTCTTTTATGCGATAAGGTTTATGGTTCACCCTGGGTATGGGATGACGTTCGCGTGGTTATTGCCCTTGATTGAGTTGATGGTGACAGGTAGTGCTTTCGTGAGTATACGTTGGTTACGTGAACATCCTTCACAAAGCGTAGTGCGCTATTACTTTTGGTGGGCGCTTTTTTACGCAGCACTTGTGGTGATTGCAACGACACAGAATCTCGTTCTCGCTTGGCTAGCGATCGAATTTTCCACGTTAGTTTCTAGTGCATTACTGATCGAATTAGGAAATCGACGTGCTTTAGAAGCCGCTTTTAAGTACATGGTGATCGCCTCGGTAGGGATGTCGGTCGCTTTATTAGGGATTGTCCTTCTTTATGCGAGTTTACAATCACAGCACTTGGGTTGGCAGACGTTTACGTATGCAAATCTCGCCATCCATCATCAGGCGATAGCACCGATTGTGCGCGATATCGTTATGATCATGATGCTATGTGGCATCGGCACAAAAGCGGGATTGGTTCCTTTTCATACCTGGCTTCCAGATGCGCATTCTGTTGCACCTTCGCCGATCAGTGGCTTGCTCTCAGGCTGTCTTTTAGGTTTGTGTCTGTTGGTGATCGATCATTTTTTGCGAGCGATTTCTATGCCGTCCACGCTCTTTTTATCGGGTCAGCATCTGCTATTACTCTTTGGGGTATTATCGGTGCTCATCGGATCTTTCGCCCTGTTTGTCCAAAAGGACGTGAAAAGAATGCTCGCCTATTCTTCGATCGAACAAGTGGGGATTATGGCGATCGGATTCGGCATCGGTACGCCACTTGCGATCGATGCAGCCCTTTTGCAATTTGTATTTCATGCCATCATCAAGGCAAGTTTATTCTATCTTGCCGGGTATTTTTCAGAACGCTATCACAGTACGCATCTTTTTCAATGGAAAGAGATTACAAAAAAATTCCCGCGTCTTGCGATCTTATGGGCTATCTTGTTATTGGCGTTAGCTGGGTTACCACCACTAGGTCTTGCCTATAGCGAGTGGATGCTGATTCTCTCTTTGTGGGATCAACAACAAACGATCGTATTGCTCGCGTTATGTCTTGGTCTTGTGTTGAGTTTCAGTGCCTTAAGTGACCATCTGATCAAAAGTTTATGGAAAACGCCACGAAACCAAACCGTCGATCTTTCTTAAATTGTTAACGAAACAGCAAAGGGGTGTAACTGGGATGATGACGGAAATATCGCTGTATGATGCACATGATCCATGGGTGACGATCAATGCGATGCATCGTCAGCAAGGTGATGAATTGTTGGCGCTTACTGGTTTTCGTGATCAAAAAATCAAAGCGCACTGGTTACTTGCTGATGGAAGCATTGCCCGCGAACAGGTGCGTTGTTCATCTGATCGATTCATGACACTCACTACCATCTTGCCAGAAGTCGCCTGGGATGAGCGTGAGATCTACGATCTTTTTGGCTATACCCCGATCGCGCATCCTGATCTACGCCCCTTACTTCGAACACAGAGATGGCCAGACGATTTTTACCCGTTACGTGCAGCTATGCCAGATCGACCCTTATGGCGAGACGGTGAACCGGATCAAGCGATGAAAGTGGTGCAAGGTGAAGGAATTGTGATCATGAAAGTCGGTCCGACGCATGCAGGTATTATCGAATCAGGTCATTTTGTTTTTAGCGTAATGGGTGAAAATATCTTGTGCCTCGATGCGCATCTTTTTCAAAAACACAGGGGTATTGAAGCGCTGCTTCAGGGCAAAAGCTTTCCTGCTATACAACCGATGATCGCGCGTCTTTGTGGGTCAGATAGCGTCTCGCATCAATACAATCTCTTGCAGTCAATCGAGCAAGTAACTGATCGTCACGTGTCCGAAGTCGTGCAATATCGACGTATTCTCGTCGCCGAGTCGGAAAGAATTCTTAGTCACCTCAATGACCTCGCTCAGATTCCAGCAGGTGTAGGTTTTGCAGTTGCGCATCAAAAAGGTCTTGCTTTAAAAGAACTCTGGCAACGAGGGATGGCTGTGATTTTTGGCCATCGCTTCTTATTTGACGCGATGTATGGCGAAGTCTTTACCCAAGAGGATAAGTTGCACTTTCTTTCTTTGATTACTTCTTTTGAAGCGTTGTGGGCAAAGTGGGTAAAACTCACGGAGAAAAACGTTGCTTTTCACGATCGCATGCGAGGAGTCGGTAAAGTGACTCGCCAAGATGCAAAGCAACTCGGTGCCGTTGGTGTTGCACGGCGAGCAACAGGGGAAAAGAGCGATATGCGAAAATACATGCCACTTTATCAAGTTGTCGATTTTACGGTTGCCACGGCGTTAGGTGGTGATGTGGAAGCTCGATTTCAGGTGCGATTGCTTGAAGTTGAAAGTTCTCTTTCCATCCTTCGTCAGACGCTCGCAAGGATGGGTGATCCTTCAAAAGAGGAACCGTTTGTTGTACCGAGTGATCTTACCGGTGAGACAGTCACCTTCTCCGAATCACCGCATGGACTTAATGTGCATGTCATACAGTGGTTAGATGGCAAGATCGATCGATATCATATTCGGTCAGGCTCTTATCGTAATTGGCCCGTCTTGGCGAAAGCTGTCGAAGGGAATGTCGTCGCTGACTTTCCTTTAATCAACAAGAGTTTTGAACTTTGTTATAGCTGTACAGATCGTTGAAAGAAGGAGGGACTTTGATGGATAAGAAAATGAAATCGTTGCAACTACGCCATGTTGATGCCGGAAGCTGCAATGCTTGTGAACAGGAACTGACCGCATTGCTTGGTAAGGATTATGATGTTTCGCGCTATGGCATTGAATTTGTCGCTTCACCTCGTCATGCGGATGCTTTGATCGTAACCGGCTCTGTCAGCGATACGATGAAACCAGCTCTTGTGCGTGTTTTCGAGGCTGTTTCGACCCCAAAAGGACTTATCGTCATCGGTGATTGCGCTTTAGGCTGTGGTGTGGATCGACGAGCCTATGCCAGTCATGGAGGCGTGCAGCATGTTGTGCAGCCTGATTTGTCCGTAGCGGGTTGCCCGCCTACGCCACAAGAAATCGTCAAACGCTTACAAGAATACATGGATAAGCATACAACGGTGTAAAGTTTTGCGTTAAGTTTTTACTTACCCTGTAACCGTTGTCGCATTTCGAACATGCCATCAGGATGACCCATCATTTGTACAACATCAAAAAGAGCCAGTCTCGTGTGACCGCGGGGAATAATCGGTTCGTCATTGCGTAATATCGATACGATCAACACATCTTGCGGTAAACCGAGGATGCGTAAAGGTTTTCCATCCATCGAACGGGCTTGTACTTCGACAGCATCAACAATCCAATTTTCAGGCAACATTTTTGCATTTAAAGTGAGTATCCCCGTTTTTTCCTGGCTTTTTCCTTTGGGGAGAAAGGGTTGCATAATTCGATTGAAGGCAGCTGGTGCGACTAAGCAAGAAAGTACCGCAAGTAAAAGCATGCCATTGGCGGTCGCTGCACTAATGGCGCCTATCTCAGCAGCGATTTGGCTCGCTGCGATGATGAGACTGAGGCGAGCACTGAGCAACATGCCACCGGCTATCCGTTTTGGCATGGCAAAATAGCGTAGAAAATAAATGGAAGGTACGACTTTATTGACAAACATGGTGATCAATAAAATGAGTAACATCAACCAATAGGTTGGGCGAGAATCTAAGGCTTGTAGATTAAACTTGATGCCCGCATTAACAAAAAAAATCGGAAGTAAAAAACCGTACCCGATTGAATTGAGTTTACCGATGAGCGCGGAATGTCTTTCCGAAAGCAAGGAAATGATCGCTCCCGCAAGAAACGCTCCGACGATAACCTCAGTACCTAATGTTTCTGAAAAAGCCAGAAACGAAAGAATTAAAGCGAATGCACCACGTAATCCGATCTCACTCGATGCATTTTCAAGCAGTGAAAACGGTGATCGCTTGGCAAGAACGCGCAAAAATCGATAGAGGATAACGAAGAAGAGAAGCAGTACCATAATAAGGAGAAGGCTAAAGCCGTTTCCGCTCGTATGGAAGGCTACATAGCCAGTTATACCAAATAAGGTGATGAGATCGGCAAGTAAGCCAAATACGAGTAACTGCTGGCCAAGCGGATCATATAACCAACCTTTTTCTTTGAGTGCTGGCATAAGGATACCTGTAGATGTGGTACTTAATACCAGACCAACGATGAGTGGGTTCTTGATCCAGCCAATGGCATAGAGAACGAAGGCGACCATCGTTGAGATCAATAAGGTCATGATAAAAAACGCGAGTCCACGAATCCAAGGTTGTCTGCCGGTTGTTTCGGTTTTTTGGAAGATTAAAGAAAAGTCCAGTTCAAGTCCCGATAAAAACATCAGATAAGAGAAGCCGAAATTGGCTAAAAAATTAATGTAATTGGTTGACACAGCGATATGTAGAACGCTAGGGCCTGCTACAATGCCCATGACGATTTCGAGTACAACGGCAGGAATAAGACCTTTTAGTATACGTGTGGATAACCAAGGGCTGATGAGAGCGATAAGGGTAACGAGAAAAAGCGAGTTGTACGTCGATTGCACCGTGGTCACCACCCTTTGCGTAACGATAGTTACGTGATCTTTACGCTTTTTTCATCGTGTTCATGGTAAACTGAGTGTAAACATTAACTTTTTCAAGATACCATAAGTATGGAAGGTTGGCAACTGAATTTTAAATATTGTTATAATTTAAATAATTGTGAAAGTTGGAGAAGGATGAGCGAATACCGTCAGCAAAATATCGATCGTTTTCTGGGATTTGCCGATCTTTATCATCAATACCGCCCTAAAGCGCCCACTTTGATCGCGGATATCTTGATCCAATATCTTGGACGACGGCCGCAATGCGTTGTGGATGTAGGGTGTGGAACTGGTTTATCTACTTTTCTTTGGGAAAATCGCGCGGATCGTGTTCTTGGTGTTGAACCGAATGCTTCGATGCGACAACAAGCCATTGAGGAATTGACACATCGTGGTAATGCGACAGACAATGCCTTCTCCTTTGTTGCAGGGTATTCGCACGAAATACCCTGTGAGGATCAAACTGTCGATCTGATTACTTGTTCACAGTCTTTTCATTGGATGGAGCCTGTTGCCACCTTAAAGGAAGCAGCTAGGGTTTTACGACCTGGTGGGATTTTTGCCACGTTTGATTGTGATTGGCCGCCAAGTGTGACCGTATCACTCGAACAAGCGTATCTTCGCTTTATGAATGCCATCCAACAACTTGAAAATGAACGAATCATCAGCGAAGATCGTGTACTTCGTTATCATAAAGACCAACATTTGCGAAACATTCGCCAAAGTGGCCATTTTACCTTTACCAAAGAAATCGTATTGCATCACGGCGATCAAATGGATGCTGACGCGTTTATCGGCATGGCCATGAGTCAAGGTTCCGTGCAAACTGCGATCAAGGAACAATGGGAAGAAGCGCTTGTTGCCAAGGATCAGTTTGTGGAAACTGTAAAGCAGGAACTTCGCGATCAAACTTTATCACTTGTTTTTAGTTATCGGATGCGCATCGGTGTAAAATAAGTGTATAATGTTCTTTAGGTATTAGTTATACAGACATTATACGCGAGGTGAACCGAAATGGCGGTTCTTGACCCAACTTCTTCAACGGAACAAAGTGTTTCTTCTTTGCCTTACCGTGAGCCTTTACCCAGCGATGATCATGTATTTCCTTTGACATGGTATGCGGTTATGCAAGCGAAAGCGTTAACGACAAAGCCGATAAAAAGAACGTTGCTCGGTAAAGATGTTGTTTTGTATCGCGATCATAAAGGTCACGTACGTTGCCTAGAAGCTTATTGTTCCCATCGTGGTGCTGACTTGTCTTTAGGCAAATGCGTTGATGATCAAATTCATTGTGCGTATCACGGTTGGGCGTTTGATCAAGATGGTCAGTGTCGATCGATTCCGGCCCATCCCGACCGACCGATCCCCGATTTTGCCCATATCGTCGCGTATCCAACGCAAGAACGAGCTGGGCTAATCTGGATATATCCTGAGGATAAACGCTTGGCAAGCCCACCCGATCTTGAAGTATTTCCAGAGCTTGAGGATGCGAGTTTTACGCTTTCTTTTTACGAGGCAAAATGGCAAGCGCATCTCACTAGAGTCGTTGAAAGTGTGCTCGATATTGCACATCTCGCTTTTGTTCATAAAAAAACGATCGGGCGAAGATTGCAACCTGAAATCAAACAAGTTCGCTTTTCTGTTCCCTCTTCGGATCGAATTATCATCGAAAATGGTGGGGGATTGCTTGATTATGTTTTTCCTGGACAATGGATGTTGAAAGCTGCTATGGGGAAAAGTGGATTTATTAATTATGTCACGTTTACACCGATCAGTTCGCACGAGACCTTGATTTTTGGTTATGCAGGTCGAACCTTTTTGCGAAAAATGCCTTTAATGAATTGGCTATTTTCAAAACAAAGCAGCAAAATCCTCGAAGAAGACCGTTTGGTTGTCGAAAGTCAACATCCAAGACCGATTCCGCAGGCTTTACAGATGGAAGCTCATGTGCCAGCCGACGGACCACAAGTACGTTTTCGGCAACGATGGTATCAGTTTTTGGCTTATGAAGAAAAGCGCATCATGACGAAGGAATGAGTGAAGGCACTCATTCCTTCTTTTTTATCCGAAGACGGCGTAACGTAGTGATCGTAAGATAAATGGCAGGTATACCTATTCCCATTACAATGGCGATAATCGGATAGGTTGTTTGTAAAAAGGAAAGGAGATTGGCACGTTCTTGGGCGATGAGGTTGGCCATAAGTACTACAATTGCAGCGATGAGCGTTGCGAATTTTTTGAATTGGTCGGTGGCAAGGTTTTCACGAAGAAGCAACAAAATCCCTTGGCTATATAACGTTGCCCGGAAAAAAGCTCCAAATGTCCAAAGCAGGATCCCTAGCACATCCAGTCGAGGAAACACATTGCCTACTTGAATATACTGCAGTTCTGCATAGGTGGGAAAGTCAAGACGTTTAGCGAGATATTCGCCAAACAGCATGACAGGTCCTGTTGTTGGTGCGATAAAGAGTAGGAGCACAAGGGGTGGAAAAAGCCAAGCAAAGCGTTTTACTTGTTGTGGTGCCGAAAGTTTTTTTGCATAGATGGTAAAAACGATCAGTTCCGATAGCATACAAAGATCGATCAGTACAGCTTGTCCGATTGGGATCAACCCGTGATCAAACATCGGCAATAAAGCTATCCATTCCTTTTCGCGCATGCTGACGATGCTCGCAAAAATCCCTGCGATGATCAGAAAAGGAACGACGATTTGAATAAGGCGTGTGATGACTTCTAATCCTGCTCGTAAAAGCCATGTCATGAGAAGAAACAAGCAAAGAAAAAACACTTCTTGCGGTGTATAAGGATAGATCATTGACAGAAAATCGACGAGAATTCGTAACGTGATCGCGCTGATCAAAAAAAAGAAAAGGATGTACAAACTGACCAAAAGGATCATGGGTATGCGTTTGGCGATGGGGTCGGTAATGGCAAGCCAAGATTTTTCTGATTGTGAGGGAATGATTTTTATATAAACAAAAATGATTGAAAACGAGATGACACAACTGATGATGAGAGAAAGCCATGCATCTCTGCCTGCATAGATCAGAGCAAGGTGAACATAGACGAAATGACCGAAAGCATTCATAGCAGCAATGATAATACATAGAAATTGCCAAGTTGAAATCTTCATTGTTGACTGGGAATTCACGATGGCGAAAACACCCACTTTGTGATCGGCGCTAAGATTTTTTGTAATAGCGCTAAGACATTAACACTTCCGAAGTATTGGATTATGCTATACAGTGCAATGAGAATCAGGAAAATAAGCAGGAACAAGCCATAGGAAAATTTTGATGACCATGCTTCTTTGAGCATTATTTTTTTTCCATCAAGAATGATTACTGTCAAAACCATCATGCCCGAGGTAATGAGGGTATATACCATTTTTTCACCTCGATGCTGGCGGTTGACGTAGATGAATGGGAGCACTACCATTTCCACTATTAATGATTTGGAAATTTAAATTTATTTTATAAGGTAAAGTGGCAAACACCTGCCGCCACTTCGGTGAAAGGGTATGCCAAAGCGTAGGATAAAAAGCGTGGACACGACGACCAATTTGAAGGCAATCGACGTTAAGACGTTTTTGTAAGGCAAAGAGTGTCACTTGAATATCTTTTTGCATATGCTGTGTTAGGCATTTTTGTAAACGTAAGATCGCATCAGGATGGTCAAAATTATCCGCTGTACCATTTTCGATGACATATAGTTTCATAAAAAGTTTAATCATAAGTTGGAGTTTTCCATGTTGCAGTATGGGCTGTACTGAGGATAGAAGTTGAGTGACGCGAAATGTTACGGTTTGTTGTGAGGGTGGAACTTGAACATTAAGCGAGAAAAATTGGATTTCATTAGCGTGGTCATACAGTAAGAGAAATCCTTTACTTTCTTTTGGCGATAGCCATCCCACCATACGATCTCGATGAAAGACTGCGATATGATCCAATAAAAAAGGTATGCTTGATGATTTGGCATGCTGAAGCAATCGAATACCCATCGCGTAAGCATCCGATCCTTCGGTCATCAATCGAATAAAACGAACGGCATCAACGGCGACAAAGGAATGACTTTCTTCAAGTTCGACGATCGCATCAGAAGGCAGACGATTCAGAGGGTAGGCTTTCTCAATGATTTTTTTGCCCGTCGTCCCTTTGGCGATAAGGATATAGACGTGAAGCCGTGCTTGTGGATTTCGCACCAACTCGTCAAGAATTGTGGAAATCCCCGTCTTGGCATACGCTTCGCCTAAAATGATCACACGTCGATCAGCGAGAAAGAACCGACGCGATAATTTTTCTTGTGCACTGATCATCGCGCTTGTCGGTGAAGCATTGACTCCCGATACGACGATAAACGTTGCACTTGCTGATCCACTGCTGCCGCCACTTGAACCGCTTTGGCTACTTTGTAATTGGTTGGGAATGGAGATTTGTAATGATTTTAGGTACTTTTTTGAAGGATCAGCATTCGGTTTTCCGTTTCGTGTATTGAGGTCGACTGAAGAAGCGGTGATGATCGCTAACTGGTTGACTTCGGCGGCATCATAACAACCGTTTACCATAAAAGTGAGACAAACTACGAGAATGTTTGCTATCGTAGTCTTCTTGAAAAGGTTATTCATGATGATTTCCTGTAGGTAACCTTGCTTCAGGCGTACCAGAACTGGTTTGTCGATACCGATTTTTTTTGCTGGTTTGCTCGGGACGTCGCATCATCGCCCACCTAGGCGCACGTACAAAAGTATCTTTCATTCCTGAAAAGTGAAAAGGTGCAATAGGCATCAAATAAGGAACGCCAAAAGAACGCAATCCGCAAAGATGAATAAGGATGGCAAGGATACCGAGTATGAGGCCGAAGATCCCTAGGGCGCCAGACAGCAAAATGATCGGGAAACGTAACATGCGTAAGGCAATCGCAAAGTTAAACGTGGAATAGTAAATGAAGCAATCCCAGTGATCGACACGATAATCACCATCGGCGCAGAAATGATACCTGCTTGAACGGCAGCTTGCCCTATGACGAGAGCACCGACGATGCTAACCGCTTGACCGATCGCTTTAGGCAGTCGCACGCCAGCTTCGCGTAAAGCTTCAAACGTGATTTCCATAAAAAAAGCTTCGACAGCAGCAGGAAGCGGGGTGGTTTCGCGAGCCGCGGCGATGGAGATCAACAAAGGTATTGGCAAGAAATCAGGGTGAAAGGTTGTGATCGCTACATAGAGTGAAGGCAGTGTCAAGGAGACGGCAGCAAAGATAAAGCGTAACCATCGAACCATTGTGGCGATCAAATAACGCTCATAATAATCTTCAGGAGAAGCAAGTGCGCCAAATAAATTGATCGGTGCAAGCAAAACAAACGGTGTTCCATCAACAAAAATCGCAACCCTACCTTCTAGCAAGAGGGCAGCAACGACGTCCGGACGTTCGGTATTTTGCATTTGAGGGAAGGGAGAAAAGGGATTGTCTTCGATCCATTCTTCGATATAGCCAGATTCGAGAATACCATCGATGGTAATACGTGATAATCGCTGTTTGACTTCTTCAATAAGATTCATTTCACAAATATCTTCAAGATAGGCAATGACGACCTGAGTCCCGGTATACTTGCCAAGGACATAAGGAATGGTTTTTAATTTTTCCGTTTGCAATTTTTTACGTATCAAGCCGAGATTCGTCGCGATATGTTCGATAAAACTTTCCCTAGGGCCACGGATGACCATTTCCGTATTGGGCTCCATGATACTGCGTTTTGGAGCTTGATCAAAAGTAAATCCATATGCTAAAGCTTGGTCTGGTGCGAGTAAAATGATCTGTCCGTGATTGATCGCATCGACAACATTTCGATAGGTTTGATAGGTCGTCAAGTTTGCGATAGGTAATTGTTCAATCAGATACGAGGCGGCATACTCACTTTCTAAATACACGATGATTTCTCGTTCAATACGTTCGAGATCGACGATGGTAAGAAAATAAAACAAA
This sequence comes from Bacilli bacterium, assembly GCA_013044175.1. GTDB lineage: Bacteria > Bacillota > Bacilli > Alicyclobacillales > SLC66 > JABEUY01. Next base: position 39,271 of record JABEUY010000004.1, read on the forward strand.
TGAAAATCACCATCGTCTTTTTTTACCGTTTTATAGGACCAATCGCTGCATTGCCGAAAGACAGCTTGAATCATTTGCGCATTGGCATGACTATCGGAGCAAAGAGGTAGATCACAAAGAAGCTTGTCAACTTGTTTCATCAACGATGATCCTCCTTTTGTCCTCAATCAGCCTTATGCTGAGTTTTGACGTAAAGGAAGGAAAGTATGTGCAAGTTGTTTTTACTACCTCAAATTCATGGTATGATCATGGCGCAAGGGATGAAAGGCGGTTTGGGTCAGAAGATGGAATACTTATCGTTTAGCAGGCTGTCACTTCTTGAGACGTGCGGGCTGCGTTTTTATTATGAATACGTGGAAAAAGCGACACCTACGGATCATGTCGTGACCTATCACGCTTCCTTTGGTAAGGTGATTCACAGTTTGTATGAAGAGCATGGTAATACGCAGGGTCGTGCTTCTTATGATGCTTTGAAAATGAGATATGATGATACGTTTGTACCGATCGTCGAAGAGTTTCCTACGCGGGAAGATGCAGTGGCCTTTTATAAAAAAGGGCTGCAAGCGATCTCTCGATTCAGTCAATATCAAGTCGATGATGTGATCGATTCGGAAAAAGAATTTCTGATCGATATCGCAACGGGTGTTCCACCGATGAAAGGTTTTATCGATCGCGTATTACATGTGCCAACGTATGGTTATGTCGTCGCTGATCTTAAAACGGGAAAGCCTTTCTCACAACAGGATCTTAAGAAAACAAGACAAATTGTTCTTTACTCGCTTGCATGTCAGGATCTTTATGGCGAACCTGCCAAAGAAGGGTATTTTGATTTTGTGGTGCAAGGCGGTCGCGTTTGGTTACGCGTGGATGAACAAGATCGTCTAGCGTTAAAGTCTTGGATTATCGAAAAGTGGAAGCAGATCTTGCGCGAGGAATTTCAACCGAAGTATACGAAGAACTTTTGTCGTTCTTTTTGTCCCTTTCGTTCGCGTTGTCCTGAGTATGAAAGACGTCAGACCGTCTGAGGCTAATATTATGACCGATGAGGCGCGATTAGCGCGCCTCAAGGTGACCATGAACAAAGGATTCATCCAATACATTTTGGCAAGACACACAGACGTATTGATAGCTGACAGCACGGGTCTGTGCTGGAACTGGCATGCCTTTGGTAACGACGACGCTTCCGTCAAGTTCGACGATTTTTTCTTCACGAAACCATAGACCTTGGCAATGCGGGCATGTTAGCGCGTGTGATGGTGCAGCCATGGTATTCCCTCCTTAGTGCAGATGTGAAAAGTATACCATGGATATTGAAAAACGACGTCATGCTATACTTGAAAGGCGTGGTGAATTCGTTTGATCGAATGTGGTACGTGTGCCTTTGCTGATCATCAGCAATTTTATCCTAAACGTTTACAACCCCATGAACGCTTGGGGTTCTATGCGAAACAATTTTCTCTTGTTGAAATCGATAGCACCTACTATGCATTACCAAAACAAGAGTATGTAAAGCGTTGGAAAGAACAGACGCCAAGTAACTTTACGTTCAATGTTAAGGTTCATAATACGATGACTTTACATGATCGTTCCTTGGCTGATTTCTATGATAAGAAAGCAGTCTTTCACGATTTCATGGCGGTGATTGAACCTCTGATCGCGGCGAATAAACTTGGAGCCATTCATTTTTCGTTTCCTCCATGGTTTCGAAAAACGTCAGAGCATCTCGCTTACATCGTAGCAGCGCGACAATTCTTTGGTAACTTTCCTGTTGCGATCGAATTTCGCCATCAAAGTTGGTTTCAAGATGATGAGGCGATGGATACACTGAATTTTTTACGAGATCTTTGTGCGATTCATGTTGTCGTTGATGAACCACAGGTCACCGCGTCATGCGTTCCCTTTATCCCCGCCGTGACGGATACTCGACTTTCCATCGTTCGTTTGCATGGTAGAAATCAAGAGACTTGGATGCAACCAGGTCTTGCGACTTCAGGGGAGCGTTTTAATTATTTGTACTCCCGATCTGAGATTCATGCTATTGCTGAAGTGGCTGAAGCGCTTCATGAAGAAGCGCAGTCTGTTCATATTTTGATGAATAATAATTATAGAAATTATGCGATACAAAATGCCATGATGATGAAAAAAAGAATCATTCCAACGAAGCAGAATGATTCCATGACATATTGGTTTGCCCAACAAGAAACATTCGATTTTTGAGTATGGAAAATTTGGTTTTTGAGGTGTCTTCATGAATCGTAAGGTACGAAATTGGATGATCGCATCTGTCGCGGTCGTTCTAGCTGAACTTGGCGGTTTCGTCGAGGGGCGATGGCATAGTATGATCCTGGCGATCGTATGCTATAGCCTTGCAGGGCTTGGTTTTTTCATCGCGTTGATTCGTGTTTTGATCGAACGCTACAAAAAATGATTGACCAATCAGTCAAGTTGGAGTAACGTAGAGGATGACGAAGAAGGAGTAATTCTGATCTAAGGGAGAGAGTCACGATGCCTTTTCAACATTTGGATCAAAGTTTACGAGAATCAGTCAAGCGTCATCCTCACGCATTGGCTTATTCCTTTATGGGACGTGAGGTTACGTATGAACAATTGGATTATGACGTCTCTCATGTTAGCGCTTTCTTTCATTCGCTCGGACTCACGCACGGTGATGGTCTTGCCTTGATCCTGCCCAATTCTGATGCGTTTGTTACGATTTATCATGCTGCTTTGCGTTTAGGAATGTATTGTGTACCGATCAATCCAACGTATACGATTCAAGAGATTTTTTATTTGTTGCAAGATAGTCAAGTGAAAGTCGTTGTTGCACCTCATCAGATGGCACAACTTGCTGGGCCTTTACTAGGTATGATGCCAGGCTTACATCTTATCGCTGTCGGTCAACCAGAAGGAGAGCTTGCGCACGGCATCATTACGTATCAATCGATTTTTGACGAACAATCTTATCCTGAATTTACGATACAGCAACCGTTGGATCCTGAGGATCTCGCCGTTATATTATATACCTCAGGAACGACAGGTAAACCTAAAGGTGCGATGTTAACGCATTCGAATCTATCATCGAATGCGGATTTGATCGGTGATCATCTTGAATTGACGCAAGAAGATCATGTGCTTGTCGTTCTTCCGATGTTTCACGTTTTTTGCCTAACAGTCTGTCTAAATGCTTCGATCTATCGGGGAGCACAAATGATGATTCTTCCGAGGTTTAGTCCGATCGATACGCTGACAGTTATGCAAAAAGAAAAAATCACATTATTTGCTGGTGTCCCTACGATGTACAATTTCATGCTTCAAGCAGCTCGTGATCAAACTTTTGATCTGACTGCGATACGCTACTGTCTATCAGGCGGGGCTGCTATGCCTGAAGCGGTTCAACGGGGTTTTGAGCAAAAGTTTGGCGTTGTGATTTTAGAAGGGTATGGGTTATCCGAAGCGTCGCCAGTGACTTGCTTTGCACCGGTTGATGGTCGACCGCGTAAAGTCGGTTCGATCGGTCTTTCACTTCCGATGGTTGAACAAAAAATCGTTGATTTACAAGATGAAGAAGTTCCCGTTGGATCTGTTGGGGAACTTGTCGTACGCGGCCCGAATGTGATGAAAGGTTATTGGCATCGGGAGGAAGAGACGAATATCGCGCTACGTAATGGATGGTTACACACAGGGGATCTTGCGAAAGTCGATGAGGATGGCTATTTTTATATCGTCGATCGCAAGAAAGATATGATTATCGTCGGTGGTTTTAATGTATATCCTCGCGAAGTGGAAGAA